>NZ_LOYN01000056.1:0-47968 GCF_001526325.1 Burkholderia sp. MSMB1826
AACTCACCGAGCTGTTCGTCGTGCTCAGGCCAGTCGACAGCGACGTCACCCCGCTTTGGGCCGTGCTGATCCCCGTCGAGGCCGACGTCGACAGCGAACTCACCGAACTGTTCGTCGTGCTCAGGCCGGTCGACAACGACGTCACCCCGCTTTGGGCCGTGCTGATCCCCGTCGACGCCGACGTCGACAGCGAACTCACCGAACTGTTCGTCGTGCTCAGGCCAGTCGACAACGACGTCACCCCGCTTTGGGCCGTGCTGATCCCCGTCGACGCCGACGTCGACAGCGAACTCACCGAACTGTTCGTCGTGCTCAGCCCGGTCGACAGCGACGTCACCCCGCTTTGGGCCGTGCTGATCCCCGTCGAGGCCGACGTCGACAGCGAACTCACCGAGCTGTTCGTCGTGCTCAGGCCAGTCGACAGCGACGTCACCCCGCTTTGGGCCGTGCTGATCCCCGTCGAGGCCGACGTCGACAGCGAACTCACCGAACTGTTCGTCGTGCTCAGGCCAGTCGACAACGACGTCACCCCGCTTTGGGCCGTGCTGATCCCCGTCGACGCCGACGTCGACAGCGAACTCACCGAACTGTTCGTCGTGCTCAGGCCGGTCGACAGCGACGTCACCCCGCTTTGGGCCGTGCTGATCCCCGTCGAGGCCGACGTCGACAGCGAACTCACCGAGCTGTTCGTCGTGCTCAGGCCAGTCGACAGCGACGTCACCCCGCTTTGGGCCGTGCTGATCCCCGTCGAGGCCGACGTCGACAGCGAACTCACCGAGCTATTCGTCGTGCTCAGCCCGGTCGACAGCGACGTCACCCCGCTTTGGGCCGTGCTGATCCCCGTCGACGCCGACGTCGACAGCGAACTCACCGAGCTATTCGACGTGCTCAGGCCAGTCGACAACGACGCAACCGAGCTATTTGTACTACTAAGCGATGTAGAAAGAGAAGTAATTGAACTGGTAGCAGCAGTGGCGGCACCCACGGCCGTAGAGAGGCTATTCACACTCGATCCGACTGCGGTCAACGCTTGATTCGTAGCGTAAAGCTGCGATCCATTGACCGCATCGGTGCTCGCAGCGCCAATCCGCCCTGCTGCAACGTTTGTAACTGTTCTTTCTGAGCCAGAAGCTCCTACACTAACAGTCGAATTGGGCGTCGTGCCGGCGAAATTGTAAGTCGCTCCATTGAGGGTAACGCCCGTGGTAGCCGCTGCAGCAGAAGTCACCGATCCAGACCCGAGAGCAACAGCATTGGTGTTCCCAGCACTTGCACCGAAGCCGATAGCGGTTCCCCCATCTGCGGTGGCGGTAGCGGTCGAGCCGATGGCCGTAGCATTCGTACCCGAAGCCCATGCCCTAGCTCCAAATGCGGCCCCAAAGACAGCCGCATAGCTCGCATATCCGACAGCAGTGGCCGGCTGGAAAATGCCGCCCGTCGCGGCTCGAGAGTCTGCGCCAGCCCCCCCACCAATCGCCACATCATAGTTTGACCACGCGTTGGTCGCAGCTCCGTTGCCGCCAATCGCAATGCTCCCGGGGCCCTGAGCATTAGACAAATATCCACCCGAATATTGAGCGAATGCGACCTGGGACGCCAACATCAGCGGCAACGCCACAATCGCGATTGCTGCCCGTTTACTAGGCTTTCCACGTGCCGAATCAATTTCCGAAGCAGCTACCCAGGATCCAAGTGCTTCATTCCAAATTGTTCTGTAATTCTTATTCATTAAAGTACTCCACCGTCATTTCATAAAAAAACGCCATAGCCCACCCGAATATTTGTTAGACAAATAATGCATAGGGAACCTGACGAACTAACGGTGAGTAAAGCGAGATCGGCAACCCACCAGTTAATAAACATTCTCCAGTCGATCGCCGCGGTCAGCGCTGAATTTTTGTCACGAAACTGCCCAATAATTGGGCAAAATTGTCACTTTTGGTTAAAGCCACATTGAAACAATCTCGACGGTAATGATTGCCACTTGCGACCTACAAATAGAATATCTCGTCATTGAGATAAACACGACAATGGCGGCACATTAACTTGCCGCACGCAATGCCTGCCCGAATACGTTCGAATCGAGGTAACTCTTCGCCACGACAAACTAATGGGAGCCATTAAGAATGACTTATCGGGCAGACCGCAATATTCATCCTTGATTTTTGAGTGTCCAGATGGTTTGGCGTAGGAAGCCGCTTCTTGGAATTGAGGTGACGCAATGCGGCGTGTTCGCTCTCTAGAATCGCATGCACAGAGAATTTTTCTGATAAAAATCAATTCAATTCGAGCCAATGCTCACCATCTCGTGCGGGCGCCCGAATGATATAAATCGACTAGCCCACGCGGTATCTGACAGGTTTACCGAGGTTCGAGAACTGACGCATGAAAACTAACCAACGCGCAGAAAATCAACAAAGCACGATGGATCCACGCCACTCCGCATGCGCCAATTCACAACAGCCCGGAACTCTGACCGGATCAAAAGCAAATTCACTTTTTCCGGATATCCCGAATAGCCAATAAATCTGCACCTAACGATAACCATATTATGCACATCCAGGAGCATGTGTGCCAGGCCCTCAACATCTGGCCGCCGCAGGAAGCTGAACGTTACAATACAGCATAATTCAGAATGACCACGATGATCAGATTTGCGACCAGGAAATTCCACTCATTTATGTTTATGAGCCATCAAAATTACACCCTTACCATAGCGCAGGGAATTTAAATTTAATGGTAATTTTTAATTATAATATCACTCCAACACCAACCCCACCCATAAATTCAGCAACCCTCGAGTTTATACCCCACCGAGAATACCGATCTCAATATCAATCCATTTTCACCATTCAATTTCAATTTATTTCGAACACGGTACATATGAGTATCCAACGATCGCGAGACCATATCCCCACCTTGCCCCCACACGGCCTCGATTAGATACTTTCGAGGCACGATTCTTCCAATATTTCGAAACAGCAGAACAATAATATCCATTTCCTTTCTTGTCGCGCGAACGGGATTTCCATTAATGTAAATGCAAGTCCCGGTATTGGGTATGAGATACCCGCCCGCGCGAATTGAGAGACCATCCCCACCGGCCATAAACGTCCGTCGCACAAGCGCATTCACCCGCGCAACCAATTCGACTCGCCCAACCGATTTCCTTATGACGTCGTCAGCCCCAGAATTTAGCGCTTCCGCAATCTTTTCTCCCGCATAATCATCTACCAAAACAGCGACCGGTATCTGCGGGCCAAGATTCGCGCGAATCCAATGGAGCATATTGGACGCCGATCCATTCGGGAAGATCCATGTCAGAATTACAAAATCGAACATCGTCTGCTGCAACAGGCGCACGGCATTTTCTCGGCTTTCCAGAGCCGTGACCTCACATCCGTGTTCTCGCAAAACGGTCGGTACAACACCGTTCGCGCCATCGCCATCAACCACCAGAATTCTCATAACTTCAAACCATTTACGAATAAAACAACCTGCCAAGAGGAAATATTCTCATGGCGATCACCATAGCCTCCACTGAATTTTTGTCACGGAAATGCCCTGCAATCGGGCATAAGCGTCACTTTTGTTTAGAGTGCTGTTGAGTGCACCCAATGGCAGTCCAAGCAAAACGTATAGATTGATACGATTGAACGGGAATTGCCGTACCAGACTAGACAATCCTGTTCAGATCCGATGGCAATCTGAAGCCTCTATCCAGAATTCATCTTGCGCTAACCTCGCCCAGCTCTGAACGCTCAGCAGTGACTTGATGTCAGAGACAGTTTCCAGATTCAAGACAATATTGAAGGAACGGTACGGCGCACTCTCTCTGTCCGCGCCACCGCTATCTCATATTCAGTCATTTCAAATCGGCTGATAAAGGCGAATCCATTTCCTAAACCATCAATCGGCGAAGACCTCGCACGCTGAAGCCAGCGTGAATCCCCGGGCTGACAAAAACTACGATCCCATCAGCTATCCTTCTTTCTATTCCGAGTCCGCTTTATCTATAGCAAAATCTCTCCGGTCTCGCCCCTTTATCCATTGCGGTTCACGCCCTACTCCGGACCATGTACTGCCCGTGACGGGATCGAAGTATTTTGCCTTTCTACGCTTTCGAGTTCCCGTCGATTCCGAACTGAATATATCACTCTCTGTTATTCCAAAAACCTTGACGCACTCCACGATCTCGGCAAGAACGGAATCAAACAGCCGCCTTCTTTCCATGTCCAACTGTAATTCCAGTCTTGCTTTCATCTCCTGGTAACTTTTCCAAGAATCCATCATAGTCACAAGTCGACCTCAATTCTCAGACATTCAGATTCACCACTAAATCCGTGATCGAATCGTGTCGATATCGATTCACGGCGACACGCGCACCTGCTAAGCGCCGCCCAATTCAAAACCATCAACCGGCAAAATATTGGCCCGCCTGCCGCGTTACTCTGGGCCCACTTTTCATCAAACCCGTATCGTAGAGATCTTTTAGTAAATAAAATCCTTACGTTTGACGACACGCCGGCCGACGTCGACTTCGTCCGCCGCCGCAAAACGTCGGCCTCAGTGGCAACGCCTTTCCGTCGTGGAATTTGATCGAGGACCGACACTTCCTGAAATTGATCAGGGATCTTGCACATCGAAAAAGCAGCATGGTGTCCCAACCCGTACCACTCGGATAAGACTTTTCCCATGATTGCGATATTGGTTTGCGATTCATTGTCGCTAGAATTTCGCGGCCCCTTAGTGTCAGTCAACGACGACTGAACAACAATCAGTCTTTTTTTTGTGATTCGTAAGCTGCCCTTTATAATATTTGGATGGCCCTTACACGCGTTACCGTCAGACAATTCGAGGCGTTTCTCGCCATTGTCGATTTGAACAGCATCGCCGGTGCGGCGACACGGCTGGGTCTAACATCTTCAGCCGTAAGCCAACTGTTGGCTGAACTAGAGCGCGAACTCGGCTTTCGGCTTTTTGATCGTACGACACGGCGCGTGGATCTTTCCTCTGCGGGCCGAGACTTCCTGCCGTCTGCCGAATCCGTACTCCGCCACTTGCATGCTGCCGAGCAAGCCGCAAGTGATATCCGCAACCGCGCGGCTGGCATCGTACGTGTTGGCGCACCGCTCGTTCTAGCGAGTACGGCATTGCCAGTTGCCATTGCCGACTACCGAAGCCAAGAGCCGAAGGTTGTCGTACGGCTGATCGATACCAGTGTCGACCAGTTGGTAGATCACGTCGCAAATGGCGACGTTGACTTGGCCGTGGGCCCCGACAAAGCTACCGGCGAGCGCGTTGAACGCGAACCGCTCTTCCCTAGTCCGTGGGTCCTGTGGTGTGCACCGAGCCATCCGCTTGCACGTCGTCGGCGGATACTTTGGCAAGATCTCCGTGGTCTACCAATAATCGCGACTAGTCGCGATCATGAGGCGAGTGTGGATCAAATGCTTGCTGAACGGCCCACTCACTCTCGGATTGCTCCAATGGAGGTGGTCGACAACGTCACAACTGCGTTCGGTCTTGCCGCACAAGGACTCGCTGTTACGCTGACACCCGACTATGTGAAACCACTAGCACGGACCTTCGGTCTGACGATGTGCCGAGTGGTCGAACCGGAGACGATCCGCGAGGTATGCATTTACCGGCCTGTGACGCGGGCGTTGTCGCCATCTGCGGCTGGTTTCGCACAATTTCTCGTTGAACATCTGAAAGTTTGGAACCGCGAGACGCAAGCGAAATAGCGCTTGCTTGGAAGCCTGTCGGACATCCTTTGCAGTCGCTGACTTACAGCGGATGTAAACCACGATCCGCCAGATGAAATCATTTGTGATGGACATATCGAATCAACGGTCACTGAACTCGAATGAACGGGACTCGAGCACTTTCCGACATTGGAGAGTTGGTTGCGGGCAACCGGTATTCCCTTCGATGCTCTCGAGCTTGTTGCTTCCCAGGGCCGGCAAGCGCCTCGTGTAGTCCGCGCTCGAATCTGCTCTAACGGATAAAGACTTCTGCTGACTTTGTGGCACTGGAAGACGCTCTGTATAGATTAAGCCGCTACGTTCCCGGCCTTACTGGTCGAACGCATTACAGCATGCATGCCAGCTCAGGTCCGTTCGATGCCCGAGAAGGTTCGCAGGACTTTGAGCGCGTGAGCCGTGGGGTCACACGTCGAATTTCCTATGCCGTGCGAAGTTGGTTCGGTGATCACGGTGTTCCAAAGCCGATTGTGGTTGCCTGCGGAGAAGTCGAGAAGGGTATCGCGAACAAAAGTGTCACGTGTGGCTTGCTCACTGCTTTGTCCGGAGCGCTGCTGGCCAACAATGCCATACAGCTCCGTACCGTGTACCGCGTGCGCCCCCTCCACAGAGCCAATATTAAGCAGCCAGGCATTTCCGCCTGCCGCGGCGTGGGCAAGTGCCGAACGAGCGGCTGGCAGGGTGTAAATGTAATCGGTAAGTAGCGCCCCACGAACCTCAACCGGGGAGCGTCCATTGACATCGTAGGCAGCGACGATGCGCCGGGCACGGCTGCGTGGGATGCGCGAATTCCTGACAAGCTCTTCGACAAGGTTATCGATGCTGCGGGGATCGAAGCTCTCAGTCGCATTGATGACCCACCAATCCGCCTCGTTCGTCGCCGTGCTGAAGAGGATATCGACATCGCGGTGACGCCCAGATTCGAGGACACGCAGCGGGATGTCGGCGAGAACGGCCCCGGGCTGCGACCGGTCATTCACGATACCGATCGTCGTGTTGTCGATGCCGTTTCGATCGCCAATGTCACGCGGGCCGACCCTGTTGAGGGTCTCGGCTAAGAGCTTTGCATCCAGAGTGAGCAGTTGCTCGGGAGCATTTGTGATGCCGAGTTCAGTAAGAAAGGTATTTGTGAGTTCTTCGGCCCACCAAGCCGGAACTATCCGGGATGCTCCCCCGGAAAACGCAGCGAGGCGCTGGTAAAGACCGTCGGCGGCCGGCGCGGCAAGGAGCCCGATTGCGGAGAACGCACCTGCGCTGTGGCCTGTGACTGTTACGTTTTTAGGGTCTCCGCCGAAGCGAGCGATGTTCTCCCTCACCCACTGAAGTGCAGTGATGATGTCCTGCAGGCCAAGGTTGGTGGCGTCCGCGAACACCCCTCCGTATTGGGAGAGCGAGAGCCACCCAAAAGGGCCGAGTCGATAATTTAACGATACCCCGATGGCGCGGCCGGTGGCGGCAAGGCCCGAAGCATTCGAGGTGGTCTGGGTATTAGCCCCCATCTCGAATCCACCACCATAGATGTAGACGATGACAGGGAGCGGGTTATCGCCAACGTCTTCGGGTGCCCAGACGTTGAGGTTCAGGCAGTCCTCACTCAATCCGTTGTCGGCTTCGAGCCAGCCGGTGTCGCCGGCTTGCACCGGGGCGGGTCCCTTCTTGTCGTAGGGCAAGTCCGGATTGAACGGCAGCAGATTTGGCCGACCAAAGCGCTCTGCGGTGGCGTAGGGGATACCCAGCCAAGATTGGGTTGTTTGAGTATGGGGATTCATCATGTTCTGGACTTTTCGTTGATTGATTACTCTGCGTAGGGTTCAGAGAAAGGATCGGCTTCGCAGCCGGGCCCAGTAGCGAAGCCTCTCAAGAACTTTTCTCTCGTAGCAGCAAGTTGTGGGGTCGTGAAAAATCTGACGGGGTATAGGCCGCCATGTCCTGCTTAGAGAACAATGGACTAAGGCTCTCCGCGTAGAGACCGAGCAAATCAACCGTGTGCTTCG
Source organism: Burkholderia sp. MSMB1826 (assembly GCF_001526325.1). Classification (NCBI taxonomy): domain Bacteria; kingdom Pseudomonadati; phylum Pseudomonadota; class Betaproteobacteria; order Burkholderiales; family Burkholderiaceae; genus Burkholderia; species Burkholderia sp. MSMB1826. The sequence goes on from NZ_LOYN01000056.1 coordinate 7,760, forward strand.
CCTCCAAGCTAGTGCGAGCGCCGACGATGGCGCCCGGCAAGCTATGGGTCAACGATCTCACGGTGGGATGTGCTACTACAGCGTCCTGCATTGCTTGCTCCTTTTAGTGAACGCAACAACTGTTGGGTTTGGCGACAGCTCTCAGTTCCCCCAGTACAGGCCTTTCGACGCGCTGGAAAAACCAATGACCCTCAATGCCGGATCCAGTTTGCTCGTCCTCACTGGCACACCATCAACCAGTTCGAGCGTGAACCGGTTACGGTGATCGCGCGCAAGCGCCGCGGAGAGCGCCGTCAGCGCGGCGGCAATAACCTCCGTCTGTGCTTCATCGTCAGGATCGTTATAGGTAAACAACTGACGACCGCCCTGAGGCAGGTAAAGCACAAGATGGCCTCGATCGATGACAACGAAGGCCCCCGCTCTTCGGGCAGGCCGCACCTGGGAACCATGCGAGGGCCAGGGAAGAATGGTTCCAAAAGGATTGCCCGGATCTACGGCGCTGAGCGCGACAGGCATCGGCCCTTCAGGAACCGCCTCAGCCAGTTCACGGAGTCGGTCCACCGTTGCCCGCTCGGCGAACTGAGCCGCCCCAAGTCCGAGCACGAACCGACCTCGTACCGTGCTCCCAGTGTCCTCCATGCTTCGCAACACCGGCTGCAATGCCGCAAAACCTCCGGGAACGTTTTCCGTCACTGCGACATTACGCGTCACCATTGCGTAGCGATCCAGCAGACCTTCAGTCCACGCAAGCGCACGCACGGTACTGGAGAGTGGCTCCGCGCGCAGCAACGACCATCGGCCCGCCAAGGTGGGCGCATTGAACGTCGCGAGCTTAAAGTGGATTTCTTCGGAAACTGCAGATCGGGCAGTTAACGGGACGCCACGCTGGCTACGCCGCCTCCGCGACGATAGTGCGCGGGGCCGAGAGCGTTGTGAGCCCAAGGCGAACGCACGCAGCGGCGTCCACGTGTCATTCGTGACGCGGCCTAACCAGACGAGGTCCCATAGCGCTGCGTGGAAATCTTCCGGCAGCACTCCAGACGCGTCGTGATGATCGGAATGCTCCCCGGCCAGTTTCGTCTGCACCTGCGCAGCCAGCTGGCGTGCAAAATATGCTCCTCCATCGGCAAGCAGGTCGAGAATCGTATGGTGCAGAGGCGATAGATCCACGGGGCCGGAGACATCTGACGCCATGGGCAGAGTTTCGGAGGCGTACTCGTGGAGATGGAGAGCCACCAGGCCATCATCGTTACCCTGCCTGCCGTGGCCCGACCACAAAACCGCACCGCTGGAGAGGAGGCCATCGAGCATGCCGGGCACGTAATCACGTACCCGAGCGGGCAGGATCTGCCGTTCCCACACGGACGCGAGCAGCGGCACCCCGGCGAACTGCTCGATGACTTGCAGCACGCCCTCCTGACCTTCCAGCGCACCGCACGCGGGGCTCCAATTCTTCACGGCTGCACTTCCGGCCGAATTCGCAACCAGTCCTTGCCGTTCTAGCAGAAGGCGCGCGTAGGCATCGCGGGGTACCGGCTGGGCGGCCTCGCGGGCCGCCTGCAATGACCGGATACGCAAACGCTGGAACACCTCGTCGGCAACCCATTCGCACTGTGCGAGCGGTCCGGAATCTCCGCTTACCTCACCGGGGGCATTCGCGCTGCGCCCTACCCCGAAGCAACCGGAGAGAAGCTTGCCCTGTCCGACAATCTGCCGCAGCGTGGCCTCGGCAACCGACGCCCCGAGACCGAAGGCCGAGGCCACATCGCCTGTCGTGAACGGAGCGCGAGTGCGCGCGAATCGCGCGACCAGATCGCGCAGCGGCTCGACTGTGGGCTCCAGGAACGCCGCCGGCACCCCGCCGGGGAGATGCACGCCCAGCGCATCGCGCAGCCGACCGGCATCCTCGATGCTGGCCCAACGCTCCCGCGTGCCGATCCGGACACGAATTACACGCCGCTCCGCCTCGAGGCTGGTGAGGAAGGAGACTGATTCGTCAGTTTCACTGTCCAGGCGCGCGGCAACGTCAACCGCACATAGTGGCCCAAGTTCGCGCAGCAGGTCGGCCACCCCCTCTTTGCCCCTCGCTCTATGGCCGGGAGCCAGCCGCTGCAGTTCTTGATCTACCTGGTCTGTCACCAAGGGATCAAGCAGTTCGCTCAGATCGACCTGACCCAGAAGGTCACTCAGTAAGGCACTATCGAGCGCAAGCACCGATGCACGGCGCTCAGCTATCGGCACGTCCGTCTCATACATGAACTGTGCGACATAGCCAAACAGCAGGTCAGCCGCGAAAGGAGACGGCCTCTCGGTGGTGACCTCGACTAGCCGCACTGCACCCGTGTCCAGGCGACGCACGAGCGTATCGAGCGCGTCAAGGTCGTACACGTCCTGCAAGCACTCACGTGCAGTCTCGATCAAGATCGGGAACTCTGGATAGCCCCGGGCGATCTCCAGCAATTGGCCGGCGCGAAGCCGCTGCTGCCACAGCGGAGAGCGCCGGCCGGGCGTTCTCCGCGCAAGCAGCAGCGCGCGCGCAGCACACTCGCGAAACCGCGCGGCAAACAGCGCAGAGTCCCCCACGGCTTCGGCAACGGTGCGCCGCAGCTCGTCCGGATCGAAGAGGAACAACTCCGCGCCCGGCACCCGGCCCATCTCCGGGATGCGCACCACGATGCCGTCGTCACTGGACACCACGGCCGGATCGACATCCCAACGCTCGCGGACGCGCTTGGTGATCGCCAGTGCCCAAGGCTCATGGACCCGACGCCCATAGGGCGAATGCAGGATCAGGCGCCAGTCACCGAGTTCATCGCGGCATCGTTCGATGACCAGCCTGCGATCGGTGGGTAGCACCCCCGTCGCGGCGCGCTGCTCGTCCAGCAGCGCTGTCATGTTGGAAATCGCGTTCCTGTCCAGACCGATAGCATCCAGACGCTTGCGCATATCCGGGCCGAGGAAGGGCGCGGCGCCAGCCCCGGCAACGTTTGACTCGAGCTGGCCGAGGAATGCACCAATGGCCTCGCCCAGCTCAGCCGGGCGGCCGATGCTGTCACCGCGCCAGAACGGCAGGCGAGCGGAGCGGCCCGGAGCCGGGCTCACAATCACTTGGTCGCGGGTGATCTGCTGGATGCGCCAGGACGTCGCTCCCAAGGTGATGACATCATTGACACGCGACTCATAGACCATTTCTTCGTCGAGCTCACCCACGCGACGCGAGCCGGCACGCTCTTCGCCTTCGGGCAGAACGACGCTGAACATGCCACGATCGGGAATGGTGCCACCGCTGGTGACGGCTAATTGCTGTGCACCAGGGCGCGCCGACAGTTGACCAGTCTGCCGGTCCCAGACCAGTCGTGGGCGGAACCCGGCAAAATCATCAGAGGGATAGCGCCCTGCCAGCATGTCAAGCGTGGCATCAAACGCAGTGCGCGGAAGGGTACGATACGGCGCCGAGCGACGCACAGTGGCATACCAGGCGTCGACATCAAGGGCCTGCATCGCGACGGCGGCGACGGTCTGCTGGGCAAGCACATCCAGCGCATTGCGCGGCAGGTCAATGGCCTCAATTCGGCCAGCCAGCATTGCGTCGACGATCACGGCGGACTCGATCACATCGCGTCGTGTGCGCGGATATACGAGCCCGGCGGACATGCCTCCAACCTGGTGCCCGGCGCGCCCGACACGTTGCAGAGCACTCGCGACCGACGGTGGTGCGGATACCTGAATCACCAAGTCGACCAGCCCCATGTCGATACCCAGTTCGAGGCTGGAGGTGGCGACCACGCAGCGCAATTCACCGGATTTGAGCGCATGCTCGATCTCGGCGCGATGCTCTTTGGAAACCGACCCGTGGTGAGCTCGGGCGATCGTAGCGGTAACACCGGCAGCTCGCGCCTGGGTGCTGCCCGCCGACGATGCGTACTGCATCGACGGATGGCCATCCACTGTGGCTGCAGGTGGTTCGGCGCCTGCAAGTCCTGCAATATGTGCTTCATTGAGGCGCGCCGTGAGACGCTCTGCAACGCTGCGGGAGTTGACAAAGACGATAGTGGCGCGGTGCGCGAGCACCTGGTCCAGAATGCTGGCCTCCACGTGCGACCAGATAGAGCCTGGTCGGCCATCGCGCGCGTCTTCACCCGATTCACGCTCAGGGACGTTCGACATGTCTTCGACCGGCACCACGATGCGCACGTCAAGGTGACGGCTCGATGGCGGCGCCACGATGGTGACAGGACGATCGCCCCCCAGGAACTCAGCCATCCGCTCCATGGGGCGGACGGTGGCCGACAAGCCGATGCGCTGCGCTGGAGCGACGAGCAGCGCGTCCAGCCGCTCCAGGCTCAACGCGAGATGCGAGCCGCGCTTGGTACCCGCCACCGCATGAATCTCATCGATGATGATGGTACTGACGTCGCGCAGCACTTCGCTCGCCCGGGAGGTCAGCATCAGGAAAAGCGACTCCGGCGTCGTGATGAGAATATCGGGAGGGCGCCGCACGAGACTGACGCGATCAGTGGCAGCGGTGTCGCCAGTGCGCATGCCAACTGTCAGTATCACATCGACGTCGCCGCGGCGGCGACGCTCCTGCATAACGCCCTCCAGGGGCAAGGCTAGGTTGCGCTGAACGTCCGCGCCTAAGGCCTTGATAGGCGAGATATAGAGCACACGTGTTTTAGTAGGTCGTCGCCGGGAGTCGTCCGGGCCGGCGGAAGCGACCAATGCAGCCTGCTCGCTAAACAGCCGATCGATGGCATGCATAAAGGCGGCCAGTGTCTTGCCCGAGCCGGTAGGTGCAACGACCAGCGTGTGGTGCCCCCCACCGATTGCCGTCCACGCGGCATCCTGCGCGGCCGTCGGCGTACCGAACGTGGACAGGAACCAGTTGCGGGTGGCTGAAGTGAACTGGCCGCACGATAGAAATCCTTTGGATTGAGTCCTGGATGCCACGAGAGCGTCAGTCCTTCGCAACTTTGAGGGCGGCGCTCCACGCCCGCTGTGCCCACTCGCGCAGCTTCTCGCGATCCTCGATCACGTCGACAGGCACTTCCCGGTAGGATTTGAGCGCATGATCATGGCCATCGACGACATAACCGAGCGCGTGGGAGCCTGCAGCCTCATATTCGGCACGGCTTGAATCGTCCACCTTGAAATACAGAGAACCCATCCAGACCATTGCAAACACAAGCTCGTCCCGATATAGCGCGACGGCACCAAACAGCGGCTTTGTCGTCACTGGCACCCAACCGGAGAGCTCCTCCGCGTAGTGAGCGGCCAATCCTCTGCTTTGCTTTGTGAGTTTAGTCATTTGTCGCTCCTTATTTGCCGGTCCGTGCCATATTGCGAAGCGGCGGTGTGAACAACTTCAGTTCGCGGGCCTTAAGCGCTTAGGCACCCCTTTGAGCGCTAGGTAGTAGGACTGTTCTACCAGTTCCCTTACCACTTCCCGGGGCAGCCCCCTGCCCCCTTCGATGGACACCCAGTGATGTCTGTCGAGATATCGCCCGGGCGTCACGTTCTGATACTGCTCGCACAGAGCCTCGGTCTGGCTTGGCTCCGTCTTGACCGTGATAATCGGCTCATCGGAATCGTCTGTGACGATGAGAAAGACTTTGTCGACGACCTTGTAGACATCGAGCTTTTCGACAAACGGGCGGCCATGGCTGACCCCTGGCAGCGCATTCGCAAGACGGCGTGCCAGAGGCTGCAATTCGCGCCTAGAGACGCTTTCGTGTGACAAGTGGCTCTGACGTCCTACATTACGGATACGTTTTTGCGGCAGACTCGCCTGAACCAGTGAGTACGACTCCTTGATCTCCCGCCGCAGCAGATCCTTCGTGATGGCCTTGCCCCCGACAATGGACAGCCAGTGCCGCTTGTTCATGCGACGACCTGCGCAGATTTCCGCGTATTGCCCGCGCAAGATCGCCCCCCGGATGGGATCCGCCTTCACGATGACAGTGGCCGTGCCGTCCACCTCGGTGATTAACATGAATACCTTACCGTGCAGCTTGTATGTCTCCCACCCCACCCCCATGGACTGATCGGCCGTGACACCCACAAGTGATCGCGCAAACGTATCGGCGACGCGAGAGAGGGTCTGTGCATCCATGGCAGGATCTTGAAGATGTGCGTCCGCGACCTCAGCGGATGCTGGCCCGGATGTAGGCGCCAATCTGCCGGACCGCCTGCTCCGCTTCGGGGAAGCTGGCGACGAAGAATGGCCAGGTGTGGACCATCCCCTCACCCTCAATCAACTCGGCGCTAACACCCGCTTCACGCGCCTTGTGCACCAAGGCTGTGGAATCGTCCAGAAGCACCTCCGCAGTACCCACCAACACGAGCAGCGGCGGTATCCCTCTCAGGTCCGCCCGCAGCGGCGACACCAGCGCGTCCATGTCACTCGCTTTGGTACCGATATAGCGCTGACGGCACTGATCGAGGAATTTGCGGGTAATGACCGGATCGTCGTCGGCCTTGGTGACATGGGAGTTGCCTTGCAGCGTCAAGTCGGTCCAAGGGGAGAGAAGGACTGCCGCAGCCGGCAATGGTTGGTTACCATCGCGCAGCGACACGAGCGTAGACAGCGCCAGACCACCACCGGCGGAATCGCCGATAACCACAATCCGGTCGGCAGCGATGCCTTGGGCGAGAAGCCAAGCATAGCTACGTTGGGCGTCCTCGAGCGCTGCCGGGAAGGGATGCTCGGGCGCGAGACGATAATCCACCGTCAGCGCGCGATAGCCGCAGGCCCGGCAGAGCTCAGTGACCAAGTTACGGTACATGGCAGGATTGCCAGCCACGTAGCCGCCGCCGTGCAGGTAGAAGATGGCCCGTGATGAGTCGCACCCTTCCGGCTCAACCCATTCGGCGGGCACGCCCGCTGCATCAACCGGCCGGATCGCGACGTCGGACACGAGGGACGGGTCGCCGGCCAATGCATCGAAAGCGCCCCGCAGTTCTCCGATGTCGGCCAACTGATCGAACTGTGCGGGGCTAGCACGAAGCTGCTTGAGGAAACTCTGAAATTGCTGACTCAATGGCATTCAACTTTTCCGAATCGTCCAATTAGGATACCTGACAACGAATGCGGTGAGCACTTGGAAAGCCCTGCGACGTCGATGCCCCTTTTGGGGACGCCGGCCGTGCTCACAGAATTCATCTATTGACTTACGAAATTGCAATTATGTGCCGTAAGAGGCATCTTTTTTTGCGATATGATGATCACTTTATTGCACATACCGGACATTCCATTGGATGCAAGCACAAAAGAGGTACCCGAGGAGTACGACGGCCCGACCAACGGTAGAGCGCCTAGCCTATAACGCAGCTAGACCCTACCCGTATGATCTTGAGGTGTTCCGTTTGTCGGATCTCAAGCGTCGCTCGACGGTACAGGCCATGCGCAAGACGTACTGCTACGAGTTCTACATGCTGATCTGCGTGACCGAAGGGCAATGCACGCAATTTGTAGATTTCGAACCGGCGGCGTGCAGTGTGGGGACATTGCTCACGCTGCGTCCGGGCCAAGCCCACAACTTCGGAAGCGACGAGGACTGGGATGGCTGGATGGTGCTGCTCCGTCCGGAGTTTCTGCTATCGGAGCAGGCCGCGCGGGATAAGGCCGAAAGAGTGCCAGTCCTGGATCGCCTACCTGGCCGTATTCGCCTTGATCCGTCAGACTTGAAGTGGGCCGTGCAGGATATCCAGCGTATCCAGGACGATGCTCTCCTAAGGACGGCGAAAATGCCTGATGGCCAACTGAGCGTCGAGGGGGGCGACATGTCGGCAAATTGCCTGAACGCCGACGTGCACGCGTTACTGCGTTACCGCTTCTACGCCCTACTTACGTGGCTGGCTGTCCTGCACGGACGAAACCACGCACCTGCGTTGCAGCATGCAGGCATGTCGCTGCGGTTCCGGCAGTTCCAGGAATTGGTGGAACAGCGATTCACACAGTGGAGCCAGGTGCGCGACTATGCCAACCACCTTGGATGCACCGAGAAGAGCTTGACGCGGGCTACTCTGGCAGCGCAAGGCATCAGCGCCAAGGCATACATCTCGAGGCGAATCGTGCTGGAGGCCAAACGGTTACTCACACACACCGACCTCCCCATCGGGCTACTGTCCGACCGGTTGGGATTCGAGGGAGCGGATCGATTCTGCAAGTTCTTCAAGCGGGAAACCAATTCCACGCCGAAGGATTTCCGAAAGCGCGCCGGCACTACCTAACTCCTTGAACTACCTACCATTGAGCAGAAGCGACGGATTCTCGTATCTCTGCGGCTATCGCCTCGATCGCGGGGAACTGGAACAAAATTTGAGCGCTACCGCGAGATGATCATTTTGTATGACAAAACTTTAGCCGAATCAAGTACACCTCGATTTCCAAAAAATATTATTGAACCGACCCTGACCCATAACTGGTTCTTAGCTCAAACGGCTACTTCCTAGCAAGTAGCAGCCGTTCGGGCTACACGAAAAGATGTGGCATTCTATTTTCCTCCTGACCAATGAAGCCGATCGTGAAGGAAGCAACTCTTCAAATTCTCATAACAGCACGCGCACTCCTCGAGCAGGCAGAACGACAATGCGGGCTTGGCGATCGTTATCTAGCGACTGCAGGATTGATCGTGCTTCAGGATGCCGTTGAACTTGTTTTTCTGGCTGTCTTGATTGAGAAACAGTTGGACGAAGAACGCGCAATCGAGAAGTTTACTTTCGATGAGATGATTTCGGCGCTTGGGCAGCTAGGAATGAAGATACCAAAGTCCGGGACGCTCAAAGCGATGAACAAGTTGAGGGTGACTGCGAAGCATTACGGTCAAGTGATGGAACCGTTGACTGTTCAAGGACATCTGAGTGCAGCCAAAATGGCGATCGACGCAGTTTTGAATTCGGCGGTGGGTAAGCCTCTTAGAGAAATATTTCTCGTTGAGGTTGTTGGCAACACGATCTCTCGGCCTTTTCTGGATGACGCCGTGTCTGCTCTCGCAAAGAGCGACTATGCTAAAACCTTGATCTCCACGCGCAAGGCTTTCTTTTTAGAGTTCGAAAACGACTACTGTATTTATCCATATCGCAACACGACCGCAAACTCGCCTTTTCCTGGTGGCCTTCTGGGGCTCGGGCTTCTCGGCACTGGCTGGAAAGCCCATTACTGGACCCGTAACGCAGAGTGGATACGAGACAATGTAAAAACTCCTTTCGATTACGTCCAAATCAACTATGAAACTTGGCGGATAGACGCGATGGAGTGGGGAATCAACACGCAAATCCTTAATAATATTCGGCGCCTTACTCCCGAGGCGATTCGGCTGGAAATAAATGGGGAATGGTACATTCGGCTTCCCGCCGCATATGCGGCCAACAGTTCGAATCATGAGAACGCGTCCAGATGCCTTGACCTGACAATCGAAGCTATCCGTAGAAAACATGAACACATCCGGGCTGCACGTACAGCCAGTGAAGACAAGCCTTATGAAACGCCCGATGCTTACGTGGGACAGCCCTTGTTTGAACGGCCAGCGCGGGACAGCAAAGTCATACGTACTCTTGAAGCGGGCGATACGTATGTTGTCAAGGAAATGCTCAGCGGCTTTAATCCCAGCGAGTTATTTTATCGAATTAAATGTACCCCTGTTTCTAGTGAACCTGCCTGGGGCTATGTGGAACGGATTAATGCGCAACCCCTGGATGAATCCAATCCCGATGTACAAATGCCAGAGGCCGAAAACCATGGCACGTCACTGGATGACCCTAGTCACGATTCGAAGTGAAGCCATTATGCCTTTCCGCGTCTGCTTTCGGCTCGATCGGGGCCATCCGACTCCGAGTTCCGGACGACTGCACCGGGCCGAACCCCACCCAACGCAGAATGGACAGCTGGTCCCGCGAGTCCGTCGCTGTCCGGCTCAGATCGCGCCGAAGCCACCTATCATCGCATCGAATGCGCACATCGGTTTGAACCTTCATCGATCCCTCGATGAATACTTGCGACACTCGCGACGCCGCCCGCGCTTTGCCCACGCAGCACCACATGGTTAGACCGACGAGGACAACGCAAGCCCCGGTAATACTGGACGATGGCTACCGCTACGCGGCGTAGGCATCCAACGCATCCAGAGACACATGCAGTTTGCGATCAGCCGTGAGCGCCTTCAGCAGATGTTTCACGGTAACTTGCACGCGTGGCGCCACGAGTGCTCGGTGAGGGTACTGCATCACCATCTCGTAGGTTCCGGGATGGTGAAACTTATGCAAGACCACCTTCAACGAGTTGGAACGCAGCCACGCCCACGCAAGATGAACGCCGACCTCCGCAATTCCAACGCCGTCGCATGCGGCCTGGACTAGAGATTCCGGCGCGGAGAGCGTCAGCATTGCCTTGCTGGACGGGTCCAGCGTCGTGATGCTTTTGTCGTCGCCCTTGAAGCTCCACGGTGCGACCTGACCGCTCAGGAATCGACGTGCAATGAGTCGGTGCGCGTGCAACGCGTCGGGCGTTTGGGGCACTCCATGGTTCGCCAGATAGTCGGGAGACGCAACCAGCACCGTATTCAAGCGACAAATCGGGCGGGTCACGAGCGCGGAGTCCGGAATGTTGCCGCCTCTGACCGCAATATCGTAGCCGTCCCGGACAATATCGACGACCCGATCGTCAAAGTCGACCTCGACCGACAGGCCCGGATAACGCGCGAGCAACGCGGGCAGCGCCGGAAGGACGTGGTTTTGCCCGAACGCCGAGCTCGTCGAAATCCGCACGCGCCCGGCCGGCACCGCGCGCTGCGCCGACACGGTATCGATTGCGGCATCCAGCGTTTCGAGCGCAATGCGCGCGTGGCGCAGAAACGCCTCCCCTTCGTCGGTCAACTTCAGCGTGCGGGTCGTGCGATTCATCAGTCTCACGCCCAAGGCCTTTTCGAGGCCCGCCACGTTCTTGCTCACGGCGGCGGACGTGACGCCCAGTTGTCGTGCCGCCGCCGCGAAGCTTCCCGCGTCCACGGCCTGGACGAGCGAAATGATGGCGCGAACGCGCTGCGAAGAATCCACGTTTCCTCCATGACGGACATCGCGCTTCCGTATTGCCGCGCACGGGGATTCTAAACTTCCAGTTGATGGTGGTTCAACCCTGCCATAACTTCTCGTAACGAATGCCGCTGGCGACAATGTTGGCCATCGCCCCACCCCTCCGAAGCTTGCGAGACTTCAATGCTCATTACGATTATCTACGACAGTGGCTATGGCCACACCGCGAAGCAGGCACACGCCGTGGCAGAAGGCGTGCGTCGCGTGCCGGGTGCCGAAGCGCGGTTGATCGCCGTGGCAGACGGCGACATGCCTTGGGACGAACTCGCCGCGAGCGACGCGATCATCTTCGGTTCGCCTACCTACAACGGCACCGTCAGCGCCCGGCTCAAGCGGGTGATGGAGGATTCGACGCGCCCCGCGTGGATCCCCCAGTCGTGGCGAAACAAGATTGCCGCGGGCTTCACGAATTCGGGCGCGATGCATGGCGACAAGCTGAATTCCCTCGTCACGATGGCGTTGTTCGCCGCCCAGCACGGGATGATCTGGGTCGGACTGGATATCTTTCCGGGCAAATCGCCGCAGGAGAAGAATCGCGTCGGCGGCTGGCTCGGCGCGATGGCGCAATCGGACGACGCGTCCCCGGAAGTCACTCCCATCCAAAGCGATATCGATACGGCTGCCTATCTTGGCGAGCGCGTCGCGCAAGTGGCCAGCCAGTTCAAATCAGGAGCCGCACGATGAAATTGCTTTGCCTCGACGTCCCGCTGCCGGGCGCCAGCCCGCAAGCCTACCAACCGCACTTGCTCGACGAAGTGCGCCATGCGTGGCATCTGTATAAAAACGGCTTCGTGCGCGAAATCTCCTTCCGTCAGGATCGCCCGGGCGTTGCCATCATTGCCGAAAGCGATTCGGTCGATGCCGCGCGGCAGGCGCTCGCCGAGTTTCCGCTGGCCAAGGTCGGCCTGATCGACTGGGAGATCATTCCGCTCGGCCCGTTCGTCGGCTGGGAGTCGCTGTTCGCGTCGCGCGACGCCTGAGCGCGTCGGCTGCGTCCAGCCAGAAGCAGGTCCGTGGTTTTAGGCGAACGATCGCGCAACGGCGATCGTCGACCACGGACGTCGCGCAGGACGTCTGTCGGCGTCCGTATCGCCAGAGACTTTTGAAGGTGAATATGGAATATGTCAATCTGGGCCGAACGGGCCTGAAAGTATCGCGACTTTGCCTGGGATGCATGAGCTACGGGGAGCCCGCCCGGCTGCCGCAACCGTGGTCGCTGGATGAAGCGGCCTCCCGTCCGTTTTTTCGGCAGGCCCTCGAAGCGGGCATCAACTTCTTCGACACCGCCAATATCTATTCGGGCGGAAGCTCCGAAGAAATCACGGGCCGGGCGCTGAAAGACATGGCACGGCGCGAAGAGATCGTCGTCGCCACCAAGGCGTTCTTTCCGTGGCGCAACTCGCCCAATACCGGGTTTCTCTCGCGCAAGGCGCTGCTTCAGTCGATCGATGACAGCCTGAGCCGGCTCGGGATGGATTACGTCGACCTCTACCAGATCCACCGTTTCGACCACGGCACGCCCGTGGAGGAAACGATGGAAGCGCTGCACGACATCGTGAAGTCGGGCAAAGCCCGCTACATCGGCGCATCGTCGATGGAGGCATGGCGCTTCGCGAAGATGCAGCACGTCGCGGAACGCAACGGCTGGACCCGCTTCGTCTCCATGCAGCCGCAGTACAACCTTCTCTACCGGGAAGAGGAACGCGAAATGCTGCCCCTTTGCGCGGACCAAGGCGTCGGGGTCATTCCGTGGAGTCCGATGGCGCGCGGCAGGCTGACGCGCGACTGGAGCGAAACCACGCGCCGCACGCAGAACGATGCCTTTGCGCTGCAAATGTATCGAAACGCTGAGATCCAGGATCGGAAGGTGGTCGACGTCGTCGCGCGCATCGCCGAAGCACACGGCGTCCCGCGTGCGCACGTCGCACTGGCGTGGCTACTGACGAAGCCTGCGATCACCGCGCCGATCATCGGGGCAACGAAGCCCGAGCATCTCGCCACCGCGATCGGCGCGCTCGACTTCGCATTGACCTCGGACGAAATCGCCGCGCTCGAAGCACCGTATGTCCCGCATCCGGTGGACGGTATCATGCCGCCGCTGCCGGCGGACCCGCCGACGATTTCGCCGCCTCGGCACTGAAGGTCATGAGCGGTGAAACAACGGATGGCGGTAGCGTGCGCACTCGCGGCCGCCGTTGAACGTGCCGCTGCCGGCTGAACATCGAAACAGAACGAGATATGAAGAATCCATTCACCGTGCCGCCGCCATATCGTCTTCGCGCGCGTGGCGGCGTGTGCGGTGCTGGCGTTGGGGCAGCAACGTAACGTCCATGCTCAGGAGCCGACGATGTTGGTCCGCATCTCCGAAATCGAGGTATTCAGTCAGCACCTCGAAGAATATCGGCGCATTCTGAACGAGGAGGCTCGTACTTCGGTGCGCGTCGAGCCGGGAGTATTGTGCATTTTCCCGATGGCTCGGAAGGACAGCCCGACGCACATCAGAATCCTGGAAGTTTATGCCGACCGCGATGCCTACGATACGCATATCGACTCGCCGCATTTCCTGAAGTACAAGCGTTCCACGCTGGCGATGGTGAAGTCGCTGCAACTTGTGGACATGGCAGCGATGGATGCGGACGCCATGCCGCTGATCTTCGGGAAAATGACCGATCGGCCTTGACGCGCGCCGGCCGGATCGAAAGCAAGGATTGCCGTGAAAGAGGTCGAGCGCCACATGGTCGGGGCTTTGCTGGGCACGGCCCTGTTCCGCGACTGCCCCGCCTCACGCGCCTCTTGGCAGCCGCACCGCGAATACGGTTTCCGTCTGATCGGACCGCGCGTCGATCCGGCCGCGATGCGCCTTGGCAATTTCGTTGGCGATGAACAAGCCGAGTCCGAGGCCGGCATCGTCACCGGTTCTATCCGAACCATCCGCTCCGCGCTGGAGCGGATCGAAGATGCGGTCCAGCGTGAGCCGATCGATGGCCGGGCCGTTATTGCCGACCTCGATGAGCACTTCCGCGCCGCTCGCCTCGGCCATCACCCGCACCGGTGTCCCGGCCGCGCCGTACTTGACGGCATTGCTCACCAGATTACTCAACAGTTGCTGCATTCGCTGATCGTCCCATTCACCTCGAAGATCGCCGCTCATATCGAGCGTAATTTCGCGATCGGGATGACCTGCCCGCAATTCGTCCACCACATTGACGAGCACGTGCGCGAGATCGATCTTGCGGGGAACGACGTTGATGCCCAGTCCGAGCTGGGTTCGATTGAAATCGCAGAGATCGTCGAGAAGGCCGTGCATGCGGGCACCGCTTCTGATCAGCCGCGCGGCTGCTTCCGATACCTCCTCGCCCGCATTGAGCGCGGCGAGATACGACGCCGTGACCAGGATCGTCTGCAGCGGCGTGCGCATGTCGTGGCCCAGCATGCCGAGGAGCAAGTTGCGAGCCTGCTCGACCTCTTCGGTAAAAAAGGCGACGGATTCCGCCAGCGCTTGATCGATCGCCTCGTTGAAGCGAATCACGTCGTCCAGATGGGGCACGCCCGGCCGACACTCGTCGATCCACAGGCGCAGCACGCTGGCGCGCAGCGCCCGATACTCGGCTGCCAGCTGGTTGATGTTGAAGCCCCGCCGGGCACGCAGGGTGGCATGAGTCTCGGCGGCCGTCTCTCCGGCATTCACCGGCTCGGGCGCGTGCCCCAGCGATTTTAGGCGTTGCGCTTCTCTCGTTTGGGGTGTCGCGATGTCCCTCGCGACGGCGGTCAGAATCTCACGCGCGTGATCGCGTAGCCCGATCGAGTTCATGTTCCTCGCGGCCGGTAACAGGGTGGCGGCGAACGCTTCCCACTGCACCAGGATCGGTTCCATGTTCCGTACGATGAAATCAGCAAGCCGCATGGCGCTCCTCACAACGGAATGAACGATGGGCACTTCGGTCGAACCGCACGATATTACGTGAATATCGGTGTCAGCCGGCGATTCGATCGCCGTGGTCGTTTTCGGCGGCGTGGGCGAAGCGCGTCGAGCGGCCGCTTCGATCGACCGCGCGCCCGCCTGCCGCTGTCGAGCGCCGATATCCGGCGCCTTTGGACGATATGCTACTGAATGGGGATCGCGACAGGGCCGAAGCGACCTTCGATTCGCACACACGTCACGCCGGGCAGCTAGCATGGCCGACGATCGGTGCGACGCCGTTCGATTGCCGCGGCACCGGCAGTACGAACCTTGCGCCGCGCTCGCTCTACCTTCATCCCGACGCCGGATTCGGCCATATTTTCCTGCCACGGCCGGCCGCCGGCACGAAACTGCATATGCCCAGGAAAAAATCCAGCCTCTGGTTGCGGCCTCTCGACCTGTTTGCCATCGCGACCGGCGCGCGCCCGAAGAAGCCGGTCGGCAGGTCGCGGCCGGCCGTCAAGAAGGCGACCAAAAAGGCCACCCCGCGGACCGCCAAGCCCGCCGCCACCGTCCGTACCGCCGGACGGACCGGCTCCACGCACGGCGCGCGCCCCCCGTCGGCCAAGCCGCCCGGCACCTGGCTCCGCTCGTTTCATTCCGCCGGCCCGAGCGCCGGCCGGCTCGTGAACCATCTTGCGTACGCGCTGTATCTCCCCGTCGCCCCTTCGGCAACGGCGGGCATGCCGGCTATCGTGATGCTGCACGGCTGCAAGCAGACTGCCGAATCGTTCGCCGCGGGCACGCGTATGTGCCGTCTCGCGGAGCGGTCCGGGTTCGCCGTGCTGTTTCCCGAGCAGGCCAAGACGGCCCATGCGCATCGCTGCTGGCACTGGCATGGCGACGCGACCCAGTCCGAAGCCGCGGCCGTCGCATCGCTGGTCGACGCCATCGTGCGGCGCCACGGCTTCGATCGCGACCGGATCTACGTGGCCGGCATGTCCGCAGGCGCCGGACTCGCCGCGGCGCTGGCGATACGGTATCCCGACCGCTTCGCGGCGGTCGGCCTGCACTCGGGCCCGGCCCTCGCGCCGCCGTCGTCGACGATGGCCGCGATGAGCCTGATGCGTCGCGGCATCCGCGACGATCCGATCCAAGTGCTCGACGCGTGCGCCGACGTCGCGTCCTATCCCGGCATGCCGGCGCTCGTCGTGCACGGCGCGCTCGACACGGTCGTGACCGACCGCAATGCGACGCAGCTCGGCATCGCGTTCGCGCGACTCAACCGGCTCGTCGACGAACACGGCGCGATCCGCGTCGGCGAGCAACGCCGCTACGCGCAGGACGAGGCGGACTACATCGATTATCTGAAGCGTGGACGGCTGGTCGTCAGGGTGTGTGTCGTTCGCGGGCTGCGGCATGCATGGAGCGGCGGAGATCCGGACGAGCCGTTCCATTCCGCCACGGGGCCGGACGCGACCGCGATGTTCTGGCATTTCTTTCGCCGTCAGCGCCGCAAGCGATCGGCGTGACACACGGCGCCCGCGACCGCTCGCCGTCATGGCGTCGTGTCGTCACGCCCGTTGCGCCAGCGCGACCGCGTTCGTGCGGTCGGCCGCACGTCGAACCGGCAACCGTATCCGGAACGTCGTGCCGCGCCCCGGCTCGCTGGTCACGTCGATGGTGCCGCGATGACGCTCGACGATGCCGTGCGATACCGACAGTCCGAGCCCCGTGCCCTGCCCGACCGGCTTCGTGGTGAAGAACGGATCGAAGATCCGCCGCGCGACGTCGAGCGTCATGCCGGCGCCGGTATCGCTGATCGCGATCGACACGTGATCGCCGTCGCTCGACGTGCGGATCGTGATCACGCCGCGCTCCGGAATCGCCTGCGCCGCGTTGACCAGCAGGTTCATGAAAACCTGATTCAGCTGCGACGGCAGGCATTCGACGTGCGGGACATCGCCGTAATCGCGCACGATATCGGCCTTGTACTTGAGTTCGTTGTGGACGACGTTGAGCGTGCTCTCGAGGCCCGCATGGAGATCGACCACGCTCCATTCGTCGCTGGCCGGGCGCGAGAAATCGCGCAGGTCCTGCACGATGCGCCGCACGCGTAGCGCGCCGTCGATCGATTCGTCGATCAACATCGCGATCTCGTCCCGGACATAGTCGAGATCCGCCGCGCGGCGCACGGCCGTCAACGCGTCGCGGGTGGCGGAGTCGAGCTGCGGCAGCACGGCTTCATGTGCGGTGATCACGTCGAGCAGGCTGCGCACCCACGTCTTCAACGTATTGAGGTTCGCGCTGACGAAGCCGATCGGATTGTTGATCTCGTGCGCGACGCCGGCCGCGAGCTGGCCGATCGACGCGAGCTTTTCAGACTGCAGCAACTGGTCGTGCGTTTCCTCGAGCGCCTGCAGCAAACGCCGCTGTTCGTCCTTCTCCTGTTCGAGCAGCGCGTGCGCGGCCTTGCGTTCGTCGATCTCGGCCGCCATGTTCTCGCGCGTGCGTTGCAGCATCCGTGTCGTTTGCTCATAGCTATGCAGCGCGCGTTCGAGTTCGCTCGTTCTCACCCGCACGAGCCGTTCGAGCGTGTCGGTCATCCCGCGCAGGAAAGTTGTACGCGCATCGAAACGGCACACCAGCAGCGTGACGACCAACGTCGCCATCGTAAACAGCGCGACCGTCGTTGCGAGCCACGGCGCGTCGACCCCGTTCGCGGCGCCGCACCGCGCATCCGGCGCGAAATGCGCGGCCGCCATCGCCGTGTAATGCATGCCGGTAATCGCGATGCCCATGACGACGGCCGCGCCGATGCGTTGCGCGGTCGCATGGCGCGCCTGCTGCATGCGCAGCGCCTGCGCGATCCACAGTGCGGCCGTCGACGCGATCACCGCGATGCCGATCGACGCGGCGAACAGCGCGGCATCGTAGCGAATGCCGGGCTGCATGTGCATCGCGGCCATCCCCGTGTAATGCATGCCCGCGATCCCGCCGCCCATCAGCGCGCCGCCCGCGCACAGCCGCCACCAGGCGAGCCGTGCGCGCGTGACGACGTTCAGCGCGAAATACGATACGAGCACCGCGATCGCCAGCGATGCGCCGGTTTCCTGCCATGCATAGCCGAGCGGCACCGGCAACGAAAACGCGAGCATGCCGACGAAATGCATCGACCAGATTCCGGTGCCCATCGCCGCCGCGCCGCCGCCCAGCCATGCGCGCTTGAGCTTCGGATCGTCGAGCAGCGAGATGAACGCGGCGAGGTCGAGCGTCGTATAGGACGCAAGCGTCGCGATCGCGAGCGACAGCAGGACGAGCGGAACGTTGTAGATGCCATGCATGATCGGACGCCCCGAACGGGTTGAATGCATCGCCGCGGCGCGGGCGGTCGCGCGCCCCGCGGCGATCGGGCCGGCGTTTCGACGTCAGGCCGGCGGCGCGCCTGCGTGGGGTGCGTGCGGCTGCCCGGCCGGACGGGCCAGCACGAGAATGTCGAACGGCGTGCCCTCGCGCGTCTCGAAGCGGCGCACGAGCTCGATCTGGTGCGCGGACATCACGCTGCCTTTCGTCATCAACAACACGCCGCGATGCGTGCGCAGATCGTCGGCGAGCTGCATCCCCTCGCGCAGTTGAGCCGACCGGATTTCCGCGACGGACGCCGCGATGCCGAGACTCGCCGGATCCCGCATCAACTCGACGAAGCGCGCGACCAGTTGCGGGTCGTAGCGCACGCTCGCCTGCGAGCGCAACACGTCGATCGCCTGTTCGATCGAATGCGGCGCACCGATTTCGCCGTTGCGCAGCCCTTCGAAATCGCGCGCGATCGCGACGATCCGCGACCCGACCGGGATCGCGTCGCCGACCAGGCCGTCCGGTGTGCCGCGGCCGTTGAAGCGCTCGTACTGGTGCAACACGATCGACGCGACCTTGTGCAGCTGCGCGACCGGCGTGAGCACCATCTGCGCACGCAACGGATGCTCCTGAAACATGCGGTGCTCGTCCGTCGTCATCCGCGCGAGCGGCTTGTGCAGCAATTCGTCCGGCAGCGACAGCTTGCCGATGCCGTGCAGCAGCCCGGCGAAATAGACGTCCTGCGCATGCAGCTCGCTCATCCCGGCCGCCAGCGCGAGCCGTCGCGCGATTTCGCCGACCCGCATCGCATGCCCGCTCGCGGCCCCGCAGCGCAGCTCGATCATGCTCGCGCACACCTGGACCATCGCCGTGAAACTGCTTTTCAGGTCGCTTTGCGCCGCCTCGAGAAACATCACCGTCTGGCCAAGCTCTTCGGTGCGCGCGCGCACCTGCGTTTCGAGGTCCGTATTGAAACGGCGCAGCGCTTCGTTCTGCGCCTCCGTCAGCGCCGCCAGCCGGGCCGCTTCGCGACGCAGACGGCGCTGCTCCAGCGCCTGCTCGATGGTCAACAGCAGGTCGTGATCGTCCCACGGCTTGTTCAGGTAGCGATACACGCCGCCTTCGTTGACGGCCTGCATGACCGACGCGATCTCCGCGTAGCCGGTCAGCAAAATGCGCATCGTGTCCGGGTACAGCCCCCGCGCGCGCGCCAGGAATTCCGCGCCGCTCATGTGCGGCATCCGCATGTCGGACACGATCAGGTCGATGTCGGTCGACGCCAGGATCTCGAGCGCGGCCTCGCCGCTGTCGGCGGTCACGATGTCGTAGCCGGTGGGCCGAAACACACGCCTGAGCGCCGACAGCACGTTCGGTTCGTCGTCGACCAGCAGGATCGACGGGGCACGGTCTGCGTCGCCGGATGCCGCCGCGCTGTCGGACGTTTCTAACGGCACGGCATTCGCGTCGTTTGTTGCAGATGTCGTCATAATCGGCCTCGGATCAATTATTTACGCTCTCTCTGCAACATCGGCCGGCTCCGCATTTTCCGCATTGGTGGAAACGCTAATGCGCGCGTGTCGAGTTCAACCGGCCTGCATCGCACGCACGCTATGTCGTCGACGCACCGGGTTCGCGCCGGTAGTAGATGTCCCACTCCGCTTCGTCGGTTCGCACGAAGCCGTGCCGTTCGTAGAAGCGGTTCGAGTCGCTGCCGCGCAATGCGCCGACGCGAACGGGCATCCGGTGTGCGTCGGCTTCGGCAAGAAGCTCGCGCAGCACGGCGGCGCCGATGCCTCTCCCCTGATGCGCGGGCACGATGTACAGGTGGTCGAGCAACCAGTGATCCGCCATCGGGCGGAGCGTGTAGAAGCCCGCACGCGAATGGTCGACTTCGATGAAACGGCAGAGCGCCGGATCGAACGACGCGAGAAACCGGTCGCGCGCACGCTGCGGATCGAAACGGCCGATGCGTTCGAGGCTGTCGCGCATCGCGGCGATGCGGATCGCGACGAGGGTTTCGGCGTCGGCGTGCGCGACGGGGACGAAGGTCGGGGTCATGGTAATCAGGTTGGCGAAATGCACGGGAATGCGAGCGCTCGGCTTGGCGGTGCGGCGCCACCCGGGCATCGAGGATGATGCGCTCTCCTTCGGGCGGCTCGATGCGTCGCGCTCGCGTGCCGACTCGCGGCGTCCTCGCTCGAAGGAGATCTCAGCGCCGCGCGCCCTCCTGATCGGAGGGCGCGCAGCAAGTGAACCGATTCAATCGGCTCAATGAATAAAAAGCGCTGACCGATGAACTGGCCAGCAAATCGGTCCTGGCGATCCGAGGTTGAGTGTGCCAGGACCACATGCATTAGACGACGTACGCGTGCAGACAGACGGACATGTCGAACGATCGGTCACGCCGATCGTGGCTTTCCGGCTCGAGCCCGCGCACAAACTGTGATCGCAGTTCAGGCCGGGCTAACCGAAGCGATCATGTCTGCATCGACGTCCGTCAACCTGAACGCATCGACTGCCTTCGGCACGTCCCATGTTGCGATCATCGCGTCGGTCGGCAGATAGTCGGGATCGGCCGACGCGACCCCGGCCCACACGCCCTGAGACACCCGTCTGCCATGGAGATAAAAGTGCAGCTCCCGGCCGGCGCGCTCGCAGGTACACTTGATTCTCTCCACCGATCGGCCCAATCCTCGAATCCGTGCGACCTGGTTGCGATCCAGCTCGAACGTGGCGCTCATCACCCCATCGCAATCGACAATGCCGATCATGTTGCTGTCATCGGTGAATGTCCACGACGGATGCGGCGTGCCTAAACGCAGCATGAAAAAATCTGCGGATTCCGAACCAACCATCATGTTTCTCCTGCAATGATACGTTGCTCTACCCACTACCACTTGATCCATACGCTCGTTCATCCAACCCGGTCCGCGCCGCCCCCGGATGCCCGAGCGGCCGCACGCCGGCGCCTCGCACCGGGCGCGCGCAACGCCGAGACGCGTGCGGGCGCCCGGCGGTTTCGACGCACCTACGCGCTTGCCTGACGCGTCACGGTCTCCGCGGCCATACTGTCCGAACCGGAAAGCCTCACCGCAACGGCCGCTGCCGCCGTGCTTCCGTAGACGTTGAGGGCGGTTCTCCCCATGTCGAAAAAGGCGTCGACGCCCAACAGCAGCAGCACCGCATCGGCCGGCAAGCCGATCGACGTGAGGACGATGGTGATGGCCACGATCGCCCCGGAGGGCACATTGGCCGCTCCGTCGATGGTGACGATCGTCAGGATCAGAATCGTGATCACCAGCGGCCAGGACCAGGCAAGGTGATAGGCGTCGGCCAGGTAGCCGACCGCGAGGGCCGTATAGAGCACCGCGCCGTCGCGATTGAAAATATAGGCCAGAGGCAAGATCGTGGACGCCACGCCGTAAGGCACGCCCAGTTCGACCAGCTTCTTCAGGTGCAGCGGATAGGTAATTTCGGACGAACGCGTCGTGAAACCGAGGATCAGCGGCTCCCTCACCTTCCTGAGCACGGCAAGCGGCGACTGACCGGCGACGCGAATGACGATGGTGAGTACCACCGCCAGCACCGCCATGCCGAGATAGGCCACGCCCAGCAGCTCGACGAGCGAATGCGCGCCCGCGAAGCCCTTGGCCGACAACAACTGCGCGATCGCGGCGAAGATCGCGAGCGGCGACCATGCGATCACCCACTGGATCATCTTGAACAAGCCCGACAGCAGCGCCTCGAAAACGGCGATCGCGGGCTCGGCACGCTCCGGGGCAGCCGACAATGCCGCGCCGAAAATGACGCCGAACACGAGCACCGGGAGAGAATTCCCTGCGGAAAGCGCGGCGACGATGTTGGCGGGGATCAAATCGACGAGAAATTTCGTCCAGTCGATGCTGGACGCGAGCGCCGCGGGCATCGATCCGGAGTGCGTCATGCTCGCCCCGAGACCCGGTCGAAACACGAAGTTGAGCAGCAGCCCGAACGATGCGGCCAAGCCCGTCATGCAGACGAAGAAGCCGATGCTGAACAGTGCGACCTTGCCAAGCCGCTCGCGAAGCCTGCCCGCACGAAAGACCCCGACCGTGACCGACAGGAAGATCAACGGCATGACGACCATCTTGATCGCGTGGCCGAACATCGTGCTCAGAAATCCCAGCTTCGCGGCAAAGCCCGGCGCAAACACGCCGCAGGCGGCGCCCAGCACGAGGCCGCCAAGCATTTGCATCGGAAGAGAAAGCCCTTTATTTTTCGTGTTCATGCCGCGCCTTTAGCAGTTTTATCCGTGCCGGCGTACCGTCAACGATGTGATTCCACATATGCTGACGCGCAAGCTCGCCGTCGTTCGCTTCGATTGCTTGAAAGATGTGCAAGTGCTCGATCGTGCCGCGCCGGACGGTTTCGGCGTCGCCACGCGGGAGTTCGTTCAGGGCCAAGGTCTGAGCCCGCAATAGACCATACGCCGATGAGATTCGCGCGTTCCGTGCGGCAGCAAACAACTCTTGATGAAACACCCAACCGATACGCTGTTCGAGCATGATGTCCGAAACGTCCTGGTCGACCAGTTTCCGCATTTTTTCCGCCGCCTCGCGAAGACCTGCCGTGACACCCGATCTCGCGGCAAGAAACGCTGCGGTACTCTCCAGGGCCAGCCGCATTTCAAAAATTTCGCGCAGATCGCTGGTCGTCGGCGACGCGACATAAGTGCCGCTCTTTTCGATCACGACGACCAGCCCTTCGGATTCGAGCAAATGCAATGCGCTGCGCACCGGCATTTGGCCGAAACCCAGTTCGTCCGACAGGCCTCGGTGGGATACTTTCTGCCCAGGCGCAAGACGACCGTCGAAGATCCTCGATCGAATCTCGTCGTAGGCCAGTTCTGCATCTGTCGAGACTTTCGACGTCATCTGTGATCGCAGTTAGCGTATGATTCAAAAAAGAAACTGATAGGAAATTACCCTTACTGGGCGTGCCCGGCAACTGCTAATTTTGCGAGTGGGTATGCCGAAAGAGAATTGGAAGAAAATCTGCGTCACGAAGAGAGCCGATAATTATATGACTTCACAAGATGTGCGCTTTACCATCTGTGCCGTCCGTGCAGAAGAAACCTATCCCCTGAGGGCCGCAGTCTTGATGGCCGGAGATGAAGAGGGCAGCGCGCTGGACGGAGACCACGCCCCAACGACCCTGCATTTTGCCGTTCGTGACAACGACAATATCGTTGCCGTGGCATCGGTGTGTAAAGAAGCGCAATCCGGCGTTTCGAACGCTGACGCGTGGCGCCTTCGCGGCATGGCCGTCCATCCGTCGGTACGCGGCCTGGGATTCGGACGCCTGCTGGTCAATCTGTCCATTCGCCATGTTCGCGAACAGCGCGGCACCCTGCTCTGGTGTACCGCGCGCGAATCGGCATACCCGTTCTACGAAATGCTCGGCTTTGAACGCGATCCGATACCGATTTCAATGCATGGCCGCGACGACATGAAATTCTATCTAATGCAACGCCAAATCGCGGGCTGATTTCGTCTGCGATCGAAGTTCGATCGCCGCCACCGGCGGTCGATACCGGGCGCTGACTGCCGGCCCGGAAATACCGGTTCGCCCAGCGTTCTCATTAGCCCGTTCGCCCGCGCGAAGATCGAGTTCGCGTGCGACGACGGCTGTCGCCACGCTCACCTCCTTCAGCGCACCGCCGCACGGTAGCGTCATTCGCTCGTTTCGCGAGTTTCTGGCCCATACGGACAGGTACTCGACGATCGCCTTTTCCGCTTCGATTATTGCAATCCGGGAGAAAATGGAACGGTTACCAAGGACTAACCTTGGCGACCGATTTTCGGCGGCGGCTATCCGCTGGTCGATCGATCGAATTTGACTGGTATTGCGCAGTCGCCACCACGCACTGCCGACCGGTACTTTCCTTTCCGAGATCGTTGCTCTTCGTAGCGGTTCTTGCAGCCCGCTATCGCCCCCTCACCCGCATTCGCTTGCCGTCGCCGACATCATCAGCGTGATGGCGCGCACCTCGATAACACTTCGTTCTCGGCCGACCCTTATAAGGGAAACTCCGTAAGGCGCCAGGTCATCAAACGAGATTAACTTATATCAAACAAATTTTGACGTGAATTTATGTTCCTGATATGGTTTTTCCACTTGCAAAGCGCGACCACGCCTTATTGACGCTCGGCGAAACGATTGGCGCACGTCGCCAGTGGCTGAGCCGGACGCTCGGTCCGTCCGCAAGGATCGCCGATATTTCCAGCTCGTCTTTCGTCGCAGGTGGAGCAACCTCCGGTTTCGCCGCCGCCGGCCTGGCGCGCAAGTATGGCGCGGGCATGGCGTTCGACGGTCGAGCAGTTCGGCGGTTCTCCACGCATATTTTTAAGGATCACGAAATGATCGAACTCGATATGCCGCTTTGGTGAACATGACGCCAGCCGTCACGACCGAGACGACGCGCAAGCCGTGAATACGACAAAAGCCGTTTCAATCCATCCCGAAACCACCCCTGACCGTGAAATGCAGATGAAAAACAAGAAAATCAACATCAGCGTCATCGCCGTTGCCGCCTTCGCAGCATCTTCGGCAGCCATGGCCCAGTCGTCGATCACGCTGTATGGCATGCTCGATGCCGGTATCGGCTATACGTCGAACATCAATGGCCACAGCCGGTTCGGCCTCGACGGCGGCGCCTCGGGTTCGAACAAGTGGGGCCTCAGGGGGCAAGAAGACCTTGGGGGCGGCCTCCAGGCGGTATTCAAGATCGAGAATGGTTTCAACATCGCGACAGGCGGCATAGGCGGCCAAGGGCCCATCGGTTCCACGCGTTCGCTGTTCAACCGCCAGGCCTACGTGGGTCTCGCGTCCGATCAGTATGGCGCGCTGCGCATGGGGCGCCAGCTCGATGCCGTGACGGAAATGGTTCAGGTCCTGACGGGCGACGCCATTTCCGCGTCGACGTTCTCGACGCCGGGCGACGTCGACAACAACGACAACACGACGAACCAGAACAATGCGGTGAAGTACATTTCGCCGATCATCCACGGCTTCCAGGCCGAAGGTGCGTACTCGTTCGGCGGCGTTGCCGGTTCAATGGGCTCGGGTCAATCGTGGTCGGCGGCCGCGACCTACGCTCAAGGTGGCCTGACGGTCGCCGGCGGCTACTTTCACGCGGCCAACCAGGGCGAGAACGGATGGTTGAACGCAACCGCTCAACCGAGTTTCGGCGGCGCGCTCGGCTATCCGAGTTCGGGCTACAACGGCGGCAATGCGTTCAAGAGCGCAGGCATCGCGCAAATCGCCGCCCAATACCAGGTCGGTCCGTACACGGCGGGCTTGCGCTACTCGAACGCTCAGTACCAGGGCAACGACGGCCAGCCGTCGATCCACTTCAACGTGCTGGGTGCGCTCCTGCAGTACCGGGTCACGCCGGCGCTGTCGCTGGCGACGGGTTACACGTATGTATACGGTTCCGCGGCCACGCCCAAGCAAGCTGCCGAAGGTCGCACGATGGCCTCGATCAACCAGGTGTCACTGGGTGCGACGTACTCGCTGTCGAAGAGCACCGCGCTGTACGCGATGGGCGCCTACGTCCATGCCAAGGGCGCGCAGGCTTCGGCTGCCGACTTTGGCAACACCTCGTCGGGCGGCAACCAGGTTCAGGTCAACATCGGCATGTTCCACGGCTTCTGATCGCCGATCCGCCAGTCCGGGGTAGTGACCGCACTACTCCGGCGAAGCACGCTGCCGTTGGTAAAACCGTCGCCGGTTTTTCAATCTCGTCATCAGGAATCCAAAGAAACCCCTGGACTGCGTTCGCTCGCGGGCGCAGCATCACCGCCCGCTCTGATCCGCGAGCCTGGCCCCCTCCTGATTCGCCATGCCTTCCATCCATGCGTCGAACGCGGACACGGCCGCATCGTCGGCGCGATCGGCGTTCGTCACCAGCATGTAGTCGTCGGCGCGCCATACAGGCGATGCGATAGGACACACGAGGCGCCCCTCGGCAAGATCGCGCGCGATCAGCGGCAGCGACGCCAGCGCCACGCCGAGCCCTTCGACGGCCGCGCCAAGCTGAAGATTCACGTGATCGAATTCGACATGGCGCGCGGCTCGCAGATCGGAAGCCCCCGCTTCCTTCAACCAGTGCGACCAGGCGGAGCGCGTCGTGGCCGAATGCAGCAGCGTGTGATGGCGCAGGTCGGTCGCACTCTGGATGGGATGCTGGCGCAACAACGCGGGATTGCAGGCCGGTACGCGCAGGTCGGGCATCAACGGGCGCGACACGACGCCCGCGCCTTGCTCCGGCCCGGAGCGAACGCCGATATCGAAGGCGTCCGCGACATAGCGCAGCTTGCGCGAGGTCGTCGACACCCTGACGTCGATGTCGGGATACCGCGAATGGAAATCGGCGAGCCGCGGCAACAGCCAGCAAAGCGCAAAGCTCATCGGCACATTCACCCGCACGACGCCCGATATCCGGTGCGCGAACGGGTTGTGGCGCAACCGCACCACCGCGGTGCCCAGGCGCTCGAACGCGTGGCTGACGTCGTTCAGCAACGCGGCCCCTTCGTCGGTCAGCACGACGCCACGCGGGCGACGATCGAACAACGGCAGGCCGAACCAGTCCTCCAGCAACCTGATCTGTTTTCCGACGGCCCAATGGGTCACGTGCAGCTCCGCTGCGGCACCCGCGAAGCTGCCGTGCCGCGCAACCG
Organism: Burkholderia sp. MSMB1826; assembly: GCF_001526325.1. Taxonomy (NCBI): domain Bacteria; kingdom Pseudomonadati; phylum Pseudomonadota; class Betaproteobacteria; order Burkholderiales; family Burkholderiaceae; genus Burkholderia; species Burkholderia sp. MSMB1826. The sequence continues at coordinate 34,823 of NZ_LOYN01000056.1, forward strand.
CGTCGAAAGCGCGCAGCGCATTGAGCGGGGGCAACTCGTCCCGGTGCTTCGCGGCGCCTCGGTTTTCGTTCATGACGTGACTTTTTCTCTCTGTTGACGGGATTTTAGCTCAATTGAAACGGCTGGCATCCCGGTCATAGAATTTACCCGTCGCGCCTGAAAACCAGACCACGAGCGGCCTTTCATCCACCGCTCGTCCGGAGAGAATGACGATGCGCTTGCCGGTTTTTTCCCCTCCCGTCGTGCGGGAGACGTCACCATCGCGGCCGCGCGTGCTGTGGCTATCCTGCATTGCCCATGCCATGCATGACGGCTATACCGACATGATTTACGCGTTGCTACCCGTGTGGCAGTCGGAATTCGGGCTCGACTTTGCGGCGCTGGCTATCCTGCGCGGCGTCTATGCCGGCACGATGGCGACGCTGCAGTTGTCCGCCGGGCGTCTCGCACAACGTCTGGGCAGCCGCGCGACGCTCGCAGTCGGTACGCTGCTCGCCGCGCTCGGCTATGCGATCGCGGGCCTGTCGGGCGGCCTGCTCGGCCTCGGCGTCGCACTGGCGATTTCGGGCGGCGGCTCCAGCACGCAGCATCCGATCGCATCGGGCGCCGTCTCCCGTATCTACGGGCGCAACGCGAGAGGCCCACTGAGCATCTACAACTTTTCCGGCGATCTGGGGAAATCGGCACTGCCGGCCGTCATTTCGCTGCTCGTCACGATGATGTCGTGGCGTCGCGCGCTCTGGATCGTCGCCGGACTGGGCTGCGTCGTGGCCGCCGTCATCGCGCTCTGGTTTCCCGCCGTGCCGCGCGGCGCCGCAACGGCGCAGGCAAAAGAGCCCGCGTCCGCTCGACGCGGCGGCACGGGGAGAAGCGGATTCGCCGCGCTGTTTTCCATCGGCGTGCTCGATACGGCCGTACGCATGGGACTGCTTACCTTTCTGCCTTTTCTGCTCCAGGCAAAGGGCGTCTCGCCTCACCTGCTGGGAACGGCCCTTGCACTCGTTTTCATCGGGGGTGCGGCCGGCAAATTCATGTGCGGCTGGCTCGGTGCGCGCATGGGTATGGTGAGGACGGTGCTGCTCACGGAGGGCGGTACGGCTGTGTGCATCGTCGCGACGATGTATCTTCCGTTGACGCTGACCATGGTGCTGCTGCCGATCCTGGGCATGATGCTCAACGGCACGTCGTCGGTGCTGTACGGAACCGTCCCCGAAATGTCTGCGCCCGAGCGCACCGAGCGCGCATTCGCGATTTTCTATACTGGGACGATCGCGTCGGGCGCGATATCTCCGGTTCTCTACGGTTTCCTGGGCGACAGGATCGGTGTGCACGGCGCCACGTATGCGACCGCGTTGACCGCGCTGGCGATTTTTCCGCTCGCCCTTGCACTGCGCCCCTATCTGGCAGATCACTCGACAGGATGAACACCATGACGAAGTCTGACTACCCGAGCGTCGCCCTCGTCGGTCCCGGTGCAATCGGCACGACCGTCGCCGCGGCCCTTCATGAAGCCGGCCGCACGCCGGTGATCTGCGGCCGCTCGGCGCACGCGCACCTGACGTTGCGCTTCGACGGCGGCGAGATCGTCGTGCCCGGGCCCGTACTGACCGATCCGCAAGCGGTCGAGAAAAGGGTCGACGTCGTGTTCGTCGCGGTCAAGTCGACGCAGGTGGCGAGCGCGGCGCCCTGGCTCGCCGCGCTATGCGATGCGCATACCGTCGTCTGCGCGCTGCAGAACGGCGTCGAGCAAAAAACCGCGCTCGCACCGCATGCGGCCGGCGCCGAGGTCGTGCCGTCGGTCGTCTGGTTTCCGGCACAGCGCGAACCGGATGCGTCGGTGTGGCTGCGGGGCAAGCCTCGACTCACCCTGCCCGATACGCCGGCGAGCGACGTGGTGGTTTCGGCTTTGCGCGGCACGCGATGCTCGCCCGAGGTCGCGGCGGATTTCATCTCGCTCGCGTGGCGAAAGCTTTTGCAGAACGCAGTGGCGGGACTCATGGTGTTGACCGGTCGCCGCGCCGGCATGTTCTCGCGAAGCGACATCACCGAACTGTCGCTCGCGTACTTGCGGGAATGTCTCGAGGTCGCGCGGGCGGAGGGCGCGAAGCTGGGCGATGACGTGCCGCAGGAGATCGTCGACGGCTTCCATGGTTTTCCGCCCGATTTGGGTACGTCGATTCTCGCCGACCGGCAGGGCAACCGCCCGCTCGAATGGGACTGCCGAAATGGCGTCGTGCAGCGATACGGACGAACTCATGGCATTCCGACGCCGATCAGCGATCTGGTCGTGCCGCTGCTCGCGGCCGCCAGCGACGGGCCGGGCTGACAGCGAAGAACGCTCTATCCGGCCCGACCGGCGCGATTTCGATAAAACGGGCGATGAGCCAGGGACGAGCGACCCCGTCGATGTTCGAACGCCGTCGCGTGGTCCATCGCATGGCGACCTTCACGGTCAGTGATGCAACAGCGGGTACGCGATCAGGCCGATCACGGCGGCCCCGCCGATGACTACCGGCTCCGGCAGCTTCTTGAACCTGATCAGCAGCACGATCGTCGCGAGCGCCATCAAGGCGGTCGGCACATCGACGATCGAACGTCGGGCCAGCACGATCACCGACCCCGTGATCGCGCCGACGGCCGCGGCGGTTACGCCGTCGACGAAGGCCAGAATCGCCGGCAGCCGGCCGTACTTCTTGAAGTACGGAGCGGGCAACACCGTGAACAGATAGCACGGCAGGAACGTGCCGGCTGCCGCCACGCACGCGCCGGGCAACCCCGCCACCAGATAGCCGATGAAGCCGACCGTGATGACGACCGGGCCCGGTGTGATCATCGCGACCGCCACGGCGTCGACGAACTGCTTCTCGTCGAGCCAATGATGCTCGGTGACCACGCCGCCATAGAGGAACGGCACGATCGCGAGCCCCGAGCCGAACACGAAGGCACCGGCCTTCGCGAAGAAGACGGCGAGTTGCGCGAGCTGCGGCCAATCGACGATACCAAGCCACGCGCCGGTGGCGGAGAGGGGTAACGCCACGACCGCATCGACGCGTGGCCGGCGTAACCAACTCGGCGGCGAGCGCGCGAACCAGACAAGCAGGCCCGCCGCGAGAAACAGCCACGCGGCTTCCGATTCGGTGATCGCCGTGACGGCAACCAGCGCGAGATAGATCGCCCACAGCAGCTTGTCGCGACCGATGCTTTTTGCGGTCAGCTTGCGCGCGCTGATCGCGATGATGCCGATCACCGCCGCGCCGACGCCGTAGAACACCGACTGCATCCACGTCAGCCCGCCAAATCGCGTGTATGCGTAGCCGAGCAGCACCACCATCAGAAACGACGGCAGCACGAACGCGATCCCGACCACCGTGGCGCCGACGATACGGTAGTGCACGTATCCGAGATAGATCGCCAGTTGCGCGGCAAGCGGGCCCGGGGCGAGTTGCGCGAGCGCCAGGCCTTCCTTGTAGTCCGCGTCCGCGATCCATTGGCGCTTGTCGACGAGATCCCGATGCATGTAGCCGGCGAGCGCGACGGGCCCGCCGAAGCCCGTCGCGCCGAGCCACGCGAAGTACAGGATCAGTTGCCACAACGTATAGGCCGGGCGGTCGCGATGTGTATCCATGTTGGGGCAGGCAGCGAGGTCAGGGTTTTCGATTGGCACGGAAATGTACGTACAACGAATCGAGTACGGCGCCGATTTCGATCAGCAACGCATCGTCGTCGGCAAGACGCTTCCGGGCACCCGCGAGAATCGCTTCGAATCCGCTGGCCTCTGGCACGGCGGCGCCGCCCACATCCAGCGCATGCACCATGGCCCCCAAGCGGACGAGTCCGTCGTCGTCGCCGAGCCCGAAGCTCTCGACCAGTACCTCGAACGACACACGATTGCCCGCATGCGTGAACGGGGCGCCGTCGAAATCGAATCCGAGCGCATCGGCCGGACAATCGGCGACGTTTTCCAGCCAAGCGAAGCGCGCATGCGGATCGATGAAACGCCGAATCAGCCACGCGCTGGCGACGCGATCCACCCACAGGTGACGGCGCGTCGCCCACAGCCTGCCCTGATACTGCGCGGGGTCGCGACGCGGGATGCCGCGCTGAGCGGCATGCGGCTCGCCGGGAGAGCGCAACGCTTCGACCGCGGCGGTGAAATCCCGCCAATGCGCATGCGCACGCAGCGAGGTTTCGCCGGGAAAGAAATCGACGCTTCGAATGGCCTCGTACGTGCGAGCGTGGCGGCGCTGCAGGCGATTGAGATCGGCTACCGCCAGATCGGGCAGCGTCTTGCGAGCCTCAGAAAGCTCGGCGAGCCAGTCTGCGTAATCCCCCGCGCGATCGAACGGCGACTTGTACGCGCTTTCGTCCGCCGGATCGTCCGCACGGACATCCAGCAGCCACGCGTGCCCTTCGCCGTTACGCGCGTCGTCGGCCAGGTCACGCAACTGCGCCGCCTGCCCGGCATGCGCCGGCAACAGGTATGCACCGTCCCGCAGCGCGCCGCAACCGAGCGCCTTGACGGTACGCCAGATGCGCATGCGGGCCGTCGCGCCGGAGGTCGGCAGACTGACGATCAACAGGAGCCAGGAAGTCGGGGCGGCATTCATGACGGCAGCATAATTGGCCGTCACGAACACTGCAATTCGGTAGATGTCGCTACGAAGTTTCGGCTGCGGGCAGCGCCACTCGCCCCGTGGTGAACGCGGGGCGCCAGTCGCGTAATCTGCAGCTGATATCTGCCGCCTGCATCAATCGATACGGGTGCGTGTCACGCGGCCGGCCCGACGTTTCGACGCACGCAAGCCCGCGACACGCGCCACCCGGCGTCCGGGTGATAAGCTCGACATCGGCGCGCTGTCGCGCAGCCCGTCACCCTATCGACCCTACGCCTCCCGCGAGTCCGCTCATGCCCATCGCTCCTGCTGTCGCCGCCGCCTTCACCCCCACCGGCAAGCTCCGCGCATCGATCAACCTCGGCAACCCGATTCTCGCGAACCGCGACCCGGCAACGGGCGAACCGTTCGGCGTATCGATCGACCTCGCCCGTGCATTCGCCGAGCGCCTGTCGGCCGACCTGGAACTTGTGGTGTTCGACGGCGCCGCCAAATCGGTGCAGGCGCTGACCGACGAGCGCGCCGATTTCGGCTTCTTCGCGGTCGATCCGCTGCGCGGCGAAACCGTCGCGTTCACCGCGCCGTACGTGCTGATCGAAGGCTTCTATCTCGTGCCGAGCGCGTCGCCGATCCGCACCAACGCGGACGTCGATCAACCGCACAACCGCGTGGCCGTCGGCAAGGGCAGCGCGTACGACCTGTTCCTCACTCGCGAACTGAAAGCGGCACAGATCGTGCGCGCCCCGACGTCGCAAGCCGTCGTGTCGACGTTCGTCGAGCAGCAACTGGAAGTGGCGGCCGGCGTGAAGCAACAGCTCGAGGCCGACGCCGCGAAAACGCCCGGCCTGCGCCTGCTCGACGAGCGCTTCATGGTGATCCGGCAGGCGATGGGTGTGCCGAAGAGTCGCGGCGACGCGGCCGCCGCGGCACTGGCCGCGTTCGTCGAGGAGATGAAGGCGTCGGGCTTCGTCGCGGATTCGTTGCGCCGGCACGGCATCACGGGCGCGTCGGTCGCGCCGGCCGCCTGATCGGAAACTGCGGGCTCCGCGGCATGCGCCCCCGACCCGACGACAACGCGGGCGTACACCATCGCCCGATACGCGAACAGCGTCGAGTCACGCACCCGGCGAATCGTCGTCTCGTTGACCGGCCGGCAGCGTTCGTCGACCAGGCCGTCGTACCGACTAATTGATCGACGCGGCGCGCCGTCGCGCGTCGACGATTGGCCCGAACAAACGGATCGGTTCACTTCCATCGATCACAAGCCTGCGATCGTCGAGCGCCTTGCCGCAGCGACGATTAAACGTCTGTCGTCGCATGACAAACCCTTACCCTTGTGCGAAAATCCGCCGACATTTGAGGCCGCTCGTTGTCACAACGGCAGCGGACCCTATCACCGAATCGGAAAAATTTGCTCGCCACATTGTCGGTGAGCGCATCCGGATTCGCTACGTGAAACGCGCCGCGCCCCGCGGCCGACCCAAGCACAATCGAAACACCTGCAGCCTGACGAGGGCATGGCAACCATGAGCACCCCGATGCTGAGAGCCCGGCAGAACGCCCTTAAACATGCACGACGATTGCCTCAATTAGTCCCTCCGCGCGCACCGTGCTCCGGCATGGTTCGACATCGGATCCCGAACGCGAAGGCTCGCCGCAAATGGCCGTGACTGCATAACGCGGTCGCCGCACGCGCTTGCTGCAGCAGTGCGTGCGTCGGGTGCCGCGGTTCGATGTTTTCTGCCGGGGTCACAGCACGCGTGACGCCCCCCGTTCCTCGGCCGTGCCGGAGCGTTGTGTCGGTCCGCCTGGCGGCGGCACGCGCGCCCCAGGTTCCGTCCGCGCTTCGCCCGTGCGCCGCGCGGCCGCGCTGACGACGAAGTGAAGACGTGTGCGGTATCGCTCACGTGCTGATGACAAGGATGACGCCCCGATGCGTGTGCTGATAGTCGAAGATGATCCCGTTCATGCGAAAGCCGCGGCGCGCGTCGTGGCCCCGCTCGGACACGAGGTGGTTGAAGTGCACGACGGCGAGTCGGCGCAACGACTGTTGCGCGCGCAGCCGTTCGACCTCGTGATCCTGGACTGGCTGCTGCCGGCAATGAGCGGCTTCGAAGTGCTGTACTGGATTCGCCGCACGCTCGGCACGTCACCGGCCGTACTGTTCGTGACGAGCAAGACGCTCGAAGACGACATCGTGCTGGCGATGGATGCCGGTGCCGACGACTACGTCACAAAGCCGTTTCGCGTCGCCGAACTCGCGAGCCGGGTGAACGCGCTGTTGAAACGCTCGACGCGCGATATCGACCGCTTCGGCCTCATCGGCGCGGGCGACTACGTGCTGAACCCGCGCGAACGCACGATCCTGCTGCGCGGCGTGCCGATCAAGCTGACGCCGAAGGAATTCGACCTCGCCGAACTCTTTTTCACCAATATCGGCAAGCTGCTGTCGCGCAAGCTCGTCTGCATGAGCACGTGGGGACGCGAGCTCGATCCGGATTCGCGCACGCTCGATACCCATATCTATCGGATACGGCAAAAGCTCGAACTCGGTCCCGAGAACGGGTTGCGCCTGAGTTCCGTCTACACACACGGTTATCGCCTCGAAGCCGTGCCGTCGGCCCGCGATCACGCCGGCGCGTCGCCGCACCGCGTTCCGCTCGCGCAGCCGGCGTCGCCGCCTCCGCTGACGCCCGCCGGGTTCGAGTGCGAGTGAGGCCGCCGTCAACGCACACGCTTTGCGATGAATCACCTGTGATGCTTGCCGACGATGCGCGTATGCCAGGCGGTTTCATGCGCGAGTGCATCGTGACGGGTGCATTCGTGCTGCTGCTGTGCGCGGCGCTGACGACGTCCGGCGCGCTGCGTCGCGCCGACCTGTTCTTCTTCGACGTCGTGCAGCCGCTGCTGCAGCGGCCGTCGCCGCAGAAGATCGTGCTGATCGCGATCGACGGTGCGAGCGCGAAGGCGCTCGGCGGATGGCCGGTCAAGCGTGCCGATTACGCGACGTTGATCGACCGGCTGACCGCGGCGGGTGCGGCCGCCATCGGGCTCGACGTCGCGTTCACGCATCCGGGCAGAATCCTGCCTGCCGGCGACGCGTGGCTGGCGAGCGCGATCAAGCGCAATGGCCGCGTGGTGCTGCCGGCCGTGGTGGCCGACGACGATGGGGACGGCTTGCCGAACGTGGTGCCGCCGCTCGAGCCGATCGCGCGCGGCGCATTCGCGATCGCGCAGGTCAACGCCGCGCCGAACGCGGACGGCGTGTCGCGCAGCTTCTATCTGCGCGAAGGGCCCCCGACCATCGACTACGAGCACATGAGCGCCTCCCTGCTCCGCGCGAGCGGCGTGCCGTTCGAGGAATGCGACGAACCGCCGGCACGTCGCGACATTCACTGGACCAGCGCATGCCGCCGCTACGTGCCGCTCGGTTCCGCTCCGTCGTATCGCACGGTCTCCTTCGTCGACGCCCTCGAAGGCCGCGTCGATCCCGGCTTGCTCAAGGACGCGATCGTGCTCGTCGGCCCGACCTCGGGCACCGCGGACACGCACTTCGTCACGCCGGGCCGGGAGCCGCCGCCGCGCGCCGGCGTCGAGTTCGTCGCGCAAGCCACTTACGCACTCGCGAGCGGCTCGCTCGTGCGCACCGCATCGTGGGCCAACCAGGTGCTGTTCAGCCTGTCCGTGTTGCCGTGGCTTTGCGCGGCATTATTCGCGCTCGGCCCGCGCGCCGCGCTGCTCGCTTGCGCGGCCATCGCACTGGCTACATGCGCCGCGTCGCTGGTCGTTCTGCAGACCGCGCATCTGTTCTGCTTTCCCGCCACCGCGGTCGTCGCGTGCTTGCTTGCGTACGCGCTGAGCGCATGGCGGCGGCAGGAAACGTTGCTGCGCTACTTGACCCGCGAAGCGGAACGCGCGATCGCCGACCCGTGTCTGCCGGGCGACGCGCCCGCCCCCACGAACGCGATCGATCCGTTCCGCCGGCGGGTCATCGTGATGACCGCGATGATCGCGCGCCTGCGGCGCTCCGCACACCTGATTTCCGAATGGATGAACAGCCTGCCCGAAGCCACGCTCGTCGCGTCCGGTTCGGGCGCGGTGCTGCTCGCGAACCGCCGGGCGCTCAGGTTGTACGAGACGGAGGCAGCGCAGCACGGTTCGCCGCCGCCCGCCACCGGCCGCCACGCGGCGCACGTGCTGCACGAGATGACCGCCTCGGACGACGCGGCGCACTACGTCGAGCGCGCGCTGCAAACGCTGGCCGAACGCAACGGCATCACGCCGTCGAACGAACCTGCCGCACCGATGGACGGCATCGAAATCGTCGACGCGAAGCAGCGCTCGCTGCTGGTGAAATGCGCGATCGTGCCCGCGCGCGAAGCAGGCGACGCGATGCTGATCTTTCACGTGGCGGACGTCACGCCGATGCGCGCGGCCGAACGTCAGCGCGATACCGCGTTGCGCTTTCTGTCGCACGACATGCGTTCGCCGCAGGCCGCGATCCTCGCGCTGATCGAGCAGCGTCTCGACGCGCCGGCTTCGTTGCCCGAAGCACGGTTCACCGATCTCGTCGGCCACTACGCGCGCACGACGCTCACGCTCGCCGACCAGTTCCTGCTGCTCGCTCGCGCGCAGGCGCGCTCGGCGAAAGCGACGGAAGTCGATCTCGCGCCGCTGCTCGGCGACGCGACCGACGATATGTGGGCGCATGCGAGCGCGAAGCGGATCAGGATCCGGTTGATCGCGGAACCGGGGATGCTCGTCGTCGCCGATGCGCTGCTGCTGCGCCGCGCATTCGCGAATCTGATCGACAACGCAATCCGGTTCAGCCCGGAGGGTTCGACCGTGACCGTCGCGGCCGGCGAAAGCGACGAACGCTGGCGCGTGACGGTCGCCGATACGGGCGTCGGCATCCCGGAACATCAACTGCCGAACCTCTTCACCGAGTTTTTTCGCGTCGACGCGAGCGGCGCGACCGCCGGGCATGGCCTCGGGCTCGCGTTCGTCAAGCAGGTGATCGACGCGCTCGGCGGAGAAATTCGTGTCGAAAGCGCGGTCGGACGCGGGTCCGTCTTCACGCTGCTGCTCCGTCGAAACACCGCGCGCCGCGACGGTTGAAAATCGGACCCGCGGCACCGCGCGCAACGCATTCCGTAACTTTTTCAATTTCCCATTGATCGGAAAGCGCCCCGCGCACGGTTACCGCGCCGTGCGGCGATATCGTCATTTCGTCGATTTAAAAATTTTACGGTTTTTCGTGCATATCGCCGCTTATCCGCACTGGCCCGAATTGCATTGTTTTTGTTGTTAAAAACCATCGCAAACGACCGGAATCAGTCCATTCCCCAGTCGGCCGACACGCCGGCAATCCGCGCAATACGGTCGCTCGCGGCCGCTCGTTTTCTTTGTTCACATTTAATTCACAATTATTCAGATTTTCGCGCTCTCTTGCCCGAATACCTTTCCCTTATTCTACGGATCAGCGGATTCTTGCCCGTTTCGATTAATCGAATTTGCCCTTGAAAAGGCATAGAAAATTCGATTTGTTTAATCGTGCTCTTTCACTTTTCCAGGGAAATCGATTGATCGAAATCGCCTTTTCGCAAGACCGCGCTTCCCGATAAATACAGTTTTCACACGGCTCGACAGACATTCCACGCGTCCGGCATTCCTGGCTGGCCCGGTACGTGGATGGCGCGCGCCGCTTACCGGCAGAAATCCATGAATAGAACTTACCGCACTGTGTGGAATGCGGCACGCGGCGCAATCGTCGCGGTATCCGAACTCGATCGGGCCCACGGCAAGGGCAAAGCCGGCACCGGAGCCCGAGCCGTCGCGCGCGGCACCGGCGCGGCGGCCGCGCTCAAGTCCGTGACGCTTGCCGTGCTCGGCAGCATGGCGATGTGGTCGGGCGGTGCGGCCGCGCAGGTCGCGATTTCCGGCACGAATTGCCCGGGCTCGGCGACCGCGACGACGAACAACGGCATTGCGATCGGCTGCGGCACGAACGCTGCGCTCGCGAGCGGTGAGATCGCGATCGGCGGGAACGTCACGGCGAGCGGCGTCAACAGCACGGCAGTCGGCATCTTTTCGCAGGCGTCCGCCCAGGCTGCATCGGCGTTCGGTACGTCGGCGAACGCGAGCGGTAGCAATTCCGCCGCGCTCGGGCCGGGCGCGAAGTCGTCGGGCGCATCCAGCGCCGCGGTCGGCCCCTTCGCGAACGCGTCCAATGCAGCCGCATTCGCGGGCGGCAACGCCGCGGCCGCCTCCGGCTCGGCCTCGGTGGCCATCGGATCGGCATCTGCGGCATCCGGCGACAATTCGATCTCGGTCGGCCAGAGCGCAGTGGCGGACAGTCTGAACGCAGCCGCGGTCGGCAATGCCGCGCAGGCCACTGCTACGGGCGCCGTCGCGCTCGGCAGCACCTCGACGGCGTCGAGCGCCAATGCACTCGCAGTCGGTTACCAGTCGACTGCCACCGGCACGAATTCGATGGGGCTGATGACGAACGCCGTCGCCAGCGGCACGCAATCGATTGCGGTCGGCACCAACAGCAAGTCGTCCGGTACGTCGTCCATTGCGCTCGGCCCGACCGCGCAGGCCACGAATGCAGCCGCAACCGCTGTCGGCAATGCCGCGAAGGCAACCGGCAACACGTCGCTCGCGATCGGCGGCCAGGCGCTCGCGAGCGGCGATGGCACCGTGGCGGCCGGCGCGGGCGCAGGCGCCGGCTCGACGACCGCCAATACCGGTTCGATCGCAGTCGGTCTCGCCACGGGCACGCTCGTGAGCGGCGCGCAGAACACCGCGATCGGCGGCGGCATCGCGAGCGCGATGCGCGGTGCGGGTTCGGGCGTCACCGGCACGCGCAACGTCGCGCTGGGCAGCGGCGATGGAACCGTCACGTATGACGGCACGCTCGCGGCTTCCGCCGGCAGCCTCGTGTCGGGCAACGACAACGTCGCGATCGGCACCAATGCGGGCATCGGCGTCACCGCGAGCGGAACCACGTCGGTCGGTCTGAATGCGAACGCGTCGGGTACGAACGCGATCGCGATGGGCGTAGGCGCTCAGGCGAGCGGCGTGAACAGCCTGAGCATCGGCACGGGCAACGTCGTCAGCGGCGCGAACTCCGCCGCGATCGGCGATCCGAGCACCGTCACCGGCTCGGGTTCGTATTCGCTCGGCAACAACAACACGATCAACGCGAACAACGCGTTCGTCGTCGGCAGCGGCGTGGCCGTGCCGGCCGGCCTCAACGGCGCGGTCGTGCTCGGCAACGCGTCGACGGTGTCGGCCGCCGTGCAGACGCCCAGCGCCGTCATCGGCGGGACCACGTACAACTTTGCCGGCGGCACGCCGGCGGGCGGCGACGTGGTGAGCGTCGGCTCGGCCGCCGCGCCGCGGCAGATCCAGAACGTCGCCGCCGGCCAGGTCAGCGCGACCTCCACCGATGCGATCAACGGTAGCCAGCTCAATGCGTCGAATCTGGCGATCGACTCGCTGTCGACGTCGACGGCGTCCAGCATCACGTCGTTGTCCACGTCGACTTCGACCGGCATCGGCTCGTTGTCCACGGGCCTGAGTTCGGCCGACAGCTCGATCGTGTCGTTGTCGACGTCGACATCGACGGTCGTCGGGTCGTTGTCCACCGGCATCGGTTCGTTGTCGACCGGCTTGAGTTCGACGACCAGCTCGATCACGTCGCTGTCCACGTCGACGTCCACGGGCATCGGTTCGCTGTCCACCGGCCTGAGCTCGACCAACAGCTCGATCACCTCGCTGTCCACATCGACGTCTACGGGCATCGGTTCGCTGTCCACCGGCCTGAGCTCGACCAACAGCTCGATCACCTCGCTGTCCACATCGACCTCGACGATCGTCGGTTCGCTGTCCACCGGCCTGAGCTCGACCAACAGCTCGATCACCTCGCTGTCCACATCGACCTCGACGATCGTCGGCTCGCTGTCCACCGGCCTGAGTTCGACGAACAGCAACCTGACGTCGCTGTCCACGTCGACGTCAACGGTCGTCGGCTCGCTGTCCACCGGCTTGAGCTCGACCAACAGCTCGATTACGTCGCTGTCGACAGCGACGTCGACCAGCATCGGTTCGTTGTCGACCGGCTTGAGTACGACCAACAGCTCGATCACGTCGCTGTCTACCGGACTGTCGAGCACGGACAGCAACCTCACGTCGCTGTCGACCGCCACGTCGACCGGCATGAGCTCGCTGTCCACTGGCCTGAGCTCGATCGCGAACAACAACACGAACCTCGGCAACAGCACCGCCGGCGCGATCGGCGGCGGCGCCACCTACGATCCGACCACCGGCGCGATCTCGGCGCCGTCGTACGTGACGTACAACAGCGACGGCTCCACGACGATCAACAACAACGTCGGCTCGGCGATCGACAACATCAACGCGCACGGCATCAAGTATTTCCATGCGAATTCGACCGCGCCGGACAGCCAGGCGGTAGGCGTCGACAGCGTCGCGATCGGCCCGAACGCGATCTCGAAGGTGGACGGCA
>NZ_LOYN01000057.1:0-156794 GCF_001526325.1 Burkholderia sp. MSMB1826
AGGCCGGCTTCGGCTTCCTTCAGAAAGCCGATGATTTGCTCTTCCGTAAAGCGCTTCTTCATGTTCGTCTTCTCCGAAAACGAACTTTACTAGGTTCCGGTTGGCCCTGTTTACTGGGGGCAGGTCAACGCGGGACGGTCCCACGCGAACGGCTCGTCGCGTGTCAGCACATACCATACGATCACTGCGAGTTTCCGAGCGGTCGCGACGACGGCAATTTGCTGGCCGCGGCGATCGCGCACGCGCAGGAAGAAGGCGCGCAGCGGCCCAGGCGCCTGCGTGGCGCCCCAGGCAGCCTCGACCAGCATCGCCCGTGCGTAAGAGCGCCCGCGCTTGGTGATGTGGCCGTGCCTGGCCGGTGTCGGGCCGGACTGATAGACCGACGGATTGAGTCCGAAGTAGCTCACCAGCTTCTCCGGATTCGGAAACCGCTCGATGTCGCCAATGGCAGATAGCAGCCCGATCGCCACCGTGGTGTTGACGCCGGTGATCGTCAGCATCACGCGCAATCGCGCGTCGTCGATGGTCGCTTGCGCGAGTGCTTGCTCGACCTCGCGCAGATCCTCGCCGAGGCGGTCCAGTTCGCGCAGACGCTGCTCAACACCGAGTCGCTCGTCCAACGGAAGCGGTTGAACGTCGAGCCAGGCACGCCTCTTCTTGCCAAACAGATCGGTGGCGGGGCATCGCTCGATCAGATGCGCGACCAGAACCGCATGAATCTCGTTCTTCAACCGCGTGCGCTGCCGCACCAGCTGTGAACGACGCGAGATCTGTCGACGCAACGCCAGCGTGTGCTCGTCCGGCATCCATACTTCCGGCAGAAAGCCGCTTGCATACAGCTGATCTTGTCCGTCTTGACGCGAGCCTCCGCGATCAGCCGAACTTGCAGCGGATTGGCAATTGCCACGCGCGCGACGTGTTGACGAAGCACGTTGACGATGGCGGCAGTGTTGCCGGTTGCTTCGAGCACGACATGATCGGTGGCGCGCAGCTTCTCGGCAAAACGCTCCAGTTCGTCGCGTCGCAACCCGGTGCGGCCGCCTGCATGCAGCGTGCCATCCTCCAGGTACGCGATCTCGGCCACTGAGCGCGAGACATCAAACCCCACGATTCGCATAACCGTCTCCCGTATCAGATCACTGCTGGGAGCCGGTGGGACAGCACGACAACTACGGATTCGCGCTCACAGCGCAACCGGGCGGGTCGCAGGGGCGGCCAACTACAAACACGAGCTCGCGGCTCATCGTGTAACAACGGCCTGCCCACCCGAAGTGCTCCCCAGTGCCCCTGTCCCGGATGGTCACACCATACGCTCAAACCGCTCGGCGCGGGAACGCGAGGCACCGGCTATATCATGCCGGTTACGAACGCGATTGAAAATATCAACTCGCAGTAGCGCAAGATCATCAAGACCCGTGGTCACTTCCCGACCGACGAGGCCGCCACCAAGCTCATCTGGCTGGCCTTACGCAACATCACCGCGAATTGGGGAAGCGCCGCGCATGACTGGAAGACGGCCATGAACCAGTTCGCTATCCTTTATGCAGATCGGTTCGTTCGACCTTCCGTGTAATTGTTCCACCCGCTTTGAACACGGAAATCCTGCCCCCCCAGCCCGCGGATCTTTGCTCTCCTCGGAGGAGATCAGATCGCCATGCGTCACGGGCAGCATCCAGCCCGCGCCCGGCCACACGCCGCAGCCCTCCTCGCTTTCACACGAGCGGTTCTTGCACGGTTTCTCGGCGGCCGGCTTTCTCACAGCGAACCAGAGTGCCGACAATGCACTCCCCGACCAATCCAGCAAGCGGGTTGGCATCGCGTGGTGTTGCGCGATCGCGAGTCAGTCGGCATTCGTCAGCTCCACGGTCTATTCGACGTGAGGTACGGCACGCTGCCTGAACTCGTCGAGCATGCGTTGCTCGGTGCCCGGCCGAAGCCGCATCTGGTACGGTGCACGTCCAATGGAGGGCAGGAGCCGCCACGACTCGACTTCCTGACCGCGAAACAACGGGAAATCGAGATCCATCCCAGGGACGCTGGCAAGCCACTTGTCGACGTGTTGTAGAAAGCTCACGAGGTCCGTCGCTTCCCCGACACATTGGGCATCGCGGAGATTGGGATCGAGACTGGATGAAGTGCTCATCGGGGAGTCCTTTGTTCTTGGGTCAGGGGTACCGTCATCCTGATGCCCCTTCATTCCACTAGATCCCGCCACGGAATAGAACCACTTCGACAAAGAGCATAGCGGTGCCCTTTGACGATATAACTACACACGTCGTGACTCGCTTCCTAGAGTTTCTACGTAGAAACTGTCGACTACCAGGTCCACACACGGATCACGCATTGGCAGCCTCGCAGATTTATCCGTGCACATCAACCGACGGCGTATTCGCCACGACAGGCAGAAAATGTTCAGCATCAGTCCGATTCGATCGGCGGGTTAAAGGAAGGCGTGCCAACATGCTGCACCTGCTCCAACGCTTCAAGATAGCGATGGACCGCTACCGCAGCAAGTTGCTTATCATGAACAAGAAGCAACGCTTCGAGTGCAGTTCGTTCCGCGTCTGTCAAAGTCCACTTACCACCCCGCTCTGCCCGCGCAATGCATTGGTTGAGTGCGGAATCCGCGGAGCGATACAGTTCCGCTTCGCCGTCGGAACGCAAATAGAACGCGAGCGCGAGCATATTGGACAGCGTGGCGATCGACTCAACATCACCACTGCCGTCGCAAAGCAGCGCAAGTGCGAGATGGTGCTTGAGAGAAAGACGACGGACTTGGTCAACCGGAAGAGGTAGTAGTTGCGCCTTCGTCAGTGGTCGTCGGCGCACGGTAGAGTGTTTTCGCATAGCTTGATTGCCCTGCCAGTAACATCAAATTTTACCGCGCGACCGCTTCATCGTATTCGCCGATCCGCGCGCGTTTAAGCACTTCGGAACCTCGGACGGGAAGTCACGCCTTGCGGCCCCGGCGCTCCAGTTCGATCCTGGTACGTTCCAATTCTCGCGCGAACGTGGCCTCATCCGGGAGGACCGTCTGATACTCCGCCGCGAGTATCTTGTTCGGCAAGTTGTCGAGTGCATAATGCGCCTCGGCCGCGCCTTTTTCAGCACACAGAATCAAGCCAACCGGGGGGTTTTCACCGGGCTTCATCCAATGTTCACGCGCGTAGTTGAGGTAGAGATGCATCTGCCCCGCGTCCGCATAGCTGAAGCGCCCAACCTTCAAATCGATAATGAGCAGGCATCGCAAGCGCCGGTGAAAAAACACGAGATCGACTCGAAACCAGGCGTCATCGATCCGTAGACGCCGCTGCCGACCTATGAACGCAAAGTCATCGCCGAGCTCGAGGAGGAAATCCGCCAAATGCTGGATCAAGGCCGCCTCGAGATCCGACTCCGAATATTCGTCCTTCATGTCAAGAAATTCGAGGACAAACGGATCGCGGATCGCTTCCTCAGGCGATAGAAGATCGCCGGGTTGCGCTACAGCCGCCTTCCCGAGCAAGGACGCCTTGTTGCGTGATAGCACCAGCCGCTCATAGAGCTGACTGCTGATCTGACGGTCAAGCTGTCGCGCTGACCAGCCCCCACGCAACGCTTCAGCCTCGTAAAAGTCGCGAGCAGCTTGCGCTTTCACCGCGAGGAGGCGAACGTAGGCGGACCAGGGCAACGGAAAAGCCTGAGCGATAGAATTTAGCTCAAACGCCACGCCCGGCGGCGCCTTCTCCGCCGCCTTGGTTGATTTTGCAGACGCTGTCGGGACAATCCGGGCGGGCGTGGATTGTGCAGACAGTGCCTGCACAATTAAATAAGGGTCGAATTATATAAAATGCGCGCATTGCTCTAGATTTCTGCCAACAGAAGCCTTGGGGCAAGCGCTCTGACAGGTCAGCACTCAGACCGCCGATTATGGCCTCGCCACATGCCGCCCTTTCCCCGCCGCCTGCGCGAACTCCACAATACGCCATACCATCTACCAAGTGGTGGTCGCCATCAGAGTGGCCACTGTGCATGCCGTGGACGCGCCGGTACAGTGACTTCGGCAATTTCACGATGCAGCCCGCCATAGACTGCCTCCGCCTTCGGGTAGCGTCATGGGCTGCTCACCGCATCCTTGAACACCTTGCCGGCAGTGAACTCACGGCATTTGCCGCTGCAATGGGATTCTCGGCGCCTGTCGTCGGATTGCGACCGGTACGTATGGCACGCTGCCCTTGCGAGACCGCGCCGAAATCAATCAGCTGTACCGTTTCGCCGCGACTCACTGCGTCCGTAATGACATCCAGCACCGCCTGGACAGTATTGCTCTCTTCGCTTTTACCGGCACCCGTGCCAGCAGCAGCCGCGTCGACGAGTTCCTATCTGTTCATTGACGGTTTCGCTCCTAAAGTCAAAGTCGCACCCTACCGCATCCGAAGATCAACAAACAAACCGCGGGGCCAATGCGGGGCACCCATCCCAGTCCGCCCACTTATAGTCGCGGTCACGAGACAGTTAGCGGTGAGCCCACGACGCATCAGCGTCGGCTCTATAACTCATGCCGGCGCTGCGCCATCGGCGCCGGCACGCCGAAAACTCGCGGGGAACAGCAATGGAACAGAAATTTTCCGACCTTCCGCGGCGTTTTAACCGTGATAAGTCGTATGTTTTATCACGATTGCATTTAACGACCGAAGAATGGGCCTATGCGCGTCGCCGACGGCCAGTTCATACCTCATACGAGCGCGCACGTCGCACTGAAATGCAACTACGTAGTGACGCCGCCTGGCACCGCAGGTCGAGGCTCGTCGCCCCGGAATGATTGATGAATGATTCTGCTCTCGCCCCGTAGCATCGTAGGTGGATCAAAATCGCATCCGCATTCCAGCCCCCAAGCTATTACCCGACGATGCGCCTGTGATGCAGTCGTAGCGCCACGCTGCATAGACATCCGTGCGTTTCGACAGTGGATAGTCGTATCCCAAGGCGAGCGTCGACCAGCGCAGTGCGGAACCAACGGCGGGACGTCGGCGCGTAGCTATGCGCCACTATCGGCGAGAACGCGAACGAATTGCCAAACGGGTTGAACAGCAGCGTCGATACGAACAATGGCGCCGTATTGCGACCTATCGTTACCTCGCCGAAACGCCCGCTCAATCCAACAAAGGCGTTGCGGCCAAAGAATGACTGGCCATTGAACGATCCGATCTGACCGCTATTGACCCTAAAAAAGCTCTCCAACGTGAATACCGCCTTCATCCCACGTCCGAGATCCTCCGACCCGGACAGGCCCCAATATGAAGTCGTCATCCCACCTGAACTGACCTGCCAGGCACTTCCGGCGCTGCCGGGCATGTGCGTGTCGCCAACAAAAGCATCGACCAACCCGTAAAGCGACACTGAAGATTGAGCGTGTGCGATCGTTGCGAAACCCCATATCCCCATTACCATCGCACACACCCGGCCTAAACCACGAAACGCTTTCTGCATTGGTTCTCCTCGCTGTCGTTTGTTTTCTTTGCCGAAACACGTGTGTGTGCGCTACGCCGGTGTGACGCGCGCAAGCGGCCGCCCTCGCTCGGACAGCGCGACGGCTACCACGATCTCATGCGGTGCAGGTGAATCCGGCACAACGAGCGACGCCGTATCAAAGTGGTCAAAGCTCCACATATCCAGAGCACCATGCACAGGAATATCCATGCATGCGCCGGCCGCACCGCGCTTGGTAACAGACGGGATAAGCGATATGGTGCCGGGCAGACACGCACGTATTGCCTTGCCCATTCGCGGATGCAGAATCGCCGCCGCACATTCAAGCGGCACGGCAGTGCCCACGAGCGCGGCCTTGCCATACGCCTGAATCTGCGCGCGCGGTGCGTCCAGAACATCTCTCGCACGCTCGCTCAATAGCGTCCCGAGCTCCGCACCAACTTCGTACAGAGGCTCGAGCGAAGTATCCGTACGCCAGTTTTTCGATGTCAGAACCGCGGCTGCAATCGCTTGGCGATGTGCCGGATGGACCGCAATACCAAGCTCCGCGCGCCGTTCGATCACGTGAACAACAATCTTCTCAATCTGTATGTTCACGGTCATACCTCAGCGACCATCGCATTCTCGGCTGGTGCTGCGGCCGGTATGGGAAACGCCCCGCGTGCAGACTCATAAGCCCGTGCCGCGCGCAGCACAAGAGCATCTCCGTGCAAGGGGCCAACAATCTGAACGCCGGTCGGCAGCCCTGCGGGCAATCCACAAGGAACACTGATGGCGGGCAACCCAGTTTGGTTGCACCACGACGTCTGCTGAGGTGCCGTAAGCAGCGTCTCAGGCAGACCTGGAACGGGCAGCGGCCCACAGTGGAACACTGGCGTCACAAGCAAGTCATAGCGCTCAAAAAACGCCGCCATCTCGACGCCGAGCGCGTGGCGCGCACGCAATGCGTCGGCAAGCTCGAGCGCGGTGACGCGCAAACCGGCCCGCACAAGCGCTTGTACGTCCGCATCGAGCTGCATGCGTTGTGGCTCCGTCAATGCGCAGGCGCGCTGCGCAAAAAACACCGACCATTGGATCGCGTGCATGCGACTACCCAGATAGTCGCCGAGCGGCTTTACGTCGACTTGCTCGACCTGTGCGCCCAATGTTTCGATCACCTCTGCGGCGTGCGCCACACTCGCGGCAATCACAGGGTCCACGATGACACCCGGGATGGATGGGCAATATGCAATACGCAGCCCCGCGACGCCCTCTTCCAGACCCACTCGATAATCCTGCGGGGCGACATAGCCCGATGGCCCAGATCCATGTTGACCGGCTACCACACTCAGCATCAACGCTGCATCGCGCACATTGCGCGCCATCGGCCCGAACGTAGACAGGCGTGTCCACGAACCGGCCACGCCCGTCGGAACACGGTCGAACGTTGGTTTAAATCCCACCACCCCAGTCCAGCAGGCGGGCACACGAATCGACCCACCACCATCGGTCGCCAGCGCGAGCGGCCCCATACCGAGCGCGATTGCCACTGATGAACCACCGCTACTCCCACCTGGCGTTAAACGCCGGTCCCAAGGATTGCGCGTGATGCCGGTCAGCGGACAATCAGTCACGATCTTGTTGCCGTATTCCGAAGTGGTTGTCTTGCCAAAAAGCAGCGCACCGGCCCGCCGCAGACGCGCCACGGCGGGCCCGTCCTCGCGCTGGGGCGTGTCCGACGTCGTCAACGATCCGTATCGCGTCGGAAATCCGGCTACATCGATCAAATCCTTGACCGATACAGGCACGCCATCGAGCAGCCCGCATGGCTCACGCCGCATCCAGCGCCGCTCCGATTCGCGCGCCGCCTCCAGCGCCGCCTCCTCGTCAAGGGCGCACATACAGTTCACAAGGGGATTGAAGCGCTCAACGCGGTCCAGGACCGCTTTCATGCTCTCAAGCGGAGAAAGCGCATGACGCCGATACTCAGTAATCAGCTCTTCCGCGCTCATCGATGCAATGTCACTCATATGTATTCCTAATTGATAAAATTAAGTTGATAGAAGCGCCCCGAGACTGCCCTACCTCTGACACACTGCTTGGATCGACCCGATCGAATCCAAAACTACAAAGCTGTTGTCGGCGCGCGCCTGAGCAATACGTGCCTCACAAGTAACGTGGTCGCCGCCTTGGCTCACACCCGCCTTGCCTCGCGGCAAATCCAGCGAAATGCTCGGCAAGACGGACTTGATGCGCGCCACATCGAGACTGCCGGCTGCGCGCACGGCCTGCGCGAAGAGCCGGACGCCTGCGTACGTGCATTCGCCGTGCGGAAGCATCACCGCATAAGAGCCCAATCGGGGAACATGAGTATCGGCTACGCGCGCGGTATAACGTGCAAGGAAGGTTCGGTTTTCGAAACTATCGAGACTCATAAAGTAGGACGAGACACCGACGATGCCCGTCGACGCACCGGCAGTAGCAATCGACAGCGACTCGTGCGCAATATCCGTCACCAACTGCGGCTTCATCGCAAATGACCGATACTGCTTGACGAACGTCACCGGATCGTCGCCGACGCTGTGCCAAACAAGCTGCGGCTGCTCCCCAGCAATCCGCTGAAGCACTGCCCCATAGTCACGCGTGCCGAACGGCAACCAGTACACACTGAGAAACCGACCGCCGTGACGCGTGACGGCCGCCTCCAGCGAGGGAATCAGTACCTTACGGTTGCTGCCGACGTCCGACACCACCGCGCTCACGCTCTTGCCGCCGGCACGCATCAGCCAACCAATGAGCGGCTCGACCCGTTGCGCGACACTGAGCCCCGTGCTCAACAACTGCGGATCACAGCGCCCCTCGTCGAAGTTCGGGTAGACGACAAGACGAGCCGCGCCTCTGGCCGCCTGCAGCGCTGCTTCGCGTTCGGCTGGCAGCACCATGCCCGTAATCATTGCCGCCTCATCGCGCATAAAGAGTTGCCGCGCTTTCTCGAGCGTCACGGTCGTCGACATCTGCGTGTCCTCGACAGCCAGTTGCAGCGGTCGCCCCAGTAGTCCGCCCGCTGCATTGATTTCTTCGATAGCAAGCGCCGCACAATGTCGATTTGTTTCACCCACACGGGTGAGCGGCCCGCTCAACGGCGCGAGCAAACCGATCTTGATGGGCGCCACCGTACGCGCGCGCGTCGGATAAGTGGAGGCGGCCAATGCGCCAACCACACCGAGCATCGTCATACGTGAAAAATCGCGTCGATTCATGATCATTTCATTCGATAGGCGCTGCCGGCGAACCCATGGTTCGTTCCGCAGCAGGTGACAGAAAGTGAGCCAGCGGGTGGGCGCTGCTAGCACCGTGTCGGGGTTCAACTGCGCCTGCATGCACAAGTCGACCGTTTTTCAGAACGATGCATCGTTGCGCGCAGCGCAATACCAGATTGAGGTTCTGCTCGACCAGAAGCACAGCGAGCTTCGATCGATGACAAAGCGTCGGAATGACGTCACCGATCAGCTCAACAAGATTTGGTTGCACGCCGTCTGAGGGTTCGTCCAACAGCAACAACTTCGGGCGGCCGCACAACGCTCGCGCGATGGCCAGGACCTGCTGTTCGCCTCCTGACAATGTCCCTCCATGCTGAGCAAGTCTTGATTTCAATACTGGGAAATACTCGAATACCTCGTCCAGAATCTCGCCGTCACCAGCGGCCGCGGTACCCATTGCTAGGTTCTCCCGCACTGTGAGCTTGGGAAAAATCCAACGTCCCTGCGGCACCAGGCCGATGCCCAGTCGAGCGATTTCATGCGTGCGCAAACCCCGAATGGCCCGCCCGCCGAAGCGAATATCACCACTCACGCGCGGCAACAGTCCCATGCGCGCCCATGCGCGCTGTCATGATGCGCACCTCGGTGCAGTAGAACCAATCATCCAACTGACCGAGAGGCTGGAGGCCAACACACTGCCTACACGCGGTCCTGTCCTGATATGGGGGATGAGCGTGTGCGGCTACGTGGGCTGCGCACTGCTCGAGGCGCGCGATGCGACCACCATCTCGCGCGACCCCGGTCGGAGCAATCGATGACGGACGTGTCAATCGGTATTCCGTACGTCGCATACTATCTGCCCGAGCGTGTCGACACGGTCCGGGCATGGGGCCGCCGTACGCGCCAGCCAGACACGATCATCGCAAAGCTCGAACGATCTGGCGTACGCGATTTTCACGTGGCATATGAGCAAAGTGCGCTAAGCCTTGCGATCAATGCCGTCGAGTCGTTGTTGCGCACCGCACCAATAGCACCAGACTCGATCGACTATCTCGTGTACACCCATACGCTGCAAGGCAGCATCGCGCCGCCGCCGCAGTCGCTGCCGCGCGCGCTATGCGAGCGATTCGGGTTGAGCCGAGCGCAGTCGTTCTCGTTTGCCCAACAGCACTGCGCGTCCTCGCTCGGCGCGCTGCGCATTGTGCGCGCGCTATTCGCCGCGCACCGCTCGCTCAATCGCGTGCTGCTCGTCGGAGCAGACACGATGCCCATTGAGGCAGAGCGCCGCATGGGTACCTCCGCGCTTCTGGGCGACGGGGCGTTTGCTGCAGCGATTGAGCGCCACGCCCATATCAACCGCCTTGTTGCGATAGCCACGCATGCCACCGGACAAGGTTGGCGCGGCATGCTTGACCAGGCCGATCCGAATTTCGTCGCCCAATACCAGCTTGCCGCCAGAAAGCTCATTACGCATCTCGCGAACAGCGCCCAGATCGCGCTAGCCGATGCGTGTCACATCTTGCCACCGCATCTCGACCTGCCGTCGTGGCAGCGGCTCGTTCAGTCGCTGGGCCTGCCACCTGTCCGTCTTTTTATTCGCAACTTCTCGCGCATCGCACACGTGACGGTGAGCGATCCCTTTATCAACCTTGCCGACTGCCATGCGCTCGCGCCAGGCACCCCGCTCATACTCTACGCGCAGGGTGTAGGCGGTTTTTCCGCGGCAACGCTACTCATTCATTAGGCGCGCCGTTCGAACGCAGCCATGGGCAAGCGCGCAACCTGAGGCCCGGATATAGCGAATCGCCCTACTGTGTATGCTGGCTGGTTGCTCGTTGATGTATCGCGACGCTAAATATTGATACCCACGATTGGCCCACAAGCGTCTAGAATAATGGCGGGCAACACGCATATATTCGTCACGATTAAAACAAGCGCCATTGCCAAGCATTGTGTTGTTTGAGTCTGAATTTTGCGCGCATGGTCATCACGCGAATGCGATGCGCGACGATTTTCTGCGAGGAACATCGGTGGATCAGATCTTTCCCTGCAGCGTGGGCAACACGCCCGTCGCGGCGCTGCAACCTTCACACGCGATTGCGCGATGGGCACCACTGGCTACATCCTTTCTCGATACCGTGGATCTCTCGTCACTCGTGAAGCTCTTCGGTGACGTGGCCGCTTCGTTAGGGTTTCCTCGTTTTGCCGTCAGCCGGCTCTCGCGCGCACGTGCTCGCTCGCGCGCAGCGATGGCCGTCGATACGCTTTGCGCGCGCTATCCCGATAATTGGGTTTTTCATTATGCGAAGCACGACTATGGTCCGGTCGATCCCGTTCATCGCATGGCGCTCGTGCACGCCACACCCTATCGCTGGACCGATATAGCGGGGTTAAACCACATCGAGCAGCGCGTGCTCGACGAAGCGCGCGAAGCCGGATTGGCTAATGGGGTAAGCATCCCGATTCACGAGCCCGATGGCAACATCTTGCTCGTCAATCTCGCAAGCCCCTCACCGGAGATCAAGACCGAGGTCAACTTGCGGCTCGCAAGCCTCATTAGCGCACTGTTTCACCAAGAGCTGAATCGATTGGCCCGCCCGCGCTGTGTCAGTCCCTTGCCCAAGCTATCCCCGCGCCAAAAAGAATGTCTTGCGTGGGTCGCGCGCGGCAAATCATCATGGGAGATCGCTGGCATTCTCGGGATATCGCCCCATACGGTTGACTACCACATCGACGAGGCAAAGAGGAGCCTGCGCATCAATAGCCGAACCGCCGCGGCCGTGTATGCGGCCGCCCGCGGATTGATTCTGGTCTGATCGGCAGTTCGTCAGCCCAGCGCGCCGCATCATCTCACGCGGCATCTCGCACATGCCTTACGCTGCCGGCATACCCGATGCCTCTCGCGCACACACATCACAGCGGCACTAACGTTCGCACTCTCGTGTGCGCATCCGCACGCGCCTTTCCCGACCTACACCCTCCCTATATCACTAGTTCCGTTCAAACTGCCTGCTTGCTAGCGTGATACGGTTTCTTGAGTGCGAGGGAAAAATCGTGCAATCGATCTTTGCAGGCAGGCTTGTCGATATACCCGATCCATTACGCCTTGGTCTTGGCAAGTTCCGATATGAAGTCTTCGTTAAGCGCCTCGGTTGGCAGTTGCCCAATGCCGATGCCCTCAGCGCCACCGAATGGGACCACTTCGACCGAGGAGATACGATCCACGTTGTGTTACTGGATCCGATGGAACAAGTCTGCGGCTGTGCGAGGCTGATGCCAACGACCAAACCGTATTTGCTCCAGACGCTGCACGCACATGCACCGAATTGCGCATTACCCATCTCGCACACCGTATGGGAGCTATCTCGGTTTGCCGCCAGCACCCCGCTCGTTCGATCAAAGGGCCGCTCGAACGGGATGCAGTTCTTCCCACCAGTCCTTGCGATCGCGGCTTCATTAGGTGCAACGCGCGTTATCGGTGCGCTTTCTCACGCGATAGCGCGCCTTTACCGCCGCGCCGGGCTTGAACTCGAAACTCTGCCAATTGCCGAACGTGCGAATGTGGCGAACTATCTCGTCTGCGCCATCAATCTCCGCGCTTCGACGTTCGAGCGGTTGGGCTGCGATGCCAGCGCATTGCTACGCAATGTGACCTGGCTCAGCCCGTGCTCTGCCGCCTTGTTTGCGAGCTCGGCCGGTCACACCCCCATCCCATGATCGTTGGGCATACAACCGTTCTCAAAGTGACCCGTTGAGCGTGGTGCTCGGTGCCGGCCTTAAATCGTGCGGCAATTTTGCATCTGCAACGCCAGTCCGTGGCCGGCTCAGTGTCGCTGCCCGTGACGACGATGTCGGCGATCTGCGTCTTTGACCCAATCGGGGCGAATTGCCGACGCATATGCCTGACCGCTGCGAGACGCTTCGCCGTTAGTTTGAGCGGCCAGCCCCAGGCGCGCATCGATCGCATGCGCGACAGCAGAGGATTTGGGTAAGCGCTGAGGATCGCAGTCAGCCCAGAATTCGAACATGCTATCGAACAACACGGACAGGATGCTGGTTATATAAGGCAGCTTTACAGTGATGAGACTATCCGACGAATCAACATTGACGAAGGCGTTGGAATTCGACACTGCGCTACTGCACACGCCGGTGCGCGCCGCGTCGAGCTCACGTTGCAACCTTGTCTCAACATCACAATGAACAATCGAGAAATTGACGATGACCCGACTCAGCCTGTCAAGCTCCTGGGTCTTGAGCCCCAGGCAGTTTTGCAACCGACCGATTTCCAGTTCCGCAAGCCGCAGCCGCTCGCGCAACTCCGCGCACTCGTCAGTCGGCAGCGTGCATGCCACCTTCTCATCGGATTGACACGTATTCTCACGTTGCTCCATGGATTTGCCTCAACCTGAATGCGAACATTCTCAAGTCGTACCGGCATTCGCTCATCACGTACCATTTCGCTCGAGACGGTCCACTTGCACCACACACCCATTTGTCAGGGGCTTGCCACGGCATTGTTGGTTCGTGTATTGCGGATCGTCAACTACCAAACTCGGGAGGATAGAGGCGCTCGATCTTCGTGACAAAATGTCATTCGCACGTATCACACATCATTCTTAAAAACGCATTACCAAAATTTCGCTCGATATTTCTGAAATTGAAACAGTTTCTGGTTATTTTACGATGACGTTGCAAATTTTTCATCCAGCACCGGCCGATACCGGTAAATTCATGTCGGTGATTGAAATTTAAATATATGTAGCCACATCGTATTGCTCGCGCTTCACGTGTTTGAGTGGGACAGTCCCGTCTATAGTCGCAGTACATCCGACAGGAGGAACTTCGATGGCAACGTATCTCGAGCTGAAAGCCCAAGCAGAACAACTGATGCAGCAAGCGGAGCAAGCACGACAAGCGGAGCTTGAAGCCGTCCTTCAGGAAGTGCGCGCCCGCGTGGCCGAATATGGGATAACGCCTGAGCAAGTCTTCGGGCGTCGCCGGGCGGCACCTGGCACACGTGCAGCTCAAAGCAGCGTGCCACCCAAATATCGTGATCCAAAGACAGGCGCAACGTGGAGCGGTCGCGGACGCGAACCGGGTTGGATTAGGGGTAAAAGGCGTGAGCGGTTCCTGATCGAGTAGGAGTAAGCGCGTGCTAGATGGCCCGTGGCGCGAAATACCGTGGCCACGGGTCGCATCAGACGCGTTCGTTACATGCGTTGCGCGATGTTGCCGTCTTACTGCGGTGCCTCACGTGCCCTCGGCGTGCCCGCCACGCCGCTATGCGCTCCGCACTACGCTCGTCGATTGAGTGCGCGGAAAACACGCGATACCCCCGTGACATCGGCCGAGAACAACTACCCACGACACCCAACGAGATCGGCATCGCCGCGCGACAATGTGTAGCGCCAGGCTTGACGTTCGATCCGCATCGCTTCTCAGACGCCGCGTGTCGCCAATTGAAAGCGGGGCGAGCTACGCGAAGCTAGCCGTACGGGCCGGCCCTGTGGAGGCGCGAACGGCCGCCTTCGACATGTCCCATCTGCTGCGTCATGCCTGCTTCTTGCCCTTGAGTATGAACGCAGCTGCCGTACACCCGATCATCACGATGCCTGCGATCAGGAACGTATCGCTGTACGCCATGAGCAGCGCCTCGCGCATCACGCGCTGGTTGACGAGCCCGAGCGCCAGCTCGTGCACGCCAGAAATCGATCCGCCGGGCAGCACGTCCGCGCGCGGCGCATGTACGCGGGCAAGCAACCGCGCGAGCATCGCCATGCGTTCCTGGAACGCTTCGGAAAACGGCGTGACCGCCTCGCCGATGCGCATCGCATGCAGCTTCTGCCGCTCGACGACGATCTGGCTCATCACCGCGATGCCGATCGCGCCGCCGACGTTGCGGACCATGTTGAACACGCCCGACGCGGAGCCAAGCTGCGCCTTCTCGATCCCGTCGACGGCCATCACGGCCAGCGCGATCACGACGAACGACTGCCCGATCCCACGCACGATCAGCGACGGGATGATCACATTCGACGCCGCATCGGCGTCGAGGTGAATGTTCATCAGGCAGCCGGCCGCGACCAGCACGAAGCCGAGCACGATCGTCGTGCGCGGGCTCGTGCGGCGCATCAAGGGCGGCGTCAGGAACGACATCGCGAACTGCACGAGCCCGTACGGAATCATCGCGAGACCGATGTCGCGCGCGCTGTAGCCGTGCAGCTCGGCAAAATAGTTCGGCACGAGAAACACCACGCCGAACACCACCGCGCCGAACAGGAACTGCATCAGGCTCGCGATCCCGAAGTTGTATTGGCCGAGCAGCCGCAGGTTGATGAACGGCTCCTTGCGCCGCAGCTCGATCGCGACGAACGCGGCCAGCCCGAGCGCCGCGACGATCGACAGCTCGACGATCAGGTCCGACGCGAACCAGTCCTTGCGCCCGCCCTCCTCCAGCACGATCTGCAGCGCGCTCAGGCCCACCGCCATCGTCGCGATCCCGAACCAGTCGGCGCGCCTGAGCATCCCGAGCTGCACCGGCACGGGACGGATCGCCCAGCCGATTGCCGCGACCAGCGCAATCGCCGGCGGAATCTGCAGATAGAAGATCCAGCGCCACGAATACATGTCGGTCAGCCAGCCGCCGACCGACGGGCCCGCTGCCTGCGCGAAGTTGTTCGCGATCGCGAATAGCGCCATCCCGAGCGGATGTTTCGACGGCGGCAATTCCGTGACGATCAGCTGGAACGACAGCGGAATCAGCACGCCGCCGAACGCCCCCTGCAACGCCCGCGCGATGATCATCGTCGAGATGCTCGGCGCGACCGAGCACGCGAGCGAAAACGCGAGAAAGCCGGTGGCGCCAACCAACAGCACGCGTCGCGCGGAAAACACCTGCACGAGCCAGCCAGTGAGCGGAATCACGACGATCTCGGCAACCAGGTACGCGGTGGTGATCCACGAGCCTTCCTCGAAGCTCGCGCCGAGCGAGCCGCGGATGTCGGGCAGCGACGCATTGGTCACGTGCACGTTCATGCCGGCCATGAAGCAGCCGAACACGCCGCCGAGCACGGCGACCCACGCGCGAAGCGAAACGGTGTCTTCGTGCGCAACCTGCACGGTTGTCGCGCTCACGAGCCGGCCCCCTGCGTGCCGCGCGTGTCCACGCGCGCGATCACGGACATACCGGGCCGCAGCACGACGCCGGCCGGCGGCGCATCGACGCGGATCTTCACCGGGATGCGCTGCACGATCTTCGTGAAGTTGCCGGTCGCGTTGTCGGGCGGCAGCAGCGCGAATTGCGCGCCGGAGCCCGGCGCCAGGCCGGTCACGCGGCCGTGCAGCGTGTGACCCGAATAGGTTTCGACGTCGATCTCGACGGGCTGGCCGTCGTGCATCGCGCCCAACTGCGTTTCCTTGAAGTTCGCGACCACGTACACGTCGCTCAGCGGCACCACCGCGAGCAGCGGCAGCCCGACCTCGACGTACTGGCCCGCCCGCACCTCGCGCTGGCCGACGCTGCCGTCGCGCGTCGCTCGGATCACCGTGTGGTCGAGATCGAGCTGCGCGAGCGCAAGGCGCTCGGCGTCGCGCCGAGCGAATACTTCCGACGGCGCTGACCCGTCCGCCGATTGTCCGTTTTGCGACGATCGATCGCTGATGCGCGCGCGCGGCGTGCCGCGGCCGTCGCTACAGTAGCGGCATTGCCATCTGGCCAGCCGGAGGTTTCGTTATCCCGATGGATCTGATTCAAAGCATGCAGGCGTTCGTCACGCTCGCGGACGCGGGCACCTTCACCGAGACCGGCAAACGGCTCGGCATCACGACCGCACACGTCAGCCGGCTCGTCGCGTCGCTCGAGCATCGTCTCGGCATCCGGCTGCTGAACCGCACGACGCGTTCGATGTGCCTGACCGAAGCGGGCGAGCGCTATCTGGCGCGCGCCCGCGACATCACGCTGGCCGTCGATGCGAGCGAGCGGGAGGCGCGCGACGCGCGCGTGCATCCGCACGGCCGGCTGCGCGAGCATTGCAGCGCCAGCATCGCGAACCATTTCGTGATTCCGCTGATCGAGCAATTCCAGGCGCGCTACCCGGACGTCAGCGTCGACCTGACGCTCGCGCCGCACTTGCCGAAACTGGTGCGCGACAGCTACGACGTCGCGGTGATCGCGATGCCGAGCCTGCCGAGTTCCGAACAGGTCGCAATCGATGTCGGCCGCATCCGCAGCGTGCTATGCGCATCGCCCGCGTATCTCGATGCGCACGGCGCGCCCGATTCGCCCGGCGCGCTCGTTCACCATCGCTGCGTACAGCTGGTCGCGCCCGCGTATCACGAGCGCATCTGGACACTGTGGAACGGCGGGCAAGCACAAACGGTGGACGTCAATCCGTCGATGACGGCCGACGTCGCCGCGTCGCTTGCGATCGCGGTGCGCGAAGGCGCGGGGATCGGCTTGCTGCCGGACTTCGTCGCCGCGGCAGACTTGCGCTCGGGCGCGCTGGTGCGCGTGCTGCCCGACTACCAGGCGGAAGAAATCGGCGTGTTCCTGGTGTACGCGTCACGTCAGCATCTCGATGCGAAAACGCGCGCGTGGGTCGACTTCATGAAGGCCGCGCTACACGATGCGTTCGCACAGATGCACGACGATGCGTGCGCACCACCGACCAGGAAAAAAAGCCAGGCGCCGGGCAAGGCTCGCGCGTGTGCCGGCGCCGCCGCGTAGCGGCATGGCGCCGGCGGGCGATGCACGGTTACTGCGGCTTAAACAGCGCGCGCAGGTTCGTCATCGCCATGTCGAGGAAGCCGGTGACGAACGCGTCGAATTCCGGCTGGCGCGCGGCGCCGCCGTGCGACGGTTTCCCGCCGATTGCCGCCGCCGCGGCCGCGCTCGGATTCCGGTATTGCGTGTACGGCTTGCGCCGCACGCTGCCGCTCGCCCGGCCCGACATGCAGATCGTCGGCAATCATCCACGCGAATGGGAACACCGTTATGTGAAATTCGGCTACGTCGCCATCGATCCGATCATCAAGCGGGTCGCGAACCAGCCGCGGCCGGTCGTATGGAATGCGTTCGACGAACCGGGCGACACCGCGTTCTGGCACGACGCGGCGTGCTTCGGGATGCGTTACGGCTGGTCGCACGGCGGCTACGATCGGGCCGGCAACCTCGGCGTGCTGACGCTCGTGCGCGACACGACACCGCTCGATGCGGACGAGATCTCGCGGCTGCGCGCACCGTGTGCGAGCCTCTCGCATGCGGCGCACGCGTACCTGATGCCGCGCCTCGCCGATCCGATCGCGCCGGTCGGCACCGGGCTGACGCTGCGCGAGCGCGAGGTGCTGGCGTGGACGGCCGACGGCAAGACGGCCTACGAAATCGGGATGATCTTCGGGATCACGGAGCGAACCGTGAAGTTCCATCTGCAGAACGCCGTCGTGAAGCTCGACGCGATGAACAAGACGCATGCGGCCACCAAGGCCGCGATGCTCGGGCTGCTGCCCTGACGGCGCGCACGTGCGCCGTGACCTGAAAAAGAAACCCGGGTCGGCCCTGCCGCCCGGGTTTCGACCCGCTTATGCGACGGCCTGCACCGCCGGCTGTCCGGCAAAGAAGGTTGCCTGCGCAACCTCATCCGCACGGGCATACGCGCGGTTCACGCCGCTGATCACCGCGCGAATCGACGCGGTCGTCAGGTTCGCATCGACGCCGGCGCCGAACGCGCTGCCGCGCACGCCCGTGCCGGCCAGCTCGGCGATTGCGATCGCCTTCGCATCGGCACCCTGCGACAGTGCGCGCTCCTCGTAATGCTGGATCCGCAGCGGCGTGTGCAGCGCGTGCATCAGCGCGTCGAGCGGACCGTTGCCTTCACCGCGCAGCACGCGGCGCTCGCCGTGCACGTCGGCGGTCAGCACGATCGTCTCGCGGCCGTCGCGCTCGGTCAGCTCGTGGCTAACATAGCGCAGCGGCGTGTCGCTTTCGACGTACTCCTGCTGGAACAGCGCCCAGATCTGCGCGCTCGTCACCTCGTGTCCGCTGTCGTCGGTCAGGCGCTGCACGGCCGCGCTGAAGTCGACCTGCATGCGGCGCGGCAGCGCGACGCCGTAGCCCTGTTCGAGCAGGTACGCGATACCGCCCTTGCCCGACTGGCTGTTCACGCGAATGATCGAATCGTACGTGCGGCCGAGGTCGTTCGGATCGATCGGCAGGTACGGAACTTCCCATACGGTGTCCGCGCGCTGGACCGCAAAGCCCTTCTTGATCGCGTCCTGGTGCGAGCCGGAGAACGCGGTGAACACAAGGTCGCCGACATACGGATGACGCGGGTGGATCGGCAACTGCGTGCACTCCTCGGACGTGCGCGCGACTTCGTTGATCTGCGAGAAATCGAGGCCCGGATCGACGCCCTGCGTGTACAGGTTCAGCGCAAGCGTGACGAGATCGACGTTACCCGTGCGTTCGCCGTTGCCGAACAGGCAGCCCTCGATACGGTCCGCGCCGGCCATCACCGCGAGCTCGGCCGCCGCGACCGCGGTGCCGCGGTCGTTGTGCGGATGCACGGACAAGATCAGCGAATCGCGGCGCGCGAGGTTGCGGTGCATCCACTCGATCTGGTCCGCATAGTAATTCGGCGTGCCGATTTCCACCGTGGCCGGCAGGTTCACGATCGACTTGCGCTCGGGCGTCGGCTGCCACACGTCGAACACCGCGTCGCAGACTTCCTTCGCGAAGTCGAGCTCAGTCGCGGTAAACGTTTCCGGGCTGTACTGCAGCGTGAATTGCGTGTCGGTCGCCGCATCGGCGCACCGCTTGATCGTGCGCGCCGCGTTCACCGCCAGTTGCTTCACGCCGTCGCGATCGAGATTGAACACGATCTTGCGGAATTCCGGCGCGGTCGCGTTGTACAAGTGCACGATCGCGCGCTTCGCACCGCGCAGCGATGCGAAGGTGCGCTCGATCAGGTCGTCGCGCGCCTGCGTGAGCACCTCGATCGTCACGTCGTCGGGAATGTGGCCACCCTCGATCAGTTCGCGAACGAAATTGAAGTCGGTTTCGGACGCGGACGGGAACGCGACCTCGATCTCCTTGAAGCCGATCGCCACCAGCGTCTTGAACATCCGCATCTTGCGCGTGGCGTCCATCGGCTCGAACAGCGCCTGGTTGCCGTCGCGCAGGTCGGTGCTCATCCAGATCGGCGCCTGCGTGATCGTGCGCGACGGCCACGTGCGGTCGGGCAGGTTGACGGGCGTAAACGATCGGTATTTGATCGCGGGGTTCTTCAGCATCATGATGTCGGTCCTCGGTCTGTTTGTCGGTGAAGCGCGGCGCGGCAACCATCGTCGTGATGAGCCGGGTCCATACGCAGGAGTCGAAACGGCAAAAAAGCGGCACAACGGCAAAGCGGTACGGCAAACGACGGCCTTGGCGGTTGAGCGACCGGAGCGGAGCAATGACGGAAGAAAGACGAACTCAGGCGCCGGTCGACAACCGGGGCCAGGTCGGTGATGCGGGGAAAATCTGGCGCTTCAGGAAAGAAGCAGACGGAAAGCGCGCAGCCGCAGACCCAGCCCGGACAAGCGGGCTAGTAGTCGTAGCGAGAAGATGAATTGGGCGGCGTGCATGACCGGGATCAAATCACAGGGTGACCACGGCTGTCAACCGGGCGCGCATTTATTCCACTCCATCCCCCGACACGTGCGTTTGCGCAAAATCAGCCCTGTCCGATAGGCGGCGGCTTCCCGCGTCGATATGCTTCACGGGTGCGGCGCCGGTGAGGTCCTATTCATTTTCGGAGTGAGTCGGTCCATCCTCTTCGCCGGTCGCCGCACCCCTCCCTGCAATCGGGCTTCGGTGTGGGCGTTCGACGGTGGCCGGTGGGCGCGGCCACGACAGAGATGCCGATGTTGAAACGAAACGCTGCCATATGCGAACGCCGAGCGCCTGCTCCGAAGCCCGATCTTCCCCGCCTTGCGCGCTCGCGCATCGTTCAAGAAATCGATACACCCATTGATATAATTCATTGAACATATCGAAATCGACGTCATTAATTACGCTCCATTAAATCAAATAGCGCCGCTTTTCGATTTGCTAAACAATAACCGTTCTCGACTGAATATTTTTTTATTTATTTTTCGTCATGCTTGGTATGTCGCGCTTCAAACAGCAAACGTTTGCGCGGCAAGGCCCCTTGGCCTTATCTAACAAGCCACAGGAGAACAGCATGGCCGACTCTCAAACATCATCCAATCGCGCCGGCGAGTTTTCGATTCCGCCGAATACCGATTTCCGCGCGATTTTCTTCGCGAATGCCGCCGAACAACAGCACATCAAATTGTTCATCGGCGATAGTCAGGAACCCGCCGCGTATCACAAGCTGACGACGCGCGACGGCCCGCGCGAAGCCAAGCTGAATTCCGGCAACGGCAAGATCCGTTTCGAAGTGTCGGTGAACGGCAAGCCGTCGCCGACCGACGCGCGCCTCGCGCCGATCACCGGCAAGAAGTCGGACGGTTCGCCGTTCACGGTCAACTTCGGAATCGTCGTGTCGGAAGACGGACACGACAGCGATTACAACGACGGGATCGTCGTGCTCCAGTGGCCGATCGGCTGATCGGCCGGCCCATGACCGCCGGGACGCCGCATGCCGGGCCGACCGGCGGTTTCGCGCATGACCGCGCAACCACCTCATCAAACCGTTTGGCCTTCAGGAGACATCCGTGCCCATCCTTTCGGCTTCAATCACCAGCGCACCGGTATTGACCTCAGAGACTTACGTCGACATTCCGGGCCTGCATCTCGACATCGCTAAAGAGAACATTCGCGATGGCAAGCTCCTCGTCACGCTCAACGTGCCGACGCCGTATGCTACCGGCAACAACTATCCCGGCATCTATTTCGCAATCGCGACCGACAAGGGCGTCGTCGCGGACGGCTGCTTCACGCATTCGACCAAGGCGCCGGAGACCAGCGGCCGCATGCCGTTCACGCTTGTCGTCGCGATCGACGTCGACAGCGGCGTCACGTTCGTGAAAGGCCAGTGGAAAAGCGTGCGCGGCAGCACGATGCATATCGATTCGTTTGCGAGCCTTTCTGCGATCGGCGAAGCGTCCGCACCATCGCCGTCGCAAGACGTCGGGAATCAGGGTGCCGACACCGGTAACGGCAACAGCGGAAGCGGCAGCGCCGGCAACATCGGCGGCGGCGGCGAACGCGACGGCACGTTCAACCTCCCGCCGAACACCAAGTTCGGCGTAACCGCGCTCACCAATGCGGCGAACGACCAGACGATCGACGTCTACATCGACGACAACCCGCAACCGGCCGCCACGTTCAAGGGCGCCGGCGTGCAGGACCAGAATCTCGGCACGAAGGTGCTCGACTCCGGCAAGGGACGCGTGCGCGTGATCGTGACGGTGAACGGCAAGCCGTCGCGGCTCGGTTCGCGCCAGGTCGACATCTTCAAGAAGTCGTACTTCGGGATCGTCGGCTCGGAAGACGGCACCGATGACGACTACAACGACGGCATCGTGTTCCTGAACTGGCCGCTGGGCTGAGCATCGCTCGGTGCCTGTGCGCACGCGCCGGCGATCGCCGGGCCACGGCCCGGCGGCCCGGGCGTGCGACGCTCAGAAATTGAGCGTCGCCGTAACCCAAGTCTGTCCGGCGTCCGGCCGCTGGCCGGCCGGTGCGCCGACCCTGAACGCATGAGACACGTCGACGCGCGCCCGGGCCTTGTACTGATACGACAGCCCCACGCCGTAGCCGCGCGCGTTCCACGTGTTGTCCGCGCCGGCGAGCGAGCGCGACTTGTTGATCTGACCGCGGCCGACGTCCGCGAACACGCGCGCCGACAGGCCGGGCACCGCGACGATCTCCTGCGTCAGATCGACCGACGCAATCGCCCCCTGATCGACGCTCGGCGCGTCGTATCCATAGGCGCGCACCGCATTCGGTCCGCCCAGCGACATCTGTTCCGACGGATCGAGGTGCGTGCTCGCGAACTGCGCGCTCATGCGTGCGCGAATGTTGGCGCCCGGCCACAGCATCTGCGTGAAATCGGCGGAGCCGCCCCACTTCACGAAGCGTCCCTGCGTGGACGGGTCACCCAATCCGACATCGAGCTGTTTCACGTCGCCGGCATCGACCGTGAACGCATATTGCAGTCCATTTGCCCGCCCTTTCCAGTCGCCGAAATGCGAACCGTTCAGCGAGACGCTCGCTACGTTCGAGCGCCGGCGAAACGCGTAGGAAAAGAACGAGTCCTTCAGCAGCTTCCGGTTGTATGCGACACCGACGCTCAGATCGTCCTTGGGCGCCGATACCAGCGGATGCCTGACGTATGCGCCGATGACGTCCGCATAGCCGTCGCCCAGATCCTGCAACGGCCCGCCCAGCGCGTACTGGACGCGCGAGTACTGAACGCCGCCGCGCGTTCCCGCGCCGCCCAGCGGGATATCGTACGAAGCGAGGCCGATCCACGTCTTGCCATGCGCGCCGTCCCGATCCTGAATCGCGGACGGCGCGTTGTAGGCCAGCACGCGCGCGCGATCGCCGATGCCCAACGGGCTGTTCGCGGTCACTTGCGCGCCGACCCGGTAGCGTCCGGTACTCGGCGATCCGCCATTGTCGGCGACCGCCGTCGCTTCGATGGCCGGCTCGGGCGCGACATCGAGCACCACGCGCGTGCCGCCCTCGGTCTCGCCTTGCGTGAGCATCGGCGTCACGGACGCGACACCGGGCAATGTGCGCGCGATCTGCGCCGCGTGCTGCACGTCGCGCAGATCGGGTCGCGTGATCGGGAGCAACGCAGCTCCGCTCCTTCCTGCACCCGGCACGACTCGCTCGAGCGTCGCGTCCGACACACGCGAGCGATTGTTCAGTTCGATGCTCTCGACATGTCCGCGCACGATCGTGAAGCGCACGACGCCGTTGCGCGCATCCTGCTCCGGCAGGACCGCAAACACCAGCAAGCCGAGTTGCCGACGCAGCAGCGCGTTGAGCTGCATGCGCACCATCGTGATCTGCTCGAACGTCAGATCGCGGCCCGCCGCGCTCGCGAACAGCCGCGCGACGTCGCTGTCGAGCGGTTCGCCCAGTTGCTCGTTCAACTCGAAGCGCGTGACGTGCAGCGTCGCCGTGCCGCTTCCGGCAGCGCCGGCGCGATCGTCGACGACCACATCGTCCGCACCTTCCTGCCGGCGCACGCCATCGACGCCGGGGGACAACAGAGACTGATTCTGCTGCAGCAACTGGCCTGCGTTACCGGGCGGCTGCAAAGTCTGCCCGTCGGCACGCGCAGCGGCGAACAGCAGCAACGCGGACGCCGAGATGCGCGCCGTCGCGCCGTCCATGCGACGACCGATGGTTAACGTCGATTTCATGATGAGTTCCGCCAACAAATAGCCGCAAGTCAGGCGCGGAGGCCGTGCTGCGGCTTCCGGTCTTGCGACTCTTCGAGAGATTCGGGATACGACGCCGCAAGCCTGCGTTGCAGCGGATATGACGGAAATCGTGCGGCGCGAAGCCGGGCATCCGTCGGATGAAGCATTCGCGACACGCGCCGCGACGACTACCGATGAATTCAAGATAGGGCAGGCGTAACGATCGCCTGCCCCGGAACGCGCGAAGGCGAACGCAAGCGTCACGTTTGCGTTCGCCTATGCCGCACGGAAGGCATTCCGCGCGGCATGCGGCGCGGTTTATCGCGACGTGTTGATGTTGCTCATCGACAACTGGCCGGACGTGTTCAGCGGCCCGTCCTGCACGTACGTGGCGTTATCGCCCACGCCCTGCACTGTCGCATCGCCGTTGATCGTCGCGCCGGTCGATGCGATCGCCACGCGCCGGCCGGCCAGCGTCACGCCATAGTCGGGACCGACGTTGCGCGTGCCCAGCGTGGCGCCGTTCGACAGATTCAGGTCGCCGGTGCTGGCCAGGCGGATGTTCTGCCCGGTGATCCGGCCGCGGATGTTGACGATACCGCCCTGGTCGCCATCGTCGGCATTGCGGCCGCTGATCAGCACGTCGCCCCGGCTCAGGCCGGTTGCCGACCGGCTCGCGTTCGACCGGTTGATCGCGTCGATCTGGCCGCGGTTGCGCGCCACCTCCGCATCGGCCGCGCCGGATGCGTAGGCCTGCAGGCTCGCATAGCCGTTGTCGGCCGTGATCCGACCGTCGTTCGCCACCAGCGCGCGATCGGTCGCATCCGTCACGTCGACCTGGTTCAGGCTGCCGTCCGCGTTCAGCGACATCGTTGCGCCGCCGCCTGCGGCCAGCGCGACGTTGCCGTTGCCGCTCGTGATCCGTCCGGACGCGAGGTTGCTCGCCTCGCGGCCGATCAGCGCCGCGCCGGTGCGCGACGCGATCGTCCCTTCGTTGCGGACGAACCCGCGCTTGGCCGGATCCATGTTGAAGCGCAGCGCGCGCTTCTGCATGAAGTCGTCGTCCGACGTGTCGGCGGCCGCGAGCGTCACGCCGTTCGCGTTGATCGTGGCGTCCTTGCCGACCACGATGCCGTCCGGATTCAGCACGAAGACGCGGCCGTTCGCGTTCAGCGCGCCGTCGATCGACGTGACCTTGCCGGATGCAACGCGGTTGAGCACGGCTGCATTCGCATTCGGTTGCCGGAAATTGATGGCCTCGTCGCGCGCGATGTCGAAATCCTTCCAGTTCACGACCATGCGGTCGGTCGACTGCTGGACGTCTGTGACCTTGCCGTCCTGTTCGATGGTGCCCGCGCCGGCAACGATCGAACCGCCCCGGCCCGGCTGCACCGGAACGACCGGATCGACCGGTGCGACGGTCGCGCCGTGCGCCTGACCGGGCGCGTAGTCGCCCGGAGCATAGAAAGTCGAAGCATATCGATCCGTCGCTTCCGGCACTGCGACGGTATAACCGCGCGGCGCGTGAACCGCGCCGTTGAGCACGACGTGACCGTTCTCGTTAGCCGTGACCCGCAAAGATCCGCCACTGCGTAAAACCCCGTTCGGCGACTGCTCGACTCCTTGAGACCCGAAGAGCAAGACCTGTCCCTTGCCGTCAACGACGCCGTCGATTCGAAGCACACCGCCGCCACCGTCGGTCGTCGCGATAATCAGATTTCCGAACCGCGATGCATCCGGCGTCGCCACCTCACCGGCAATATTCACGTTTTTACCAAACAGCCCTGCGCTACGGATCGCGTGGACCTTTCCGTCGACATTCAGATCGTTATTTGCATTCAACGTCGCGATCCCAGCGCTGATCGTACCGTTTCCGGCGACGTTCAGGTCGTTGTTTGCTTCCAGTACGACAGTGTCGGCGCCGACAGCGCCAGTTCCTGCGACGGTCAAATTGCCACCGGCGGTCGCCTTCAGGAGGTCGGGCGTCGTCACATTGCCGATTGAGATCTCGCGCGCGGAAAGATCGACAGGGCCTCTTGCGTACAACAGCCCGTCGCTCTGAGCGATCCGATCGAACCCCGAAGCGCTCATGCCGCCATTGGTCACGACCAGATCGCCCTGCTGAAGATAAGTCGCATCCGTTCCACGTCCGGTGATATTCAGCGTGCCATCGGACGTCGCGCCATTCGACGATACGGTAACCCGATTGGCCTGCACGGCTGTATCGCTTCCGCGGCGCCTACCGTCTCCAGCGCGGGTATTCAGTGTCGCGCCGTCGAGCGTCACACCGGAACCGCTGACAAAGACATCGCCCGCGCTGATATTGCCGCCGAGACGAATATCCGCGGTCCTCGGTGT
Source organism: Burkholderia sp. MSMB1826 (assembly GCF_001526325.1). Lineage (NCBI taxonomy): Bacteria > Pseudomonadati > Pseudomonadota > Betaproteobacteria > Burkholderiales > Burkholderiaceae > Burkholderia > Burkholderia sp. MSMB1826. The sequence goes on from NZ_LOYN01000057.1 coordinate 26,448, forward strand.
GTCTCCAGTGGCGAAGATGTTAACTGCGCCCGTGCCGTCCTTTGCGCCCAACCCCGAAAGCGACGTCGCTTCGAGGTGGCCGGTATTGCGTACGACTTCGGCACGCAGCGCATCGGTCGTATAGCCTTCGAGTCGCGCCCAGCCATTTTCGGCCGATACCACTCCGTCGTTGGCCGCCAACGCATTCCGCGCACCGGCGCTGACGTAGACGGACTCCATGTTGCCGTCGGGACCGAGCTGGAGCATCACCTTGTCACCCGCCGCGAGCGCGACGTTGCCGTTCCGGGCCGACACGATCCCGTCCGGGCCGTTGATCACGCGCGCGCCCGCGAGCAGCGCGCCGCTCTGCGTCTCGATCGAGCCGTCGTTTCGCACGGTGCCTGCCGCGCCGTTGTCGTTGTGCAACGTCATTGAGCGATTCGCCATGAAGTCGCCGTCCGACACGTCGGCAGCGGACAGCACCACGCTGTTCGCATTGATCGTCGCGCCCTTGCCGACCACGATGCCGTTCGGGTTCACGACGAACACGCGCCCATTCGCGTTCAACGCGCCTTGAATCGACGTCAGGTCGCCCGACTGCACGCGGTTCAGGATCGCGGCATTGGCGTTCGGCTGCGCGATGTTGACGGTCTCGCCCTTGCCGATGTCGAAATTCTTCCAGTTGACGATCATATTCGACGACGTCTGGTCGATCTGCGTATTCGGGCCGTTGTGCGCGATGCTGCCCGCGCCGGCCGCGATCGTGCCGCCTTGAGCCGCATACGCATGGCCGGCCGCAATCAGCGGAATCAACACGGCGAGCGGCTTCAGCACGCACTGGCGTGCACGCCTCGTATTCAATTGCAAGGACTGCTTTGAATTCATTTTCCTGCTTCCTCATCTGGCCGATCACGGAGCGGATTCCGCGCGCATCGATGTTCTCCGTTGCATCGGGCCGAAAGAGCCGAATGGATGCGGAATCCCGGCGTACGACATACAGCGACCGATGCAATCGCTTGATGCTACGCAGGCACTTTCGGCGGGTCCATCGGACTGGGATGATTCGGCGCACGGGCGCACAGTTGTTGACATTTCCGCTACGAAGGCGGCGCCGATGGCGAGACGATTCAGGTCATGCAATCGTCGAAGGCGCGCGGGGAACGACCTGCGACCGATGGTGCCGAGGAGAGGAAACACGGAGAACGATGGGTCTTCGATTTGGCCGACAGACCTGATGGTTCGCCGCGACCGACGTGGATTCGGACCGGGCTGATTGGCCTGCGCCGTGCTCCAGGCTACGCTGTCGACGTGCGATTCCGGTTCGACGAGCGACCGGCGATCGAGGTTTGCTGCGGCAGCCTCCGACCGCCGGCCATCCGGATACCGCGCACGGTCCGGCTGCGGCGCGGGCGTTCGATGGTGGCCGGTGGGCGCGGCCACAGGGTTCAAACGCCGTTGTGCTCCAAACGATACGCTGCCAGATGCGAGCATCGAGCGCTCGCGCCGCAGCCGGACCGCTGCCCGCGGTCGTCCGCCGCGACGATCGACGCGCCGGGCTTCACCACGCCCAGCGCACGCCCGCGTTCCCGGTAATCGTGCGCTGGTGCTCGCCGCCGAGGTTCGTCAGATAGCTGACCGTCGCATACACGCTGCCGCGCTTCGTCAGTTGAGCGACGAGCCCCGCGCCGATCTGCCCGGCCGTCTGCCCCACCTGCGTGCCGATCGTCGTCGCGCCGCCGAAGGTCGTCTTGTCGTCCGCGCCGAACGAACGCAGCACGTTCAGCCGCAGATACGGCTTCCAGCTCACGCCGTTCGCCTCGAACGCATATTGCAGCCGCGCGCCGATCCGGCCGAGGAACGTGTTGCCGTTGTTCCAGGTGACGTCCGACACGCCGTCGTTGAACTTGCCCAACGACAGCCATTGCCACACCAGCTGCGCCTGCGGCTCCAGCGTCAGCCCGCCGCCCAGCGCCACCGGCAAGCCGGCTTCCACGGAACCCGTGAACGCATTGCCGTCCGTCGAACCGTTCACGTGGTCGTTCGAATGCGTGCGCACCGTGAGTGCGCTGCCCATCACGACCGCATCCGTGTACCAGCCGCCCGGGCCGATGTGCGTCCAGTAGCCGCCGAGGTTGTATGCGTTGACCTGCAGCGAACCCACGCCCATGTCCTGCTGCGCGAGCGCGAAGCCGTTCACGTCGCCCACGGCACGCGAGAAACCGAGGAAGAAACCGTAGTGATTGCGGTGGCCCCTGGCGGTGGTGTCGGCATACAGATCCTGCCCGACCTGCATCCCCCATACCGTGCCATCGAACGACGGCGTCACGTCACCCTTCTGCTTGATGTCGCCATGACCGCCCCACACGCGCGCCCACGCCGCAGGCACCGAACCGTTCTCGGCCAGCAGCCCCTGTTCGCCCTGGCGATCGTGGAAGGTATCGATCTGCAGCAACCCGAGCTGCCGCGCGACAGCCGGCGCTTCCGCGTACAGCGGTACCTCGGGACGGTACACGGGTTCGGACGTGCCTCCGGTGCCTGCGTGATCCACGGCTTCGACGATCGATTCGGGCGTGCCTTCGGCCGGCGTGATCGGCGGTTCGGTCGGCGGCGTCGGCTGGCCTGGCTGAACGACCGGTGGCACCGGCTTTGGCGGCACCGTATTGCGCAGATACCAGCTTTCACCGGTGCCGTTCGATGCGCCGCCCTTCGCGAGAAAATATGTATAGGCGCCTGCGCTGACCGATCCTCCCGACAGCGAGAAGGCGCTCGCGCTCGTGGTCGCGCCGTTCGTCGCCTGCACGACCTGGATGCCGTCGCCCGTCGTCTGCGCGCCCGCGCCGCCGACGTTCGTCACCTTCAGCGTGCTCGCACCGCTCGCCACGCCGCCGCTGACGATCAGCTTGTCCGACGGTGCGCCGTCGCCGGCGAGCGTCGTGTTCAGGGCGAGCGTCGCGTTCTGCCCGATGTAGTTGCCGGCGACCGTCAGCGTATTGCCCACGCCGCTGCCGCCGAGCTGCGCGAGGCCCGCGTTGGTCAGGCTGCCGTTGATCCGGAAATTGCCGGTCGCGCCGCTGGCGAGGCTCGCGAGCGCATTCCCGACCGAGAGCGTGCCGCTGTTCGTCACGTCGCCCGTCACGCTGCCGTAGCCGCCGAGCGTCGCGCCCGCGGCGATCGTCACCGGCCCGCCGCCGTCCAGCGCCGCCGATGCGCTCGTGCCGTCGCCGACGACCACGGTGCCCGCATTCACGTTCGTGCCGCCTGCGTAGCTGTTCGATCCATTCAGCGTCAGCGTGCCGCTACCGAGCTTCGTCAGCGAACCGGCGCCCGTGACGTTCTGCGCGATCGTCGAGTTGAAGCCCTGCGTATCGATCGTGCCATTGTTCGACGTGATCGATACCGCACGGCTCACCGCGAGATCGAACGCGCTGCCGAGTTGCAGCGTGCCGCCGTTGAAAGTCAGTGTTCCTGACGAAGCGCCGAGCGCATTGTCGGCTGCGACCGACAGCGTGCCTTGGGTGATCGTCGTTCCGCCCGAATAAGTGTTTCCGCCCGCTCCCGACGGCGCGAGCGCGAGCGTGCCCGCACCGGTTTTCTCCACGGCGCCACTTCCGCCGATCGTGCCGGCATACGTGCCGGCGCTATCCTGCTGGAACCGCACGAGCCCGTTATCGGTCACGGACAGCGGCAGGTTCGATGCATTCGCCTGCAGCGTCGCGCCTGCGTTGACGGTCGCGACGACCGACGCCGTCGTCGTGCCGAGCGTACCCGTGAGGTTCAGCGTGCCGCTCTGCACGAGCGCGGTCGAGAACGTGCCGGTGCCGGCCCACGTCCAGTCGGCGCCGGCCATCGTCAGGCTCTGGAAATTCGTGAATGCGTTCGACGCGGTGCCCGTGCCCTGCAGCGTCACCGTGTTGGTACCGGCTCCCCCGTTCGCCGTGCCGACGATCTGCGAGCCGGTCTGCAGGATCAGCGTCACGTTGCCGTTGCCGCCCTGGATCGCGGTGCCGCCGCCGCCCTGGATCAGCCCCGCGTTGGTGATCGTCGTCGCCCCGTTGGTCGAGCGCACGCCGATGCCGTTGTTGCTGACGATTCTGCCGCCGGCCTGGTTCGTGATCGTCGCGGTAAACGAGCTGCCGAGCGTGTTCGACACGACCGCGTCGACGCTGCCGCCGCTCGTCGCGGTGCCGGTAGTCTGGATCGTGCCGCTGTTGACCAGCGTGTCGTTGTTGCCCTGCATGTAGACGGCCGGCGCGTCCTTGCCGTTCGACGTCAGCGTGCCGCTGTTGGTGATCGTACCGTTGCCGCCGAGCAGCGATGCCGCGCGTGCGTTGCTGCCGGATGTCGTCACGGTGCCCGTGTTGACGATCTGGTTGCCCGACGCGCCCGGGTTGCTCTGCCCCCACGCGGCCGTCATCCCGTACGCGTTGTTGCCGGTGGTCGTGATCGCGCCGTTGTTGACGAGCGTGTTGTTGTTGCCGTTCGCGGCCATCCCGTCGTTGTACGCGCCCGTCGTCGAGATCGTGCCGCTCGCGCCGTTCGTGAGCGTGTTGCCGTTGTTCACGCCGAGCAGCGCCGCGCCGCGGTTCGCGACGCCCGTGCCGTTGCCGGACATCGACACGCTGCCGTTGTTGGCGATCGCGCTCGACGTGTCGACGGAGAACGGCGTCGGCGTGGCGCTCAGCACATAGCTGCCCGTCGCGGTCGCATCGAGATTGATCGTCACGTTGGTACTGCCGGCCGTGGCCACGACCGAAGGGATGCCAGCGCCGGAACACGTGACCGTCGCGCCGCTGCCTGGCGCCGTGGCCGAACACGCCGCATGGACGCCCACCGGCATCGCGCCGGTCAGGATCGCCATCCCACCCAAACCCAGGTGCCTCGTTTTTCTTTTCATCGTTCCGCCGGCCTTTATTGATGATGTTATTGCTATCAATCGGTACGTGAAACGCGTTATAGCACCTGTCTCGAAATAATCACAAGAACCAAATGAGATATATCGACAATCAGAGGTGGATTAATTTCGTACTGGGAAACAATGAAGGAAAATTTGCTGCGTCGCAGAAAAGCGGGATATCTGCAAACTTCGCAGGCTGGCTAAACGGAAACCGGTGAAATTTGCCGGGTTTCGTTGCCGCATTGAAAGTCCATCGTGTTGCAATCCGAAACGATCGGAAAATTTGACATCGTTCGTCGAACGATTCACTGCGCACGGGTCATACGCCATTCAGCGATGTTGCTTCGCATGATGTCTTGCCGTGCGAATTCGGACGCACCGGCGAACCGGCGCGCGAATGCGCAATCATGCACGCCGGCGGCCCGACACTGGCCGAGACGGACGGGCACCCACCGACACTCAGCCTGCGCTCGGCGTGACCGTCGCCGACATCGCGACCGGCTGTGACCACGCGGCCGACGCCAGTTGCGTCCGCGCGGCATGCGTCGCACGGTTGAACGCCACGCGCCGTTCTCCCTTCAGCTTCGCCGCGCGGGCCGCCTGTACCAGTTCGATCGGATCGACGAGACGGTCGTGCCGCCGCACCTCGAAATGCAGATGCGGGCCGGTCGCCGTACCCGTGCTGCCGACCGCGCCGACGCGCTCGCCGCGCACGACGCGCGCGCCCACTCGCAGCGTCGGCTCGAACGCCGACAGGTGCGCGTAGTACGACGCGTAACCGTCGTCATGACGAATCACCACGTACTTGCCGTAGCCGCGCGGCTCGGTGCCGATGAACGTCACGACGCCGTGCGCCGACGCATGGACGGCACGACCTGCCGACGCCGCGAGATCGACACCCGAATGCACGTGACGCGCACCGCTCACCGGATGCACGCGCGTGCCGAACTGCGAGCTGATCCGCGACGCCGCGACCGGCATCGCGAAGTGTGCGCCGGCGAGCGGCATGCCGTCGAAGTCGTAATAGGCGCCCGACGCGTGTGCCCCTGTTGCGAACCACACACCTGAAACCCGCTGGCCGCGGAAACGGACGTCGAACGCCGTCGCGCGCACGCGGCCCGGCGCCGCCGCACTGTCGTCGGGTTCGTATGCCACGCGGAAGGTGTCGCCGACCGCGCCGCGTTGCTTCGCATCGATACGGCCGGTCAACGCGCGCAGGACCTGCGCGGCAACGCCGTCGGGCAGCTCGGCGAGCGCCAGCGACGCCTGCAGCGTGCCATCGATCGCACCGGCTCGCGCGCCGCGATCGGGCTGCGCGAGCACGAACGGTTCGGCGGAAGTCAAATCGACGGGACGCCGCTCGAATACCGCCGACGACCCCAGCACGGACAGCGGCGACGCAAGCCCGTAATCGAACCGGGTCGCGTACGCGCGTTCGACCGCACCGCGCGCCGTGTCGCACAGCACGCGGTACGCCACGCATGCGCCGAAGCGCGCGACAGGGTCGTCGCTATCGCCGCTCGACGAGAAGTTCGATGCATGCGGCGCGTACGCGACGTCGAGCGGCGCTGCCGATACACGCAGGCCACCCCACGTCGTGCGCGCGGAATTGAAGAAAGGCACGTCGCCAAGGTCGGTGGCTTCCGCCATCGCGAATGCGAAGGGGGCGACATCGTGAGCGCTCTGAGCTGGCGCGCTCTGGGCGCCGGCCACGCAGGCTGCCGCGATGACGCCGCGCAACAGCGCGCGGTACATCGGGAAACGCGCGACGCCGCATCGGGCGGATCGACCTTGTTCGCGTGCGAGACGGGAACGCAGGTCGAACCGCATGACGTCGTCACTCGCTATCAATGGAAATTCGGGAAAACCGGGTATCGCGGAGGAACAGGCGTCGCGATCCGGCAATATGAAATCGAGTGTATCGGGCGGCTTGAAACGGGCAAATAGGACCAATCCTATTTTCCTGGAACAACGTTTAGTACTGGAACGAAATCCGGATGTACCGTTCATCCGGCACAACAACGACTCCGCCTCCACTCACGCGTGCGAACCATCGCGCGCCGTGCATGGTCGAACGCTGCCTGCGCACGCTCATGCGCGCCGCGCATCGTTTCATTCAACCGGATTCCCGTCATGTTTCTCGATCAACTTCATCCGGAACGCTGGACGTTCCTGTGGAACGCGTTGTCCACGCTCTCCATCAAACTCTGCGCCGCAGTGGCGCTGCTCGTCGCCGGCTGGTGGCTGTCGAAACGCATCGGCAACTGGCTGAACCGGCTGCTCTCGAACAAGGAACGCGTCGACGACACGCTGCGGCCGATCCTCTGCGACGTCGCCGTATGGGGCGTCCGCATCGTCGCGATCGTCGGCGCGCTGTCGCAGCTCGGCATCGAAACCGCGAGCATCGTCGCGGTGCTCGGCGCGGCCGGCCTGGCCATCGGGCTCGCGCTGCAGGGCACGATGCAGAACATCGCGGCCGGCATCATGCTTCTGCTGCTGCGGCCGTTCAAGGTCGGCGACTACATCGACGGCGGCACGGGCGTCGCGGGCACCGTCGAAGAGGTCGGGCTCTTCATGACGCGCCTCACGAAGCCGGACGGCATCTGCGAATACGTGCCGAACAGCGCACTGTGGGGCAGCGCGATCCGCAACTACACGCGCAACCCGACGCGCCGCCTCGATCTCGAAGTGGAAGTGTCCGTGCACGACGATATCGATCGCGCGCTCGAGGCGCTGCACGCACTGGCCGTGGCCGATCCCGACGTGCTGCAGGACCCGGCGCCGGACGTGATGGTGATGCGCTTCGACGACAGCACAGCCGTCGCGAACATGCGCGTGTGGACGCATACCGACAAGTTCTGGGCGATGCGCTGGCGCCTCGCGCGCCAGGTGCGCAAGACGCTCGCCGATGCGGAGTGCGCGCTGCCGATCCGCACGCGGGAACTGCACATCGTGCACGACGCGGAGCGTCGCACGGACAGCACGCGCGTCCGACGCGTGTAATCGCCGCGGCGGCGGGCGCGCCCGGAGCGCCCCACCGCCATCACGACCACGGCGCCGATTGCCGCGTCGCGGTACGCAACCGCCCCGGGTCGAGTTTCCGCCCGATCCGCCTTCGAATCGGACCCGTCCGATTCACTGCGCGACATCGTCTCGCGACAATGGCCGTGCTGGACGAAACGGTCATCTCGTCCTGCACGCAGTAGCGAACCTGTCCTTACCTTGCCGCCCTTCGCGGGCGGCGTCTTTTTGTCCGCCGTTCGACGCGGGCATGCAATCAGGAAACCGAAATGAAAGAACGCGCCACCGTCCTTTGTCGACGCGGCGACCGGATCCTTCTGGTCGCCCGGTTGAATGCCCGCTGGGCGCTGCCCGGCGGCAAGCCGCACGACGGCGAATCGCTGCGCGACGCCGCGCGGCGCGAGCTGCTGGAGGAAACCGGGCTCACATGCGGCCGCGCCCGTTATCTGTTCCGGATCGCGGGCACGCACAAGCTGCATCACGTGTTTCTCGCCGAGATCGATCCGGCTGCGATCGCGCGTCCCGCGCAGGAGATCGCACACTGCGCGTGGATCGACCGTGAATCGCTCAGGTCGCTACATTGCAGCCGGCCGACGCCGATGATCGTCGAGCTCGCGTTCGAGTGGTTGCGGCAGCCGCGCCTCGTGCCCGGTGTGATCGACCGCGACGTGTTCGCCGATATCGCGGCCTGAGGTCTTCGCCTGCGGCTGGCGCGCGATACCGGCCGCCCCGCATTGCATCCTGACGCTGTCGAGCAGCGCCGTCCTGCCGCTCTTGTACGCGAACACCGAGATCGCGCCGTGCTTCAGGTCGCCTTGCGGCGTGAGGACGGACGTATCCGTCCCGATGTCGCTGCTTCTGGCGTCGTTACGCGGATGCGGTAGCCTGAGCGCGATTGCAGGCGCCCCTGCGGCTGACTGCCCCTCTCAAAGGTGCGGATCCTGTGCATCAGGTCGGCATATGCACCCGTTACAGGTAGCGAAGGTTCCTGCGCCGGTCATTTCGCACCTCGACGGAGCGCCAGCATGCAGAACCGGATCGATCACCCGCGGTATGGAGCGCACAATAATTTCCATAAAATCAAATATTTGATTGAATACCCGGGTCGAATTTCCGATAAATCAAAGGCGCTGCCATACTTCGGAGCCTCTTGATGACTGATGCTTGATGTTTGAAGCGGTCGTAGTAAAAATGGGTGGCGTTTGATGCCGAATGGGAGAACCACCTCATGCGTACCACGATCGATATCGATGACGACGTCCTCGCATTCGCCAGGGAACGTGCAAGGCCGGGTATGAGTATCGGCAAGGTCATTTCCGAACTCGCTCGCGCCGAATTGCAGCGAACGCCGGCCAGCCAGACGAGCCGCAACGGGTTACCTCTGATGCCGGTCTCGTCGTCGCCCCACCCGGTCACGCTCGAGACTGTTAATCAACTTAGTGACGATTCGCTTTGAATCATCTACCTTCCCGACGTCAAAGTTCTTATTGCATTGCTGGACCCTTCGCACGTTCAGCACGAATCCGCGCACGCATGGTTCGGTCGCGTCGGATACGCTAGCTGGGCCACATGCCCCCTGACCGAGAACGGCGTACCCGAATACGATGGGTTCGCCGGTATCCGTTGCGCCGCTCGTCGCGCAACTGCGGGGCCACGCAGGCCATACTTTCTGGCCGGACGATGTGAGCTTGCTTGACGCAGAACACGTCGATGCGACTCGCTTGTTGTCCTCTGCGCAGCTGACCGACACGTATCTGCTCGCGCTCGCTCGCGCGCACGGCGGCAAGCTCGCGAGCTTCGATCGGCGACTTGTCGTCGATGCAGTGCCGAACGGCAGAAAACACTTCGAATTGATTTCTTGAACGTCAGTCGAAGAAAAAGCGAGGCTGCGACGAACGTCGGGTTTCGTTCAGCCGTTCCGACTCGTTTCGTTCGAAGCGACGCGGGCGGAAGGGGAGGCGACGGCACGTCAACCGGCCCCCACCCGTGGAACCGGCACTCGCCACAGCCAGTAATTTGCGCAAAGATGGACTCGACCCACTCTCCATCGTAGCCGCGCGCGCCGGTCACGATACGGCTCGAGTCCGCCGCTTGCGCTTTCCTTCAGCCATCGCACGGCGCAGCCGGTCAACCTCGCCGGCGAAGCATTGACGTCGGCCGCCCGACGCCCCTGCGCTTCCCCCGGAATCTCGCTTTCCCGCACCGCCATTCCGGAAACCCGGACGCACGAAAAACCCCACAAAAACAGGGATATTCAGCGTCTGCGACACGTTGTCCGAGTTCGGTTATATTACGCGCCCCTTGCCGTCCCGCCCTGGCAAAACGCGCCGCACGCGGCCGCTTTCGACGCGGCCCGAAGCGCCGTCCGCCCAGGCTTGCCACCACGGCCCGGACGCGTGGCGCACCGTCGCGACGCAGGCGCTCGCCGGCTCGCGGGAATCCGATCCGAAGGTGTCCTTCCGAATGGCTTCGCGTGCGCAAATGCAACGGCGCGCAGCGTCGATCCGGAGTTCCGGATTCGCGGTCCGGATCTCCGGACCCGTGTTTCGGCGTAACGAAATCGCGGGAACCGTGCGCCGGGCGGCATGGCAAACCGATGCATCCAAGTTGAAAAAGGGATCTGCTGTGATCAAAACGTTACGGGTAATACTGTCGGCGCTCGCGCTGTGCGTCGCGACATCGTCCGCGCACGCCGCCGACACGAAGAAGGTCGACGTCCTGCTGGTGGGCGGCGGCATCATGAGCTCGACGCTCGGCGTCTGGCTGCACGAACTCCAGCCCGACTGGTCGATGACGATGGTCGAGCGCCTCGATGGCGTCGCGCTGGAAAGCTCGAACGGCTGGAACAACGCCGGCACCGGCCACTCGGCGCTCGCGGAGCTGAACTACACGCCGGAGAAGGCGGACGGCAAGATCGACATCTCGAAGGCGATCGAGATCAACGAGTCGTTCCAGATCTCGCGCCAGTTCTGGGCGTGGCAGGTGAAACAGGGCGTGCTGAAGAACCCGCATTCGTTCATCAACTCGACGCCGCACATGAGCTTCGTCTGGGGCGACGACAACGTCCGCTTCCTGAAGAAGCGCTACGAAGCGCTGCAGGCCAGCCCGCTGTTCCGCGGGATGCAGTATTCGGAAGACTACGACCAGATCAAGCAGTGGGTGCCGCTGATGATGGAAGGCCGCGATCGCAACCAGAAGGTGGCCGCGACGTGGACGCCGATCGGCACCGACGTGAACTTCGGCGAGATCACGCGCCAGTTCGTCGGCTACCTGAAGACGCAGCCGAACTTCACGCTGTCGCTGTCGAGCGAAGTACGCGAGATCTCGCGCAACGCCGACGGCACGTGGCACGTGTCGTGGGTCAAGCTGCACTCGGACGAACCGCCGCAAGCGGTCGACGCGAAATTCGTGTTCATCGGCGCGGGCGGCGGTGCGCTGCACCTGCTGCAGGCGTCGGGCATCCCCGAAGCGAAGGACTACGGCGCGTTCCCGGTCGGCGGCTCATTCCTCGTGACCGACAACCCCGAGGTCGTGAAGCAGCATCTCGCGAAGGCATACGGCAAGGCGTCGGTTGGCTCGCCGCCGATGTCGGTGCCGCACCTCGACACGCGGATCATCGACGGCAAGAAGATCATCCTGTTCGGGCCGTTCGCGACGTTCTCGACCAAGTTCCTGAAGAACGGCTCGTACTTCGACCTCGCGAAGAGCACCAATCTGCACAACGTCGCGCCGATGATGCGCGTGGGCGTCGACGAATTCCCGCTGGTGCAGTACCTCGCCGGCCAGTTGATGCTGTCCGACGACGACCGCTTCAACGCGCTGAAGGAATACTTCCCGAACGCGAAGAAGGAAGACTGGCGCCTGTGGCAGGCCGGCCAGCGCGTGCAGATCATCAAGCGCGACCCGGTCAAGGGCGGCGTGCTGAAGCTCGGCACCGAGATCGTCAGCTCGAAGGACGGCAGCATCGCGGGCCTGCTCGGCGCGTCGCCGGGCGCATCGACCGCCGCGCCGATCATGCTGAATCTGATGCAGAAGGTGTTCAAGGACAAGGTCGCGACGCCCGAGTGGCAGCAGAAGATCCGCCAGATCGTGCCGAGCTACGGCACCAAGCTGAACGACAGCCCGGCGAAGGTCGTCGAGGAATGGACCTACACGAGCGACGTGCTGCAACTCGCGCCGCCGCCGAAGATCGACCTGGGCGCGCCGGCTCCGTCCGGCGCCGGTGCCGCACCGGCCCGCCCGGCGAAGGCGTCGGCCGACATGGCGCTGTAACGCGCCGAACCGCGACACGCCACGCGAACCCGACGGGCGACCGTCGCCCGTTCCGGCCTGTTTCGCGTGAAAGGCGGACATCGTCTCGCCCCGGAGCACGGGGAGGCAGGCCGCGATCCACGGCCATCCGGGAGGATGGCCGTTTTTGCGTCGGCGCCCGGCGCGCGCGATGCTGGCCACCGGCCGCACGCCCGCGACGCCCGGGCGAAATCGACCGATTGCGCCGGTTCCGCCGCATCCGGCCCGGCGTCGCGCGCGGTATCCGCTAGAATTGCGGCACGCGCGATCCCGAATCGCCCTCCCGATCCATCATCCGCAGCGTCGCACCCTTACGCCTCCGTCCGCACCGCCCCGCGCCCGCGGGTGCACGCGAGCGCCGCGGCCGTGCGACGCCCGCGCCCGCCCACAAAGGGCGCACAACCGAATTCAGCTGGAGAAAGACCGTGTTTACCTGCCGAAACCAGAGCTGCGGCACGCAGTGGGAGCAGTCCGACGTCGTCATCAAGGACGAGGGCCAGGGGCTGCTGTTCCGCTGCCCGCTGTGCGGCGCCCGCAACTATCTCGAACGCTTCGAGGACGACGAAGGCAACGTCGTCTACGAGCAGATGGAAGGCCGCCCCTACCTCGGAGACCTGTCTTGACCCAACCGACCGCCACGCCGTTCAGCGCGCTGCCGCTGACGCCCGCCACGCTCGCGAACCTCGCGCAGCTCGGCTATGTCGACATGACGCCGATCCAGGCCGCCAGCCTGCCGGTCGCGCTGGCCGGCCAGGACCTGATCGCGCAGGCGAAGACGGGCAGCGGCAAGACCGCCGCGTTCTCGCTCGCGCTGCTCGCGCGCCTCGATGCGCGCCGTTTCGACGTGCAGGCGATGATCCTGTGCCCGACGCGCGAGCTCGCCGACCAGGTCGCGCAGGAAGTGCGCCGCCTCGCGCGCGCCGAGGAAAACGTGAAGGTGCTGACGCTGTGCGGCGGCACGCCGATGCGTCCGCAGGCGCAGAGCCTCGAGCACGGTGCGCATATCGTCGTCGGCACGCCGGGCCGCATCATGGATCACCTCGATCGCGGCAACCTGAAGCTCGACGCGCTGACTACGCTGGTGCTCGACGAAGCCGACCGGATGCTCGACATGGGCTTCTTCGACGACATCGCGAAGGTCGCGCGGATGTGCCCGACGACGCGCCAGACGCTGCTGTTCTCCGCGACCTATCCGGACGGCATCGCGAAGCTGAGCCAACAGTTCCTGCGCAATCCGAAGGAAATCAAGCTCGCGGAACGCCACGACGACAGCAAGATCCGCCAGCGCTTCTATGAAGTGACCGAGGACGAGCGGCTGCATGCGGTCGGCCAGTTGCTGAACCACTATCGGCCGGTGAGCACGATCGCGTTCTGCAACACCAAGCAGCAGTGCCGCGATCTGCTCGCCGTGCTGCACGCGCAAGGCTTTCACGCGCTCGCGCTGCACGGCGAGCTCGATCAGCGCGAGCGCGACCAGGTGCTGATCCAGTTCGCGAACCGCAGCTGCTCGGTGCTGGTCGCGACCGACGTCGCCGCGCGCGGGCTCGACATCGCGCAGCTCGAGGCGGTGATCAACGTCGACGTGACGCCCGACCCCGAAGTGCACGTGCACCGCATCGGTCGCACGGGCCGCGCGGATCAGGACGGCTGGGCGCTGAGCCTCGCGAGCATGGACGAGATGGGCCGCGTCGGCGCGATCGAACAGGCGCAGAAGCGCGATGTCGAATGGCATCCGCTCGCCGAATTGACGCCGGGGGACGACAGCGTGCTGCTGCCGCCGATGGAAACGCTGCAGATTCTCGGCGGACGCAAGGACAAGATTCGTCCAGGCGACGTGCTCGGCGCACTGACCGGCGACGCCGGGTTCGACGGCAAGCAGATCGGCAAGATCAACGTGACCGAGTTCTCGACCTATGTCGCGATCGAGCGCGGCGTCGCACGCGACGCGCTGCGCAAGCTCAATGCCGGGAAGATCAAGGGCAAGCGGGTCAAGGTCCGGTTGATGGACGAGGAGTAAACGGGCCGTGGGGCGGACGGCCGCGGCGCCGCCGCGCCCCGTGCGTCACGCGAGTTCGGGATAGCCGAGCGCGACGGCTTCCCGCTCGAACCGCGCAATCGCGTCGTAGTCGGCTGGCGACAGCCGGTCGAATCCCTTCAGCCTCAGCACGCGCGCGCGCTGCGCATCGGCCGCGACCGCGCGATCGAGCGCATCCTGCAACGCGCCGACCTGCGTGTCCGCCAGCGCCCGCGATGCGATGAACGGCAATCCCGGCGCGGATGCCGTCGCGCCGACGATCCGGATATCCGTCAGCAGACCGGGCAGCGCGTCGCGCACGTACGCGAACGTCACGCAGTCGATCGCCGCGCAATCGGCCTCTCCCGACGCCAGCGCACGCAGCACGTTCAGGTGCGAACCGAACGGCGTGACCGAGCCGAAAAACCGGCCGTCGCGCGCATGCGGCGCGATCGCGTGCCGGAATGCACTCATCCCGCTGTGTGAATCCTCGCCGTTGAAGGCAGCTCGCAATCCGCGGCATGCGGCGAGCGTCGTCGCGCCGCCCGCATGCGCGCGCGCCGACACGACCAGCACGCTGCTGTAGCGCGCACCGTCGCAACCGGGCGCGTCGAACACCGGGGTCGCGATCAATCGCACGGTATCGCGCAGGCCCAGCATCCGGTACGGATAGCCGCAGGTCTGCGACAGCAGCAGATCGTCGCGCCGCCACAGTGCTTGCAGGTCGTCGAACGGCGCGTCGGGCAGCGCGACGCCGGCGGGCCCGCCCGCCTTCGCGAACCCATCGAGCGCGTCGCGCAGCAGCGCGCGCCACAGGGTCGTGTGGCGCGGCGTCACGTTGTACATCGGCAAGACTGCGATCCAGGGCTTCATGCGGACATTCTACGCATCGGCGGCGGCCCCGATGCTTATCGGCGCCGGCACGATAAGCAAATGCGAATCGATTGGTTGGCGTCGCCGCGCCGCCCCGGTACCGTTCGAATGCCTGTCGGCGCCGCCACCGCGCGCGACGCCGTGCAGGTCGACCGTGATCCGCGAGACACCAGCGCACCCGGGCCGAGCGCCCCGGTTCCCCCGCTCGTTCCCCGCACTGCCCGATCCACCCCGCCTCAACGCCATGGCCGAATATTTCGACGTCGACCACGCGCGCGCGATCGCCGCGCTCGACGCCCGCTTCACCGCCCGCACCGAGTGGCCGACCTGGCTGCTGGTCGTCGTCATCTACGGCGGCTGGCTCGCCGTGCTGCTGCTCGTGCGCGACGGGCACCTGTCGCTCGCCGCCGCGACGCCGCCGCTGATCCTGCTCGGCGCGTGGCATCTGTCGCTGCAGCACGAACTGCTGCACGGCCACCCGACGCGTTCCGCGTTCGTGAACAAGCTGCTCGGCTATCCGCCGCTGACCGTCTGGTATCCGTACACGCTGTATCGCGACACGCACCTCGACCATCACCGCGACGAAGACCTGACCGTGCCGGGCGTCGATCCCGAAACGAACTACGTGACGCGCGCACGCTGGGCGCGGCTGCCACGCTGGCGCCGGGCGCTGACGGTCGCGCGCAAGACTTTCGCCGGACGAATCGTCGTCGGGCCGCCGCTGGCCATCGCCGCGACGTTCGGCGAGGCGTTCGCCGCGTTCCGGCGCGGCGACTTCCGTTATCTGCCGATGTGGGCGACGCATGCCGCGTGCGTGGCGGCGCTGCTCGCGTGGCTGCAATGCGCGATCGGCGTGCCGTGGTGGTACTACCTGCTGCTCGTGACATGGCCCGCGCTGTCGCTCGCGATGATCCGCTCGCTGTACGAGCATCGCGCCGCACCGCATCCGAAGGCGCGCATCGCGATCAACGAAGCCGGGTTCGCGATGCGGCTGCTGTACCTGAACAACAACTATCACCTCGTCCATCACGACCTGCCGAAGCTGCCGTGGTACGACCTGCCGCGCGCGTACCGGATGCGACGCGACGCCTACGCGCGCAAATGCGGGGGCTTCGTGATCCGCGGCGGCTATCGCGAACTGCTCGCACGCCATGCGTGGACGCCGACCGATCCGCCCGTGCATCCGTTCGGCGAGGGCACGGCGTCGCTGTCGACGGGCAGCGGGATCAAAGTGGCGGTGATCGACGAGGTGTTGCAGATCAGCACGTGACGTCGCCCGGCACGCGCTGTCGCCCCTCCGGGCTTGCGCGCCAATTCTTACGAAATGCCGACAATGCCGCTCGGCCGCGCCCGAATTGCCAATTGCGTCGGCAATGTCCAGAATGGCGGCTCATCCGGGCTTCCGACCATCATTCGCCCCGGCTCCGCCGCCCGGCCGCGCGCCGCATTCCCCGACGACGATGCAACCGAACACCCCACCCGGCGCGATCCGCACGCTCGGCCACGACTGGTCCGTTTCCGCGATCACCGCGGGTTTTCTCGCGGTCCTGATTTCCTATGCAGGCCCGCTCGCGATCTTCTTCCAGGCGTCGCAGGCCGCGCATGCGTCCAACGACATGGTGTCGTCGTGGGTCTGGGCGATCTCGATCGGCGCGGGCGTGTCGGGCCTCGTCGCCAGCTGGAAGCTGAAGGTGCCGGTCGTCACCGCGTGGTCGGCGCCCGGCACCGCGCTGCTCGTCGGCCTGTTTCCGCAACTGACGCTCAATCAGGCCGTCGGCGCGTACATCACGGCTGCGCTGATCATCCTGGCGATCGGCGTCTCCGGCTATTTCGACCGGCTGGTGCGTCACATCCCGCGCGGCATCGCCTGCGGGATGATGGCCGGCATCCTGCTGCCGTTCGGCATGCATGCGTTCTCGGCCGCGTCCGCGCAGCCCGCGCTCGCGTTCGGGATGATCGCGGCCTACGTGATCTTCAGGCGCCTGCTGCCGCGCTACAGCATCGTGCTCGTGCTGCTGACGGGCGCCGCGCTCGCGACGCTGCTCGGGATGACGCATCTCGGCAACGTGTCGCCGAGCCTCGCGCGGCCGATCTTCATCGCCCCCGAGTGGACGCTCGGCACGACGCTCAGCCTGGCGCTGCCGCTCGTCGTCGTCAGCCTCACCGGCCAGTTCCTGCCGGGGATGACGATTTTGCGCGTGTCCGGCTATCGCACGCCGGCGCGCCCGATCATTACCGCGACCAGCGTGATGTCGCTGGTCGTCGCGTGCTTCGGCGGGATCACGATCGTCGTCGCGGCGATTACCGCGGCGCTGTGCACCGGCAAGGACGCGCACGAGGATGCGGAACGACGGTACGTCGCCGGGCTCGCGAACGGCGCGTTCTACCTGATCGGCGGACTCTTCGCCGGCACGATCGTCACGGTGTTCTTCGCACTGCCGAAGGCGTTCGTCGCGATTCTGGCGGGGCTCGCGCTGATCGGCGCGATCGGCGCGAACGTGCACGGGATCTTCGAGGACGAGAACCATCGCGAAGCGTCGGTGATCACGTTCCTCGCGACCGCGTCGGGAATGACGTGGCTCGGGCTCGGGTCCGCGTTCTGGGGGATCGTGATCGGATCCCTGTCGTATGCGGTGTTGAACAGGGTGCGACGGCCTGCGTGACGCGCCGCGCGCCGACGCTTCGCTCAACGCGCATGCCGGCGCACCAGTTGCGCGAGGGCCTCCTCCAGCGGAGTCGTACCGTACACCCGCTCCGACACGTCGGCCTCGACGTCGATCCGCCCCGCGTTGTGCACGTCGTACAAATCGACGATCAGCTGCGCATGGCGTTCGCCGAGCCCGGCGCGCAGCAGCGTCGCGCTCCACGTGTCGCGCGGCAGCTCGTGCGCGACGATCGCACGGCCCGCGGCCGCGCCCAACGTATCCGCGATCGCCGTCACGCTCACCCGCCGCGGCCCTTCGACGCTGACGATACGCGGCCCGCCACGGCCTTCCGGCGCATCGAGCAGCAGCCGCGCCGCGACGACGCCCACGTCGGGCGCCCAGACCGTCGGAAACACCTTGTCGACCGGATGGTGGAAGCTCGGCAGCACGCCGGTGCCCAGCGCGACCGGCAGCACGCGCGCCCAGTTCTGCACATGCTCGGCCGAGCGCAGCAGCGTCAACTGCGTCGGAATCGTCTTCAGTCGCTCCTCGAAGTCATGGAACAGGCGCGTGATACCCGTATTGCCTTCAAGCTCCGCACCGTAGTCCGACAACGCGAGCAGCGCCGGCGGCGGATTCGCTGCGAGCGCGGCGGCGGCCGCGTCGATCGTCCGCGTCATCGTCGCGGCCGGATCGGGGTCGGCAACCGGCACCGGGCACAGCATCTGCACGGCCTGCGCGCCGTCGATCGCCGCGGCGATCGCGTGCGCGTCCGTCAGGTCCGCGATCGCGACATCGCAGCCGAGTTGCACGAAGCGTTCACGATGGCGTGCGTCGCGCAGCACCGCGCGCACGGAATGGCCTGCGTTGCGCAAGGTCGTCACGGTCGACTGGCCGACGTTGCCGGATGCGCCGAAGATCACGAACACGATTCGCTCCTTGGGGGATGGAAGTGCTGTGATTGTCGGCATGCGCGGCCCGGGTGGCGCGCACGGACGGATGAATCGAGCAGGAAAGGATGGCGGGATGAACGGCCGTGGCCATGCGCTGCTCGATGCGACACCGATCGCGTCGCGTCGGGCGATCTGCCGATCACAAGGCACAACCCACCTGAAACGAACCGCCGCTCACATCCGACGCGTCGCGCTTCGACAGCGCTCGTGGGCGCCGGAGAAGCGAACGCGGCAATTGTCCGACACCCTGTCGGACAATTGCCGTCGGATCGAACGAAACGCCCGTGCATCGCTGTTCCGTTATGCGTCCCTGCATCCATCCTCGCCGTCATAGGCCAGCCGCAACCCGCCCCGCGCGCCCGACCGCGCAATCTCCGTCGGCGTCGCGCCGAGCACGCGGTTCATCCAGTTCGCCATGTGACTCTGATGCGCGAACCCGGCTTCCAGCGCGATCTGGCTGATGCTGAGCCGGCCTTCGAGCAGCAGCGCCTTCGCGCGCTCCACCCGGCGCCGCACGACGTACTGATGCACGGGCATCCCGAGCGTTTCGCGGAACAGTACCTTGAAATGCGGCACGCTGATCGACACGAGCGCCGCGAGCTCGGCCAGTGTCATGCGCCGATCGAGATTCGCTTCGACATAGTCGATCACGCGCGCAGCGGCCTTCGGCGCGAGCGTGCGCCGGCGTTCGCGAAACGCGGGCTGACCGTCGACCAGCCGCGCGACGAGCGCCGTGCACAGGCTTTCCGCATAGAGCGGATCCGATGCGTCTTCCGCTTCGAGTTCGGCGGCCATCGCCCATGCAATGTGCTGCAGCCGCGGGTCGCGCACCTGCAGCCGCCGGCGGATCTGCGCGTGCGACGGCTTCAGTTCGAGCTGCTCGACCGTGCGCCGCACGAAGGTGTCGCTGAGCGCGATGTGCAGAATCCGGCAGTCGGCGCTGTCGGTCCACTGGCCGGGCAGGCCGGCCGGAATCACGTCGACGTCGCCGTGCGCCTGGATACGCGACACGCGCTCGCCGTCGCATACGCAATCCGCCCGCACCGGCGCGCCGATGTGCACGCCGATCCGGTGATGCTCGGCTGCCGGGATCCGGTACGTGCCCGCGCGGATCTCCAGCAGCGACGCGCCGAAGCCCTGCCAGCCGAGCCCGCGGCTGGAGCGCAGGCTGACCGGGACGCCGTTGTCCGTCGGCGCGGCAAGAATCGGATCGCTCATCGAGGGTCTCCACCAGATCGGGTGACGAATGCGCATTGTGACGCGTTTCGCGCCGACGTGCCGGCCGTGCCCGGCCGTCTGCGCATCGAGCACAAAAAGATCATCCGTTTCTGCTCGGGACGATCCTTGCGTGCGCGCCGACGGACGCCGCGCCGCTTACGATCGGCTCATCCGACACCTACGGAGCCCGTCATGCCCCATTACTGTCCGCAACGCGCGGCGTTCGTCGCGCGCTCGCCCCGCGCCGCCCGCCCTTCATCCGGCCCCCACGCCCGCCACGGCCGCCCGGCCATCGCCGCGTGGTGCCTGCGGATCGTCGGCTGGTACCGGCTCGAACGGCTGCTCGCGTCGATTCCCGACAGCAACGACGATTTCGGGCTCGTCTGACCGGCCGGTCGACATCCCGCCTACTTGCGTCGCCTACTTGCGGCCGCCTACTTGCGCCGCCGCTCGTGCGGCGCCACCGTCGCGCCGTCGATCACCGGCGCGCCCTGCTTGATCAGGAAATCGCGAAACAACCCCGTCACCTGCGAGATGCGCCGGTCGGCGAGGGTCACCACATACCATTCGCGCTCGATCGGGTTGCCGGGAAACGGCAGTTGCCCAAGCAGCCCCGTGCGCAGTTCGAGCGCACACGCGTGCAACGACAGGAACGCGACGCCGAGCCCGGCTTCGGCCATCTGCTTGATCGCCTCGTTGCTCGACAGTTCGGAGCCCACATGAAAGCGGTGGCCCGCGTTCTTGAACAGGCTCTCGACGGTCGAGCGCGTGCCGGCGCCGCGTTCGCGCACGAGCAGGTGCGCGGATTCGAGATCCTTCAGCGCGACGCGCTTGCGCCGCATCAGCGGATGGTCGGGCGCCGCGACGAACACCATCGGGTGCTTCGCGAACTCGACCGCATGCGTACGCAGCTCCTTCGGTGCGCTGCCCATCACCGCGAGATCGATTTCATGCGTCGCGAGCATGCGGATGATGTCGTCGCGATTACCGACCTTGAAATACGTCTTCACGTGCGGACGCGTGGCAGTGAATTTGACGAGCAGTGGCGGGATCAGGTATTCGGCCGTCGTGATCGCGCCGATCCGCAACGTGCCGCCGAGATCGCCCGTCAGCGCGGCCACTTCGTCGCCGGCCTCGCTCCACAGATGCAGGATCTCGCGCGCGTAGCGCGCCACGATCTCGCCGGCCGCGGTCAGTTGCACGCCGCGCCCCACTCGCTGCAGCAACGCGGCGCCCACGGCCTCCTCGAGCAGCCGAACCTGCAGCGACACGGCCGGCTGCGTCAGGTTCAGTTCCTCGGCCGCGCGCGACACGCTGCCGAGCCGCGCAATCATGTCCAGCGCCTTCAACTGCCGGAACGTCGCGGTCTTTCTTATAAGTGAATACATATGAGTTGCTTATAAACATTAAATTGTTCGAGTGGGTTCGAAACTATATCGTCGGTTCCTGAGCAATGTCATCCGAATCGTCATTCAGCGGGAGCCCAACATGGACAACACCACGCCCCACCTTGCAGCGAACCGCGCACCGCGCCTGCCGCGCATCGTGATCGTCGGCGGCGGCGCCGGCGGCCTGCAGCTCGCGACGCGTCTCGCCGATACGGTCGGACGCCGCGGGCAGGCCGAGGTCGTGCTCGTCGACCGCTATCCGACGCATTTCTGGAAGCCGCTGCTGCACGAAGCCGCATCGGGCCATCGCGATCCGGCTTCCCACACGATCGAATACGCGGCGCAGGCGAAGCGCCACGGCTTCCGCTTCGTGCAGGGCGCGCTGCAGCAGGTCGATCGCGCGGCACGCACGGCGACAATCGCGGCCGTGCAGGATGCGGACGGCACGGAAATCCTGCCGCAGCGCGTGCTCGACTACGACGATCTCGTATTGGCGGTCGGCAGCGTGACGAACTTCTTCAACGTGCCGGGCGCCGCGCATCATGCGCTGCCGCTCGAAAACCTCGACCAGGCCGAGGATTTCCGCCGCAAGTTCCTTGCTGCCTGCACGAAGGCGAATCACCTGGCCGAGCAGCAGCCGGCACGGCGCGGCGCGCCGATCTGCATCAACGTGATCGGTGCGGGCGCGACGGGCGTCGAGCTGGCCGCCGCGCTGCGACATGCGGTCCAGCAACTGACGACGTACCGCTTCAAGGCGCTGGTGTCCGCGCGCGACGTGCACATCCGGCTGATCGAAGGCGGCCCGCGCATCCTGCCGGCGCTCGACGAACGGCTGTCCGGCAAGATGCACGCGCAGCTTCGCGCGCTGAACGTCGACGTGCTGACCGATACGCGCGTGGCGGAAGTCGGCGCGGATGCCGTGACGACCGCGACCGGCGAACGCCTCGCGAGCGACATCACGATCTGGGCAGCCGGCGTCGCCGGCCCCGCGATGCTGCGGGACATCGGCGACATCGCGCTGAACCGCTCGAACCAGGTGATCGTGACCGACACGCTGCAGACGCCCGACGATCCGCACGTGTTCGCGTTCGGCGACTGCGCCGCGTGCCCGTCGACCGGTGCGGGCGGATTCCTGCCGCCGCGTGCGCAAGTCGCGTACCAGCAGGCCGTGTATCTGGTCGACGCATTCGCGCGCCGCGTCGCCGGCAAGCCGGTGCCCGGCTTCACGTTCCGCGATGCGGGCACCGTCGTGTCGCTCGGGCATGCGGGCGCCGTGTATCAGGCGGATATCGGCATGCGCTCGCGCTCGCTGATCGTCGACGGGCTGGCGGCGATCGGGCTGTACAAGTTCCTGTATCGCAAGCACCTGTTCAGCGTGGTCGGCATCAAGCGCGCGCTGTTCCAGTCGCTGAGCCACTGGCTGCAAAGCCGCAACCAGCCGTCGATCAAGCTGCATTGATCGTCGCCGTTCGCACGCAGCCTCGCAGCGCGGCAGATCGGGCGAGCATCGTCCGATATGCCGTTTTTCCATATGGATATGCGCGATGCAGCCGGAATGTGCGCCACGCCGGTGCATCGCATCGAAGGCCGTCGATGCGGTGCAATTCGTGCGTGAAATGCCGTGTCACGCGTATCCCGCGCCCGCTCTGGCTTGCCACTCCATTCATTAGTCGAATCGTATGAGTCGGCTATAAATATTGATTGGTCGCGTTTTCCGCATCGACGCTAAGGTGTGTGGCATTCCCGTCGGCGAACGGATCATCACGTTTCTGAAAAGGAATCACCGTGGTCATCGAAGCCATCGTCACCCGTCTCGACGCAGCATTCGCGCAGATCGAAGCAACGCCGGATTCGCGCGAGTCGCGCCATCAACGCGACGCGATCATCCGTTGGCTGGACCGGGCATCGGAAGAAGGATATCGGCTCGGCCTCGTCACGACGCTGCCGGCCGCGCGGCTCAACGACATGTTCGAAGGCCAGTTCGGCCGCGCGAACCTCGACCGCTTCTCGGTCGTCGTCACGGACACCGATCAACAGGACTCCCGATCGAATCAGCATCCGTTCGATGTCGCGCTGCAGGCGCTCGGCGTACCGCGGGAGCGCGCGGTCGGCGTCGCGAGCAGCGAACCGGAACGCCGCGAAGCCGAGCATTTCGGGTTGTCGCGCTGTGTGAACATCACCGATACGGTACGCTCGATCGCATCGGCCGAGCTGCACTGAACGCCGGCACCCGGGCCGGCTCGAGCCGGCCATCGTCGTCGATCCGGCGGCAATCCGACGATTGCCCGACCGCATCCTGACATTCTGCTGTCAAAGTCGCTTGCAACACTGCGGGGCTCGACCACATTCCCCCGGCGACGGGACGACGCTCATGCGCATCGTCCCGTCCGTTGCCCGCCACGATGACACGCCCGATCCGCACCGCCGCCGCTCTCACGCTTGCCTGCCTGTTGCTCGCCGCTTGCGGCGGGGACGACTCGACGCCCCCCGCCACGTCGGCCGACAACAACGGCACGGCGCCCGCGCCGCAGCCTCAACCTCAGCCCGCGCCGGCCCCGACACCCGCGACCTACTACCAGACGAAGACGCCGTACCGCCCGCAGCAGGACGCCGCAACGTACGAAGCGCCGCCGGCCGGCTACGCGCCGGTCTATACCGAACTCGTCGCACGTCACGGCTCGCGCGGGCTGTCGGGCTTCAAGTACGACGGCGCGATCTACGCGATGCTGGCCAAGGCCGAGGCCGACGGCGCGCTGACCACGCTCGGCGCGCAGCTCAAGGCCGACACGTACGCGATGATGAAGGCCAATGCGCTGCTCGGCTACGGCGTGCAGGGCATCTCGACGCCCGGATACGGCAACCTGACTCAAACCGGCATCCGCGAACATCAGCAACTCGCCGCACGTCTCGCGCAGCGGTTGCCCGCGCTGTTCGCCACGGGCAACCGGCAGGTGGTCGTCGTCAACTCGGGCCAGGATCGCGCGGTCGACAGCTCGACGTATTTCTCGGCGGCGCTCGTCGCCGCGCAGCCGGCACTGGCGCCGGCCATCACGCTGCCGGCCGCGCCGGCCGGCTATCCGGCGAGCGCACCGGTCGCGCAGCCGGCCGGCACCAACCGTTTCCTGCTGTATTTCCACTCGCTGAAGCCGGCCACCGATCTCGTGACCGACACGAGCGATCCGTACTACGCAAACTATCAGGCAAGCCAGGCGTACCAGGCCTATGCAAACGACGCGACGGTGGCCGCGAAGCTGAAAGCGATCAAGGCCGCGCCGCAGGCGGCCGACGTCGCGCAAACGGTGCTGTCCGCACTCGTGTCGCCGGCCTTCATCGCGAAGCTCGGCTCCGACGGCTACACGTTCGCGAACACCGGCACCTATGCGTTCACGTCGTCGGACGGCAAGTTCACCAACACGCTGAAGGGCGACGGCAAGACGAAGATCGCGACGGCCGTCGACGCGGTGAACGTGCTGTACAACCTGCTGCAGGTTGCGCCCGCCATGACCGCGGAAACCGGCGGCGTCACGATGGAGAAGTACATCGGCGCCGACCAGGCGCAGTATCTCGCGTATCTGCAGGATGCCGAGGACTACTATCAGAAAGGGCCCGGCATCCAGGAAGCGAACCCGGTGACGTACCGGATGGCGAAGGTGCTGCAGGACGACTTCTTCGGCGAAGTCGACGCGATCGCGCGCGGGGACCTGACACACGCCGCGAAGCTGCGCTTCACGCATGCGGAGATCGTGATTCCGTTCGCGTCGATCATGAATCTGAAGAACGTGTTCGTGCCGACGCCGCAGGCGCAGACGTACACGTATGCGAACAACCCGTGGCGCGGCGACCAGGTGTCACCGATGGCCGCGAACATGCAGTGGGATGTCTATCGCAACGGATCGCGGCTCATCGTGAAGATGCTGTACAACGAGCGCGAAACGGATTTCCAGGCCGCGTGCGACGGCGCGAAGATCGCGCCGGGCAGCCACTTCTACGACTACGCGGGGCTGAAGCAGTGTTACGGGTATCAGTGACGTGACACGCGGGGCCGTCTGGCCGGGGCCGCACGTTGAATCCCGGACGGCGCAGACCGTCCGGACTTCGTCATGGGCTCCGCGGCCCGCTAGACTTTGCGCACGCCGTGCTGAAGCAGCACTCGATGCAGGAATGCCGCTTGTCCGTCGCTCAGCACGCGCGTCGGCACCACGCGGAACATCACCGATGACTGATACAGCAGGATCATTTGACGATCCTCGCTCCAGTGGATGAGATCCGCATAGTGAATTTCGTCGCGCGAAGTCGGCGTTTCGACAATGAACCGGTCGCCTTGGAAAATGACCGTGTGAACCTGATGAAGCGTCCTTTGCTGGTCGTAAATCTTGCGACCCGCGCGCGGCAATATCAGATGATTCAGGACGGGCACGCCGATCGCAACGACAGCCGCGATTCCCGCAGCCGTCCACACATAGCGCCATTCCGGAAAATGTCCGCTTGCTACGCGGATGCCGCCGACGAGCAGGACGACGTACACGGTCGTAACGATCGCAAAAGACTTGAGCAGGTATTTCCGGTTGTACCTGCGCCAAAGATTCAGCCGGTATGCGTGGACGAGATCATCCGCGGTGATTTGAAAAACAACTTCGGTATCGCTCATGGGCGGGCTCGGAACGTTCTCTGGTTCTTGTCATTGTTGTTGGCGCTCCACCGCGAGCGCCGTGCTCCGGCGGGTTGGCAGTGCGCGCACACGTAACGGGCAAACGAAGCCGCGCGATATCGCCGGCCGGTCGATGCACGGCGACAATATACATGCGTGGAACGACACCCGTGCGGGGATCGCCGCGGCAGTGGCGCAGCCGCCAGCCGGGGGCGCAGCCAGCGTCGGATGCGGCCGGGTGGCCGGTTCGGGAACATGACACGCATCTTGCGCCGACGAACTCGCGGCGACTCGCGATGGTCGAACGACCATCACCGGAGAATCTCATGAAACGCGTCGTCCTTGTCGCTGCCCTGACCCTGTTTACCGCCGTCAGCATGCCCGTGCCGGCAATCGCCGGCGCCTCCTCCGGCGCCGTCGCGCCGGCTCCGGCTCCGGCATACGCGAAAAATTGCGTGCCGTCGCGGGATGCGTCGCAAGGCGCCCGTTCCCCCTCCAGCGCGCCGCCGATCCGCGTCTGCGTCGGCGATTCCGACACGCAACTGAACCTGCCGTGGTTCCTGACCGATGTCCTCACCGCCGTGGACACGCACCAGTCGCCCAGCGGCCTGCTCCACAAGATGCGCAACGATTTCTGAAGCGCCGCGGGCACCGCATCGTTCATGACGGGGCGGCAGTCGACCGACAACGACGTCGCATGAAAATGTTTCTTTTTGAGACACAATCGCGAAATCTCATCAATATTTAGACAACAATATTTCGCAATGGCGCGCCGCATCTTATACTTGCCGCGCACCATCCTCGTGCCAAGAGACGGTGTCTTTCGTCCCGGCTGCACACACTGTGCGGCCGGGGCTTTTTTCGGTACGCTGCGTCCATATACATGCTCGATGCGAGCATGTTATTACGGAATGCTGCCGGATAGATGGCCGATCGCGACAGGCGCGTGCCGATGCCCGCCGCAACGGCCGACTCGACCGGCGTCCCGAAGCCGGCGCGCGAGCCGCATGGCCCGGATCAGGCATGCGGCATGCGCGCCGTTTGCACATCGACCGGTTCGATTTGCCACGCCATGCGAACAACCACAAAGGCAACCGGAGGACCGTGGGCGCGCGCCCGCGGCTCGAAGCCCGTTTTCCACCGCAGCGGCGCGTGGCCGCGCGTCGTGTTTCTCGCCGCCGCGATCATTTGCGTGTTGGTGCCCGCGTTCGCGATCGTGCTGGCCGACCGCTACGCGCGCGACGCCGTCACCGCGCACGAGCGCGTCGTCGCAAACGACATCGTGACCTCCGTGGACCGCATCCTGGACGGCGTTCGCCTTCGGCACGCGGACGAACTGACCGCACTCGTCGGACGCCCCTGCGCGACGGTGTTCCGGACGCTGGCCGAAGTGGGCACTCGCCTGCGTTACCTGCGTGCGGTCGCGCTGGTGAACGACGGGCGCGTCATGTGCTCGTCGGCGCTCGGGTCGATCGACCTGCCGCTCGCCGTCTACGCACGCGAACCGGACCCGGGATCGACGGTCGTCACGCTGCTGCGCCAGACGCCGTTCCAGCACGACATTCCGGTGCTGTCCGCATTTCGCGCCACCGCGCGCGGCGCCGGCGTCCTGTACCTGATCGAAGGCGACTACGTGGCCGACGCGCTCGCCCACGGCACCGGCAATGAAGCGGCGACGGCCGTGCTGTCGATCGCGGGTTCGGGCCGTCTCGACCAGCACGGGAAGTTCACGCCGGAAACGGACGCCGGCCCCACGGGCGGCAGCACGATTGCTTCGCAGCACTGGCCGTTCACGGTGTCGGTCGTCGCCTCGGCGCACTACGCGTCACAGGTCCAGCGCCACTACCGGCTGATCTGCGCGACGATCGTGCTGTTGGCCGACAGCCTCGTGATGGCCGCCTACCTGCTCGCGATGGCGCCGCGCCGACTGTTGCTGAAGGCGGTGCGTCAGGCGCTCCGGCGCAACGAATTCCATATCGTGTACCAGCCGATCGTCGACGTGCAGACGCGCAGGACGGTCGGCGTCGAAGCGCTGCTGCGCTGGCACCATCCGAAGTGGGGGGCCATCAGCCCGGCCGTGTTCATCCCGCAGGTGGAGTCGAGCACCGTGCTGCCGAAGGTCACCGAATTCGTGCTGCGCACCGCCGTGTCGGAGCTGACCGCGCTGACGCCGTCCGCGCCTCTGCGCATCGCCGTGAACGTTGCGCCGCAGGACCTCGAGCGCGGGCGGTTCGTGGCCGTCGTCGAGGAAGCGATCCGCGCGCTGCCGCCCGGCTTCACGCTGGTGCTCGAAGTCACCGAGCGCATCCTGCTCGAGAAGAACGCGCGAACCACCGAGATCTTCCAGGCGCTGCGGTCGAAAGGCGCGAAGTTCGCGATCGACGATTTCGGCACGCATCACAGCAATCTCGACATGCTGTCGCGCTTTCCGTTCGACTACGTGAAGATCGACCGACAGTTCGTCTCGCAACTGGACCATGGCAGCGCGAGGCTGATCGAGGGGATCGCCGCCGTCGCGCATCACTACGGCCTGAAGATCATCGCGGAAGGCGTGGAGACGGAAGCGCAGCATCGCGCGCTGCATGCGGTCGGGATCCAGTACGCGCAGGGCTACCTGTATCGGCGACCCATGCGCGCGGCGCACCTGACGCGGGATTTCGCGTCGGCGACGGTGTAGCGGCGCCGCAAACGGCGACTACTGCGCGCCGTATTGACCGCCGAGGTGCACGCGGCTCTGCTCGACCCATCCTTCGACGTCGTTGCCGGTCTTGCCGTTCACGTACATGACGTTGTACCAGCGCCCGTGCGACTTGTAGACGGTCACCGAATCGCCGGGGACGATGAAGGTCCGCTTCGTGACGCACTGCGCGTCGGGCGCCGAGTAGAAATACGCGCGCCCCGCCCCGACGACCGTGCCGGACGCCGGCGGTCGGAAGTTGTCGTCCGGGCCGCTCGCGACTGCGTCGAGCTTCCCGCAATCGACCGAGTTCTTCGCGTGCGCGCCGTGCACGCCCAGGCTCGCGCCGAGCACCAGCATCGCGATGCCGATGTGCATCGTCGTCTTCATCTGCATGGTTCGTTCGTGAACGCCGTATTTTTTCGGTTTGCCGGTTCGCGTCCGGCCCACGCTCAATCCTGCGCGACCGTCGTCGCTTCGACGCCGGCCGCTTCCGGATGATGCCCGAGCCGCGCGGAAATCGCCTGCCCGGCCTCCTTCAGCAACGCGACGTAATGCGCCTTCGTGTCCGCGCCGCACCGCATCGTCGGAAACGACAGCGACAACCCCGCGATCACGCGACCGAAACGATCGAACACGGGCACCGCGAGGCACAGCAGGCCATCCTCCTGCTCCTCGTTGTCCTCGCCGTAGCCCTGCCGCCGCACGTGCGGCAGGATGCTCATCACCGCATCCGCCGACGCGAGCGTTTTCGCGGTCGACTTCCTGAACTCGATGCCGGCCAGCACCGCCCGCGCGTCGGCCGGCGACATCCATGCGAGCAGCACCTTGCCGATCGCCGTGCTGTACAGCGGATTGCGCCGGCCGATGCGCGACTGCATGCGCAGCCCGTAATCGGCGTCGATCTTGTGGATGTAGATGATCGCGTCCTCGTCGAACGCGCCGAGATGCACGGCCTCGCGCGTCAGTTGCCCGATGCGGCGCATCTCGAGATCGGCCTCGCGCACGAGATCCACGCTCTCCAGTGCCTTGCTGCCGAGCTCGAACAGCCGGATCGTCAGCCGGTAGCGATCGGTCTCGCCTTCCTGCGCGACATAGCCGAGCGCCTTGAGCGTCTGCAGGAAGCGATGCACCGTCGTCTTCGACATGCCGAGCTGGTGCGACAGTTCGCTGATGCCGATCTCGCGGCGCTCGCCGAGCGCGGCGAGGATCGTAAAGACCTTGCCGACGGCGGCAACCGAATCGGGCTTCTCGACGGCGCCTGCCGCCGCAAGGTCCGCCCCGGTTTCCTGGTTCGCCTGATCGCGCTTGCGCTGCCTGGGCGTTGCTGTCATGTCCGTGAATCCGTGAGATGCGAATCGGGAGAGCATAACGCGTTCGTCGCGCGATCCGGTCAGCACGCGAGCCATCCGCCGTCGACGGCGAGCGTGTGACCGTGCACGTAGTCCGACGCGCGCGACGCGAGAAACACCGCCGCGCCCGCGAGATCGTCCGGCACGCCCCAGCGGCCGGCCGGGATGCGGGCGAGGATTTCGTCGCTGCGCCGGCTGTCCTCGCGCAACGGCGCGGTGTTGTCGGTCGCCATGTAGCCGGGCGCGATCGCGTTCACGTTGATCCCGCGCGCGGCCCATTCGTTCGCGAGCAACCGCGTGAGGCCCAGCACGCCGCTCTTCGACGCCGTGTACGACGGCACGCGAATGCCGCCCTGGAACGACAGCATCGACGCGACGTTCACGATCTTGCCGCCGCGCCCCTGCCGCACCATCTGCCGCGCGACCGCCTGCGACAGAAAAAATACGCTCTTCAGGTTCACGTCGATCACGGCGTCCCAGTCGGCTTCGGTGAACTCGAGCGCATCGCAACGGCGGATCATGCCCGCGTTGTTGACGAGGATGTCGACATGGCCGAAAGCATCCAGCGCGCCGCCGACGATCCGCTCGACCGGCTCGAGCGTCGACAGATCCGCGCGCACGTCGACGAAACGCCGCCCCACGGCCGCCACGCGCGCCGACGTTGCATCGGACGACGAACGGTTCGCGCCGACGATGTCGCACCCGGCCGACGCGAGCGCGACGGCCATCGCCGCGCCGAGCCCCGTGTTGCAGCCGGTGACGATCGCGACCTTGCCGGTCAGGTCGAACAGGCCGGCGAGCACGGCATGCGCATCGGCGGCGGGAAGATCGGGTGTATCGCGTTTCATGATGTCAGCGCAGGTCGGCAATGGCGATGTGGTCCATGTCCTTAAACACCTGGTTCTCGCCCGCCATCCCCCAGATGAACGTGTACGCCTGCGTGCCGACGCCGGAATGAATCGACCAGCTCGGCGAGATCACGGCCTGCTCGTCGTGCACCACCACGTGACGCGTCTCCTGCGGCTCGCCGAGCATGTGGAACACGGCCGCGTCGGCGGCGAGGTTGAAGTAGAAATACACTTCCATCCGCCGCTCGTGCGTATGGCACGGCATCGTGTTCCACACGCTGCCGGGCTCGAGTTTCGTCATCCCCATCGACAACTGGCAGGTCGGCAATACATCGGGCACGATGAACTTGTAGATCGTGCGGCGGTTGCTCGTGGCCGCGTCGCCGAGCGTTTCCGGCGATGCCTGCGCGAGCGTGATCGTGCGGGTCGGATAGGCCGTGTGCGCGGGCGCGCAGTTCAGGTAGAACTTCGCGGATTGCGCGCGATCGTCGCTGCCGAACACGACACCCTGCCCGCCTTGCCCGATGTAGATCGCCTCCTCCGTGCCCACCGCATGACGCTGGCCGTCGACCTCGACCCAGCCGGGCCCGCCGATGTTGATCGCCCCGAGTTCGCGCCGCTCCAGCAGATGGCTCACGCCCATCGCGGCGCCGAGCGACGCCGGCACCTCGACCGGCCGCGTCGCGGGCCACGCGCCGCCGACGACGATGCGGTCGATATGGCTGTAGGTGAGCGACAGTGCGTCCGGCGCGAACACCTTCTCCACCAGGAAATGCCGGCGCAGGCCGGCCGTGTCGAGCGTCTTCGCGTGTTCGCCGTGAATGCCATGCCGCACGTCCATGCCGGTTCTCCATCGGGAAGGGGGCCGCCGCCGGCACCGTCGCCGCCGGTCGCCCCGATGAGGATTGAAGCACACATTTCTTGAATTCGGAACGTCGATCCGGATTTTCGATCTCGTCTGGCGGATCGATAAATTCCTTTCAGATCAGCGCTATCTAGCATTACGGGTATACGACTACCGTCGAAACTCACAAAAACGGAACATCGTTCCGAATCCTGTCCTATAGTCAGTCAGCAGACATCATTCGACAACGGGACGCATCGACGTCCACGGAGGAGACGTGAAGCTGAAACAGGCCATCGACCGCATTCCGGGCGGACTCATGCTGGTCCCGATGCTGCTGGGCGCGTGCGTGCACACGTTCGCGCCGAACGCCGGGAAGTACTTCGGCTCTTTCACCAACGGCCTGATCGCGGGCACGGTGCCGATTCTCGCCGTCTGGTTCTTCTGCATGGGCGCGACAATCGACCTGCGCGCGACGGGCGTCGTGCTGCGCAAATCGGGCACGCTGCTCGCGACGAAAATCGCGGTCGCATGGCTCGCGACGGTGATCGCCGCGCGCTTCATCCCCGACGACGGCATCCGCACGGGCCTGTTCGCGGGCCTGTCGCTGCTCGCGATCACGACGTCGATGGACATGACCAATGGCGGCCTCTATGCGGCCGTGATGCAGCAGTACGGCACCCGGGAAGAAGCCGGCGCGTTCGTGCTGATGTCGATCGAATCGGGGCCGCTCGTCAGCATGCTGATTCTCGGCGCGGCCGGCGTCGCGGTGTTCGAGACGCGGCTGTTCGTCGGCGCGGTGCTGCCGTTCCTGATCGGCTTCACGCTCGGCAACCTCGACGTGGAGCTGCGCGAATTGTTCGGACGCTGCGTGCATCCGCTGATTCCGTTCTTCGGATTCGCGCTCGGCAACGGCATCGATCTGAACGTGATCGCGAAGAGCGGGCTGCCGGGCATCGCGCTCGGGCTCGCGGTGATCGTCGTGACGGGCGTGCCGTTGATGCTCGCCGACAAGGTCCTGGGCGGCGGCAACGGGACGGCCGGGCTTGCCGCGTCGTCGACGGCGGGCGCTGCGGTCGCGAACCCGGCGATCATCGGCGAGATGATTCCGAAGTTCAAGCCGATGGTGCCGGCGGCCACCGCGATCGTCGCGACCGCGTGCCTCGTGACGGCGATACTCGTGCCGATCCTGACGGCGATGTGGGCGAAGCGGGTAGCCAGAGCATCAGGGGTGCCGGTGAGGGGCGCGGCGCAAGTGGCGCATGGCGGGGCGATCGAGCACGAGGGGCATGTTTGAGGCGCAGGTTCGAGTCCGGTCCGCGGCACGCGATTCAAGCCAGTCGATGTTCTGCAGCCCAAAACCCCGGGGATTCGATGCATTCCCCGGGGGTTTTGTTCGTCGCTGTCAGCCCGCATCCGGTCGCCCGCTTGCGAAAACCGGACACCGATGCGCATCCGCCGCGCCGCGCTTCAGTCGAACGTACGCACGATGGCGGACGCCTTGGTCGCGATCAACCAGCTGCCCTCCACCTTATGCATGACGAAGTGATCGTTGAACAGCCGGTTGCCGATCCGCACCCGCACCGTCGCCGTTGAAAGGCCGTCAGAGACATGCTCCATCGAGAGAATCGCCTCGTCTCGAGGCGCGCCGGTCGATCGAGGACTGGGCCTCCCGCCGATGAGCGCCGCGTACTCCGACGACGACAGCGTGCGCAACCGGCCTTCATCCAGCCACTGAACGAAGCCGTTCGGATGGAAAATCTTGTCGAAGTCACGGCTCTGCGGCTCATAAGCGAGGTTGAAATAATCGTCGATCAAAGCGACGACGGCTTGGGTCTGGGTCATTGTCGGCTTTCCTCGGTAGTGAACGGCTCGTATAGTGAGCGATCCTTCCCGCTCTCTGCTACGGCGACCCGGTTATCGCTGCCATTACAGGAACACATGGATGATGGAAGACCTCGATGGAGGGCTGGTCAGCGGCTTGCTCGTCCTGGCAGCCCTGGCCGAATCCGGCAGCTTCAGCCGTGCAGCATCTCGTCTGGGCAAGACTCAGCCGGCGGTCAGTCGCGCCATCCAGCGACTGGAGGACCGCCTGCGCGCAAAGCTCGTGCATCGCACCAGCCGGCACGTCGAAGTGACGGACGCCGGCCATGCGTTGTTGTCGAAAGTGCTGCCGTTACTCCACGGAATCGAAGAGGCGGCCGTCGACGCCTCCGATCAGACCTCGGTCGTCAACGGAACGCTCCGTGTCGCATGCGATGCCGTGTTCGCACGCCTCGTGCTGGCGCCGGAGCTGACCCGGTTCATGAAGGATCACCCCGCGCTTCACCTGAAGCTGGAAACCCGGAGCGATCTCTCGGACCTGGTCAGCGAGGGATTCGATCTCGCCATCCGATTTGGACCGCCGTCCATTTCGACCTTGGTCTGCCGCAGGCTATACAGTCCGCGGGTACTGACTCTGGCCGCGCCGTCCTACCTGGAGCAGCGCGGTCGGCCGAGGTCGCCGCAGGATCTCGTCGACGGCGGCCATGAATGCATCCTCGCGATCGACCCGGCCACCGGCAGACCCTTCGACTGGGAGTTCTGGCGCGACGACGAGAAAGTGAAAGTGGCCGTCAGCGGCACCCTGACCGTCACGGATGCGGGAACCAAAATCGGCGCCTGCCTCGCAGGCTTCGGGATCGCCCAGGTGATCGACCTCGGAATCGACGCACACCTGCGTGCGGGCACGCTGGAGCCGGTTCTGACGGACTGGTGCGACGAGACGTTCCCGCTTTACGTCTACTATCCCAGTCGAAACCACGTTCCGGCCAAGGTAAGGGCGTTCATCGACTTCGTGGTCGGCATGATGCCCAGGCTACAGTCGACCGGCTATGGCGCCGGCCAGCGGTCGCCGGCAACCGTGCTCGAAACGCTGCATCGCGAATAGCGTCCTTCGTCCGTCGAGTGCCTGGCCGTCTACCCCGGCCGTCATCGCCATGCCGTCGCTTCCGTTGCGCCGCATCCGCATCGCTCGACGGCTTCCTGCCGCCTGTTGCCAAGCGCCCGCAGCGGCACGACAGCCGTTCAAGCGCTAAAATCCGCCGCCTGGGCATCCACGACGAGCAAGCGTTTTGACGGCGTTCGAGCAGGGTTTCATCCTTACCCGCCACTGGCGGGACACCGCATCCGGCATCGAGATCGAGTTCTGGCTGGCGACCGAACGCGGTCCGCGCCGCGTGCGGTTGCGCCCGCAGGAAGCCGTCGCGTTCATTCCGGCCGAACAGCAGGCGCTCGCCGAACACACGCTGGCCGGCGAACGCGAGGCGGAACTGCGCCCGCTCGCGCTGCGCGATTTCAGCCGGCGCCCGGTCGTCGGCCTCTATTGCCGGCGCTATCGCCACCTGTCCGGGCTCCAGAAGCGCCTCGCGGCGGCCGGCGTCGACGTCTACGAAGCCGACGTGCAGCCGCCCGATCGCTATGCGATGGAGCGCTTCATCACCGCATGCGTCGAGTTTCGCGGCCAGCCCGGCCGCGACGGCACGCTGACCGGCGCCGAGCTGAAGCCCGCGACCGGCTATCGCCCGGCGCTGCGCTGCGTGTCGCTCGACATCGAAACCAGCGTCCACGGCGAGCTGTATTCGATCGCGCTCGAAGGCTGCGGGCAACGGCAGGTCTACATGCTCGGACCGCCGAACGGCGATGCCGACGCGAGCGCCGTCGACTTCCGCCTCGACTACTGCGACACCCGGCCCGCGATGCTCGCGCGCCTGAACGACTGGTTCGACGAACACGATCCCGATGCGGTGATCGGCTGGAACCTCGTGCAGTTCGACCTGCGCATCCTGCATGCGCACGCGGAGCAATACGGCGTGCCGCTCAAGCTCGGGCGCGGCGGCAGCGTGCTCGACTGGCGCGCGCACGGCCAGCAGCCCGACCACTTCTTCGCAGGCGCGGCCGGCCGGCTGATCCTCGACGGCATCGACATGCTGAAATCGGCGACGTGGACGTTCCCGTCGTTCAGCCTCGAATACGTGTCGCAAGCGTTGCTCGGCGAAGGCAAGTCGATCGACAATCCGTACCAGCGCATGGACGAAATCCAGCGCCGCTTCGATCACGACAAGCCCGCGCTCGCGCGCTACAACCTGAAGGACTGCGAACTCGTCACGCGCATCTTCGACAAGGCCGACCTGCTGTCCTTCTCGCTGGAACGGGCGAGCGTCACGGGGCTCGCGGCCGACCGCACCGGCGGGTCGGTGGCAGCCTTCACGCACCTGTACCTGCCGCGCATGCACCGGCTCGGCTATGTCGCGCCGAACCTCGGCGACGTGACGGGGCAGAACAGCCCCGGTGGCTTCGTGATGGATTCGCGCCCCGGGCTGTACGACTCGGTGCTCGTGTTCGACTACAAGAGCCTCTATCCGTCGATCATCCGTACGTTCCTGATCGATCCCGTCGGGTTGATCGAAGGGCTCGCGAATCCCGGCGACGACGCATCGGTGCCCGGCTTTCTCGGCGCGCGCTTCTCGCGCACCGCGCACTGCCTGCCCGACATCGTGCGCCGCGTGTGGGAGGGCCGCGACGACGCGAAGCGGCAGCGCAACGCGCCGCTGTCGCAGGCGCTGAAGATCATCATGAATTCGTTTTACGGCGTGCTCGGCTCGACCGGTTGCCGCTTCTTCGACCCGCGCCTCGCGTCGTCGATCACGATGCGCGGCCACGAGATCATGCATCGCACGCGCAAGCTGATCGAAGCGCAGGGGTACGAAGTGATTTACGGCGATACCGATTCGACCTTCGTGTGGCTCGGCCGCGCGCACGACGACGACGAAGCCGGCGCCAAGGGCCGCGCGCTCGTCGAGCACGTGAATCGCTGGTGGCATGCGCACCTGCGCGACCAATTCGGGCTCGACAGCGCGCTGGAGCTGCAGTACGAGCGGCATTACCGCCGGTTCCTGATGCCGACCGTGCGCGGTGCGGAAGAAGGCAGCAAGAAGCGCTACGCGGGCCTCGCGGCGACCGCCGACGGTAGCGAGGATCTCGTGTTCAAGGGGCTCGAGACGGTGCGCACGGACTGGACGCCGCTCGCGCAGCAGTTCCAGCGCGAGCTGTACCGGCGCGTGTTCAGGCGCGAGCCGTACCGGGATTTCATTCGCGATTACGTGCGGCGCACGCTCGCCGGCGAATTCGACGACCAGCTCGTCTACCGCAAGCGCGTGCGCCGACCGCTGCGCGAGTACGAACGCAACGTGCCGCCGCACGTGCGCGCGGCGCGCATCGCCGACGAGTTCAACCTCGCGCAAGGCCGGCCGCTGCAGTATCAGCGCGGCGGCTGGATCAGCTACGTGATGACGACGGCCGGCCCCGAGCCGCTGGAGACGATGCGTTCGCCGATCGACTATGCGTTCTATCTGAGTCGTCAGCTGCAACCCGTCGCCGATGCGATCCTGCCGTTCCTGCGGGACGATTTCGAACGCGTGATCTCCGGGCAGGGGCAGTTGTTCGGCGACTGACGGAACGATGACGCGCCGGAACACGCGTCAGCGCAGTCGTCGCATCGCGCTTTCACATAACGTCGATCTCCATCGCGTTCCGTCAGCATCGCGCACTCTCACTCATTCTGGAACACAGTTCGCCTGGAATCGCCATTTATCAGGCCGGTCAAGGCTCCTAAACTTTCCTCGTCGGTTCAGCAAACCGCAACGAAATCGTCCGAGGAAACCGTGAAATCCATCATCGCCGCCATCGCCACTGTCGCCGCTACCGCCCTTCTCGCCGCACCGGCCGCGTCGTACGCACAGTCGTCGCACTCGACGCTCACGCGCGCGCAAGTGCGCCAGGAACTGCTCGATCTCGAGTCGGTCGGCTACGAGCCGGTCGCCGGTGACGGCGACAACTATCCGGGCGACATCGTCGCCGCGCAGGAACGCCTCGCCGCCAAGCGCCTCGCGGAACGCAAAAGCGCGGAAGCCGCCTACGGGGCGAACGGCGCACCGGGCATGGACTCGGGCGCGCCGGCGGCTGCGACGATGAAGCGCTAACGCGCCGCGAGCCGTTTCGGGGGGCGCACCCATCCGGCTAAAATACCGGCCTGCCGCGCCTCCTGCCGCGGCCGGAGGACATCGATCATGACCGCACGTCGCGGTGCCGCGGTCGCCATCGCGCCCAGCCACGAGACAGCCAGCCTGTCGAAAGCCCAGAAGACGTTCAATACGCTCGTCGAGCAAATCGAAAAGCGGCGCGAACGTCTCGGTGCGTGGGAAGCCGTCATGCCGGCATTCCAGAAGAAATTCGTCGACGCTCTATTGCCGCTCGAACAGGAGGCAACGGCGCTGCGCATCCGGCTGATCCATCTGCTCGACGACGCGTTCCTGCAGAAGGGATTGAGCAAGGCCGAGCAGCGCACGCTGTCCGACCTGATCGCCGACATGGCGCGCGATTTGCTGCACACCAGCGACGACGCGGCGTGGAAGGTGATTTACCACCGGCATGCCGGATCCGACCACGTCGGCAACGCAACGGCCGCTCCCGAGCCGACGAAACCGAAACGGGAACCCGAATCGCAGTCGCCCTCGCCCGAGGATCTCGCCTCGCTGTCCGCCGACGAACTCGCCGAGCGGATGCAGGCCGAACTCGACGCCCAGTTCGAGCGCGACATGGCCGCTCACGCGGCCCGCGAGGCGCAGCGTGCGAAGCGCAAGAAAGCACCGAAGCAATCGGCCGCGCAGGCGCGGATCGAGGCCGAACAGGCTGAATCGAACAAATCGATCCGCGAAATCTATCGCAAGCTGGCCAGCGCGCTGCACCCCGATCGCGAATCCTATCCGAACGAACAGGCACGCAAGACCGCGCTGATGCAGCGCGTCAATCACGCTTACGACAAGGGCAACCTGCTGCAGTTGCTGGAATTGCAACTGGAAATCGAACAGATCGACCGGCGCGCGATCGACGGCCTCGGCGAAGCGCGGCTGACGCGCTACAACGGCATCCTCGAGGAACAGTTGCGCGAGCTCGATCGGGAGATCGTGCACGTCGAGAACGATTTCAGGGGCACGTACGGGATCGCGTCGTCCACCAAGGTCGCGCCCGATACCGTGCTGCGCATGCTGACGCGCGACATTGCCGGCATGCAGCGGAGCAACCAGGACCTGGCCGTCGCGCTGCGCGAATTCGAGGATCCGGACAACGTCAGGCGCTGGCTGAAGGACATGAAGCGCCAGCCGGCGGCGTCTCGCTTCGACGACGATTCATACTAACGATACGGCGGCACGCATCCGCGCGCCGCCGCTATCCCCGTTCATCCGCCCCGCGTGAACACCCGGCGTCCCGGGATCGCCCCGTTTCGTCCGGTCAAATCGAACACGCCGTCGATCCACGCGAGGAACGTCGAAAACGTGAAGTCGGACCGCAGTTGCGTGCGGAACGCTTGCGTAAGCGGCGTATCGGACGCCGGCCATCACCCGGCCGGGTCTTCGACATAGCCCTTGCGTAGTTT
Organism: Burkholderia sp. MSMB1826; assembly: GCF_001526325.1. NCBI lineage: Bacteria > Pseudomonadati > Pseudomonadota > Betaproteobacteria > Burkholderiales > Burkholderiaceae > Burkholderia > Burkholderia sp. MSMB1826. The sequence continues at coordinate 65,566 of NZ_LOYN01000057.1, forward strand.
CTCCGCCACCAGCTTGTCCATCTCGCGCTGTGCACGCTCGACGGTTTCGAATTGCTTGAGGTTGGCTTGTCCGGCCGATCCGATCCGACCGTACGTCACGTTCAGCTCCGTGCCTCGCAGGCGGGCGCGCCAGAACTTGCTGGAAGTGCCTTGCTCGCATCGCAGCGATCTCACGCGTTCCGTCGGCGCGCCAGTCGCCGCTGCAGTCTCGCCCTGCACAGTTTCCGCCTCCTGCGCGGGCGTCTGAACAACCGGCGTCGGCAGCTCGATTTCCTGATCGAGTGCTCGATCTTCACCGTCAGCAAGCATTGCCTCGATGCGCGCCAGCACCGCGGCCGGGTCATCAAGCCAATCTTTCCCGGGGATGTCCAGCACACGCCAGCCGAAGCCGCGCAGGATGCCGGGCCGGAATACATAGCGCTCCGCCGTATCGGTCACGACATGGGCTGGGTTGTCGAGCAGGATCGCAAGCGCGTAGTCCCGCTTCGACGAATCGACGATCGCCAGGTCGCAGCGGAATTGCGAACGGCCGACGTCGATATCGACCTGGTGACCGCGTGCGCGCAGTGCTTCGGCCAACGCATCGCGAATGGCGTCAGGCGATGTCCGCCGCGTGAACGCATCGCGCGCCCCCTGATTCAGCGCACCGAGCACCGCCTGTGCACGGTCGAACTGGCCCGTGGCGCTCGCCTGCGCAAATTGCAGGAATGCCCGCAGCGCGGCCGCGCCGTCGTTGTGCACGTTCGTGATCGCATCGGCTTGAATCGTGGAAACCACCGCCATCCGGTGCCTTGCGCGGCTGAAGATGACGTTCAGACGCTTTTCGCCGCCACGCTGGTTGATCGGCCCGAAATTCATCAGCATCCTGCCGTCCGGGCCCGGTGCGTAGCAGATGCTGAGGATGATCACATCGCGTTCGTCGCCCTGAACGTTTTCCAGGTTCTTGACGAACAGGCCGTTGAACTGGTCGTCGTCCTCGCGCACGTACTCGCGCTCGAGCCGCGTGGCGAAGTCGGCGTCTTCGGCCGCCAGTGCCTCCAGCGCCGCTTCGATCGCGTTCTGCTGCGCCTCGGAAAACGCGACGATGCCGAGGCTCAGGCCCGTCTCCCGGCGCAGCATCTCGCGTACGAGCGACGCGATATAGCGCGCTTCGGGCACGTTGCCCCGCTCGACGTACACGCCGTCGTCGAGCCGATGAAAACTGATCGGCCGCGCGAGCAACGCATCGGCGCCCACGATGCCGGCATCGTCCTGGCTCGACCGCACCGACCACCCGTCCTCGTCGGCGCGCTCCAGCACGCGGTCCGGAATCGTAACGAGACGACCGTCGTAGAACGCCGCATTGGAGAAGCTGATCAATGCTTCGTGCCGGCTGCGGTAATGCCACGCCAGCAGCGTCGCGGGCAGATTGCGCGCCGCCTGATTCAACAAGCTGTCGGAGTCGAGATTGATGGCGATGCGCTCGCCCTCTTCCTCGATCACGATCTCGTCGTCGCCATCCGCGCCCGCTGCCGTGAAAAAGCTCGTCGGCGGCAACTGCATCTCGTCGCCGACCACCACGACCTGACGGGCACGGCTGAGCGCAGGCACGGCTTCCTCGGTGGGAATCTGACTGGCCTCATCGAAAATCACCACGTCGAACAGATCGGGCGACAGCGGCAGCGTATCGGATACGGATAGCGGGCTCATCAGCCAGATCGGCTTCAGGTCGTTGACGACCATGCCCGTTTCGTCATCGGCGAGATCGCGGATCGAACGGTGGCGCATGCTTTTGCCGAACTCGTGTTCGAGCTCGCGCCGGCCGGTTGCGTAGCGCTTCTTGAAGGTCTTGCCGTCGGCATCGAGTTGCGTCGCCGATAACGACGACTGGCGCACGTGGTCGGCAAACTGCCGATGCAACGTCGCGCTCACGACCTGGGCATTCACGGTCAGCAATTCGCGCTGGATCCGGGCCGCGGCACGCGCGGCCTGTGCGAGCGCCACGCCGCCGAATCGCGCGAGCACCGGATTCTCGCGCTCCAGGCGGCGCAACGCCTCGTCGGCAATCAGCGCCTCCAGCTCCGCGGGCGCGAGGTCGACGGACTGCAGCGTCGCCGCATAGGCGGGGTCGGCCGCGTGGACCGCACGCAACAGCGGCAGCAAATCAGGCAGGTCGTCCAGTCCCTCCCGAAGATCGCGCAGCGCCTCGGCGATTTCGGCCAGCGACACGTCATCGTCCATGACCAGGTTGTCGCGGATGCGACGCTCGAGCTTGTCGAGGGCCTCGCGTGCGCCGGCATCGATACGCGCGGCAGCAAGCGGATCGACCGCCTGACGCAGATTCGCGATCCGTTCGCGCAGATCGCCGTCCGACGCCAGCCGCGCCTCCAGCTCGGCCAGCGCGCGCAGAAACGCCGCCATTTCGCTCACGCCATAGCGCTTGCGGCACTCGACATCGGCTGCGTCGAGTGCCGCAGCCGCGGCCTGCTCGGCGGCAAGCTGCTCCAGCACCTTGACGTAGCCGGGATGCACCGCATGCTGCGCGAAGTCGTAGCGACGCCGAAGCTCGCCGCGCAACCGCCACCATGCCGGCTGCAGCCATCGCATCGCCGACGCCTCGAGCCGGCGCGCGAGTGCGAGCGCCGACACGGTATCGCCCGGCGACAGCTTGTCTCGCCAGTGCACGGTGGCAGCCTGCGCGGCCGTGAGCGCGTCTGCGTGCGCCGACAACGCATCGCGGGCTTCTCGCAATACCGTCTGTGCGGACGACGCCGGATCGAGCACGTCGAGATGCGCGGCGAGGCCGGTATCGATCAGCCACTGGTAATCGGCTGCGATCGCGCATGCGCGCGACAGCGCCGTGGCGTGTCCGATCGACGCCACCGTGCTGTCGAGCACTGGATCGAGCGCGTCGAACAGCGCGTCGGCGTCCTGGCACAGTTGCTCGACCCGCCCGAATGCCCGCTCGTCGGCCAGCAGCGCCGCAGACAGCCGTGCGAAAGGTTGCGAGGCCAGACTGTTCGCGCCGAACCGTTCGCGCATCGCACGATGCACGCGTCGGGTCAGCTCGCCATGCCGGTCCCAAACGGCCAGCGCCGGCAAGCGCTCGCGCAACGTAAAGCCGACATCCGGTACCGCCGGCAGCGCGACCAGCCGCCGCAGCAAGGTGCGCACGCTGCCACCCAGCGCGTCGGGCGCAGCCGCCATCGCCGCTTCGAATGCATCGATACGTCGCTGCTGCACGTCGAGCGCGTCGATCAGCGCCGTTCGTCGCGCGTGCAACGCTTCGCTGTCGTGCGGTTGGGCGATCCAGCGCTCGTAGCAGCTCTTCAGATCGGCGACGAACGCCTTCTTGTCCGACTGCGAATCGTGGATGAGGCAACACAGCGCGTCCAGCCCGCTCTGCTTGAGCCGGTGGAACACCACGTCCAGCGCCGCACGCTTTTCGCATACGAACAGCACACGCTTGCCGCGCCCCGCGTAATCGGCGATGAGGTTGGTAATGGTTTGCGACTTGCCGGTGCCCGGCGGCCCTTGGATGATGAAGCTGCGCTGGCTGCGCGCCAGGCTCACCGACGCATTCTGGGTCGCATCGGAAGCCACCACGTTCCATTGCTCGCCTGCCGGCAGCGGCGCGGCCGCCGACGTTTCCACCTCGCGCGGCTCGATCGAGAACACCCGGTCGAATGCGGGATTCACGGTGGTCTCGTCGAGCAGTTGCGCGTAGTCGCGCACCAGCGACATCTTCCGGTAGTTGAAATTGGCCAGCGTGACCTGCGTCAGATCGAAATCCCACGCGTAGCGATGCCCGTCGGATTCCTGCAGCACGTAACCCTGCCGATCGTCGACGGCCTCCGCCGCTGCGTCGGCCATCTGAGGCCGACGCAGGCTGGCGCCCGGCGTGGCGCCGGCCTCGAAACGTTGCGGCAGTTCGCTCGGCCGCACCCATTCCTCGAACAACGCGCGGCCGAGCGGTCGGTAATCGTCTTGCGCATAGCTGAAAGAGGGCAGCCGACCGCCGTGCGAACCGCCTGCACGTGCCGCGGGCTTCCGCCGTCGGTATTGCTGCATGCGCTGTTGTGCCTTCTGGCGCACCAGCCGTACGGACGCCTTGTCGACGAGCCGAAGTTCGACCGAAGGTTCCGACCTCCGGATCTGCGTCAGGATATCCGCATGAATCTCAGCCAGCGTGATCTTGCCCAGGTCGACCGTCTCGGGTAACCGGATGTCGTAGAGCTGACTGAGATGGTGCCGCAGCGCCGGATTGAATTCGGCGTCGCCGCCAGCGCACTGGATCACGTACTGATCGCGCACGCCCTTGCGCTTGACGAGTTCGACCGGCAACCAGAGCAGGGGCGAGACGATACGCTCGTCGGGGGCGTCCTTCAGGTTGTGCCAGCGCAGGAACGCGATCACGAGACGCAGGTTGCTGAAGCCGAATTCGGCCCGTTCGCGGCGAGTATCGGCGATCAGCCGGTCCAGCGACGCGGGCAGGTACGGTTGATCGTCGAACCGCAGCCATTGCTGCAACGGCACCGCCTTGCCGGCCACGAGGTCGGCGGCGAACGGTCCGCCCCACGTGCAGATGTGCTCCGGGCGCACGCTTTCGATATGCAGCATCAGCGGCACGCTGGCCACGGTCAGGTTGACGGTCGCCGCGGTCGGCCGGAAATGCAGCAGCCGGTTGCGACGCGACAGATCGAACAAGCGATCGCGCAGGTGCGTCAGCACTGCACCGCGACGCGACGCCGCCCCTGTCGCCCCGGCCAATGCACGCTCGACGTCCAGGCCGAGCGGCTGCTCGCGCCACGTGCGCAGGCGCATCGCAAGCGCGGCCACGTCGGTCGCGCGGTCGTGACGGTTCACTTCCGTCATTTCGACGATCGCCGCCGCAACGATCGGATGCAGCCGTTCGTGAAGCACGAACAGATTGCGTCGATGCTCGACGAACGCGCGCAGGTCGCTTTCCGCTTCGAAGTTCAGCCCGCATGCGAGGCTGGCCAGCACCATCCCCAGCATGAACACGTCGGTGATCTCGTCGTGATGCCCGATGGATCGCTCCCAGCTCGCGTACCCTGGCAAATAGACGGGCCGCACGACCAGAGCCGCTGCGTCAAGCTGCAATGCAAGATCGGTCTGGCTGTGATGGCCATCGGGCGTGTGCTCCAGTTGCAGCGCACCGACGATGTTCAGGCCCGACGCAGGGTGCGGCTGGACGCGATGCACGGCGCCGACGTCCATCTGCGGCGCTTCGCCGTCGGGGCGTCGCAGCGCCAGGCTGCCCCCTTCGTCGATCACGATGCTGTCCGCGTCCAGCGACGCCACCTTGCCCTGCGCGTGAAGCTCCGCCACCTGCGCGAACAACGGCAGCACCAACACGAGCACGTCGTCGGTCGACAATGCCGCGCCGGCCTGCGCGGCAATCAGCGTACGCAGCGTGCGCGGCGCACCGTCGGCGATCCTGTCGTTCATGCGTCCTTCTCCTCGGCCAGTTGCCGCTTGTAGCGTTCGAGTTCGCGCTTGCCGAGGCCCGCGTCGCGCCGGAGGTTGAGCTGCAATGCGTCGAGACTGCCGAGCGACCGGGCAACCTGCCCGGCGCGCAACAACGCCACGTCGCGCTGATCGGGGTCCGCCAGCGCGAGATCCATCATCAGTGCGTTCAGGTAGCTGCGCACGCTGTCGTCGACACCTGCCGCGTCGAATGCATCCGGGCCGGCGACGGGCTCATCGTCGCGCCAGTCCGGGAACAGCATGCGCACCTGGGCCAGCACGGCGTCGCTGGCCAGCGACGCGCCGTCGAGGTAATGCGCGAGGAATCCGCGCGTCAGCGCCTGCAGGCGCGCCTGACCCGGCAAGTCGAGCCGCTCCAGCGAAAGCGGGCCGTGCAGGCGCGTGTCGATCCAGCTGTCGAGGCTTGCCTCGCCGTCCCACCACAGCGCAAGCGCACGGGCACGGATGAAAGTCTCGGGGTGGCTCAATGCCGCGCTGGCGCCCGATTCGTTCGATTCGATCTCGGCGGCCTGACGCAGATAAGCCGCTGCATCCACCGTGCTGATGCCCGTCTGCACCTTCACGAGTGTCGAAACGGCAGGCGCCACCGCATTCGCCGCCAATGCGCCGCCGCGATCGGCAAAGAGTTCGGTGTGCAACGCATAACGCCGAAACGTCTCGCGATGGCTGTCGGCTCCGCCGGGAGCGGCCACCGCGTCGTTCAGGATCCGATCGGCCGTCAGGAACCGGCCGCCGTCGAGCGACCACAGCAGATAGTGTGCGAGTTCGTGCCCGAGAATCGCCAGCAGCTCCTCCGGTGCCAGCCGCTCCAGAACCGGGCCCTGCAACAGGATGTGGATCTCGCCCGGTACGAATACGAGCGACGCATTCATCTGGGTGCCTGGCGACTGATAGAGCGTGGCCGGCACGTCGACGATCCCGAGCCGCTCCATCGCCAGCGCCAGGGCGGCATGGACGTTGCCGTGCGCATCGGCGTCGATCCGGTAGGTTTCCCGCAGCAACGAAGCGCGCAGCGATTCGAGCTGTTCGGCATGCGTCTGGCGCTCGCCGGTCCAGCGCCAGACGTCCGGCTCGTGCCGGCGCAAATAGTCGGCTACGGTTTCGTGGTACGCGAGCGGCGCCAGCGCGTGGCGATTCGGGGCGTGAGAGTCCATGCGAGGCACTCCGGTAGGGAAGTACCGATTCTACCGACGGATGACGTCGCCGCAACTGTCGAAAAGCGCCTTATCGATGGCCACCGCTCAGGACGGTGCGTGCGGCCGATCGCGTCGACGGAAACGACCGCATGCACGACATTCCCTCACCGCCCCTCCTCCATTCCGCCCATCAGCGCCATCAACTGCCCGCGCAGCCACTGGCTGCCCTGATCCTGATCGGCGCTGCGATGCCAGTAGCAGAAGTAGTCGAGCCCCGGCATCTCGAACGGCAGTTCGACAATCCGCGCCGGATAGCGCCGCAGCAGCCGCAGCGGCGCCGTCAGCGCGAGATCGCCGCGCATCGCGATCAGCGGCGCGACCATGTAGTGCTGCACGCGCATCTGGATGTTGCGGCGCAGCCCGAGCCGCGTCAGTTCCGCGTCGACGTGCCCGCTGCCTTTGCGCCGGCTCGATACGTGGATGTGGCCCATCGACAGGTAGTCGTCCATGGTCAGCGTGTCGCCCTTGAACGGGTGATCGGCGCGGATCATGCACGCGTAGCGGTCCTGCACGAGCAGCGCCTGGTGCAGGTGCGGGTCGCCGATCAGCGGCGCGTCGATCGCGAGGTCGACCGACCCGTTCGCGAGCGCGGTCGCGACTTCGCGTCGATCCATCGTGTAGCTGCGCACGTGCATGCCAGGCGCATGCGTCTGCAGCAACTCGCCGAGCGCCGGCAGCAGCAGCGCTTCGGTCAGGTCGCTCATGCTGAGCCGGAATACGCGCTCGGACGAAGCCGGATCGAACACGTCGCCTTCGTGCGCGCTCGAATCGAGCAGTTGCAACGCCTCGCGCACGCGGCCGACGATGTTCTCGGCCATCGGCGTCGGCATCATCCCGGCCGGCGTGCTGACGAACAGCGGATCGTTCAGCGTCTTGCGCAGCCGCGCCAGCGCGTTGCTGACGGCCGGCTGCGTGAGATTCAGCACCTCGGCCGCACGCGTCAGGTTGCGCTTGTTGTAGATCGCCTCGAATACGACGAACAGGTTCAGATCAATCTTCGAAAGGCGCATCGCCGGATCTCCTTGCCGAGATCTTACGGCGGGCGCCGTTCGTTCGTCCACGTCGCCCCGCTCAGCCGCGCGGCGGCGGCGTCAGGTACGGCGCCGTCGCACCGGGCTCGCCGTCCTTGATCTCCATCCGCGCGATCGCCTGCAGGTGCACCTCGTCCGGGCCGTCGGCGAAGCGCAGCGCGCGGCCCCAGGTCCACAGGTCAGCCAGCGGCGTATCCGGGCTCAAGCCCGCTGCGCCGAATACCTGCATCGCGCGGTCGCACACGTTGGTGTAGACGGTCGGCACGAGCGCCTTGATCATCGAGATCTCCTTGCGCGCGGCCTTCGCGCCGACCTTGTCGATCATCCACGCGGCCTTCAGCACCAGCAGGCGCGCCTGGTCGATCTCGATGCGCGAGCGCGCGATCCACTCACCGACGGTACCGTGTCGGTTCAGCGGCTTGCCGAACGCGACGCGCGACTGCGCGCGGTCGATCATCAGTTCCAGCGCCAGCTCGGCCGCACCGATCGAACGCATGCAGTGGTGGATGCGGCCCGGCCCGAGGCGCGCCTGCGCGAGCGCGAAGCCGCTGCCTTCCTCGCCGAGCAGGTTGCGCGCCGGCACGCGCACGTCGTCGAACGTGATCTCGCAGTGCCCTTCCGGCGCGTGGTGATTGACCACCGTGATGTTGCGCACGACCGTCACGCCCGGCGTGTCGCGCGGCACGAGGATCATGCTTTGCTGCTGGTGCGATTCGGCATCGGGATCGGTCTTGCCCATCACGATGAAGATCTTGCAGTTCGGATGCGCGGCGTTCGTGATGAACCATTTGCGGCCGTTGATCACGTACTCGTCGCCCACGCGCTCGATACGCGTCGTGATGTTGGTCGCATCCGACGACGCGACGTCGGGCTCGGTCATCGCGAACGCCGAACGGATGTCGCCGCGCAGCAGCGGCAGCAGCCACTGTTCGCGCTGCTCGGGCGTCGCGAACATGTGCAGCAGCTCCATGTTGCCGGTGTCCGGCGCGTTGCAGTTGAACACCTCCGACGCCCAGCTCACGCGCCCCATGATCTCGGCGAGCGGCGCGTATTCGAGGTTCGTCAGGCCCGTGCCCGGCTCGTCGTCCTTCAGGTGCGGCAGGAACAGGTTCCACAGGCCTTCCGCTTTCGCGCGCTCCTTCAGTTCCTCCATGAACGACACCGGATACCCGCCCGCGTGCACTTCGTCGTTCCACTGACGGATGCGCGGCACGATGTGCGCGTCCATGAACGCGCGCACGCGTTCGCGCAGCGCTTCCACTTTCGGGGTGTAGCCAAAGTCCATGATCGACTCCTCGAGATTGTCGTGTTCCGTTCGTTCGGTTCAGAAAGCCGAGACACCGCCGTCGACGGCGACGGCCTGCCCGGTCAGATAGGTGTTTTCCTTCGCGCACAGCATCAGCATCGCCGCGACGACTTCGTCGGGCCGGCCGAGCCGCTTCATCGGCGAGCCCTTTGCGAGAAAATCCTGGCGCTCGCCGATATCGCCGTCGGTGACCATCGGCGTCGTGCTGTAGAACGGACACACCGCGTTCACGCGGATGCCATGGCGCGCGTATTCGAGCGCGGCCGTCTTCGTGAGCCCGACCACCGCATGTTTCGACGCCGCATACGCGGCCAGCTTCGGCGCGCCGCCGAGCCCGGCCATCGACGCGACGTTCAGGATCACGCCTTCGCGCTGCGCGAGCATCTGGCGGATCTGGTGCTTCATCCCGAAGAACACGCCTTTCGCGTTCACCGCGAAGCTCAGGTCGAGATCGGCTTCGTCGGTGTCGATCAGCGCCTTCATCGGCGGTGCGATGCCCGCGTTGTTGATGCCGACGTCGAGCCGCCCGAAACGCGCGACGGCGTCATGCACCAGCGCCGCGACGTCCGTTTCGACGCGCACGTCGCAGCGCTGCGCGAGCACGTCGGCGCCGGCCGCGCGCAGCGGCGCGGCCACGCGTTCCAGCGCCTCGCCGTTCAGGTCGCCGAGCGCGAGCCGCGCGCCCATCGCGGCGAGTTCGCTCGCGAGCAGCGCGCCGAAGCCGCTCGCGGCGCCGGTGATCATCACGGCCTGCCCGGCGTAGCTGTCGAGTTTCATCGCGCACTCAGATCGTCAGACCGCCGTCGACGACGATGCATTCGCCGTTCGTGTAGCTCGCCGCATCCGACACGAGATACAGCACGGTGCCGGCCATTTCGCGCGGCTCCGCGTGGCGGCGCAGCGGGATCTTCGTCATCCACGCTTCGTAGATGTCCTTGTCGGCGAACAGCGCACCCGCGAACTTGGTCTTCGTGAGCCCCGGCAGCAGCGCGTTCACGCGGATGCCGAACGGCCCGCATTCCTTCGCGAACGCCTTCGTCATGTTGACGACGGCCGCCTTCGTGATCGAGTAGATGCCTTGCCGGTCGCCCGGCTGCAGCGCATTCACCGACGCCGTGTTGACGATCGCGCCGCCGCCGTGCGTTTTCATCAGCTTGCCGGCCTCGACCGACATGAAGAAGTAGCCGCGGATGTTCACGTCGACGGTCTTCTCGTACGCGGCGAGATCGGTATCGAGGATGTGCCCGAAATACGGGTTCGCGGCCGCGTTGTTCACGAGGATGTCGAGGCGGCCGTGCTTGCCGCGGATATGCTCGAACGTCGCGGCGATGTCCTCCAGACGCCCGACGTGGCACGCCAGCGCCTCGGCGCGACCGCCCGCCGCGACGATCGCATCGGCCACGGCCCGGCAGTCGTCGAGCTTGCGGCTGGATACGATCACGTGCGCGCCCTGCTCCGCGAGCAGCTTCGCGATTTCCTCGCCGATGCCGCGGCTCGCGCCCGTCACCAGTGCGATCTTGCCCGTCAGGTCGAACAGGTTCGTTGCCATGTTGCTGTGCTCCTCCATTGATTGGGATGTCGTGTCGCCGTGCGGCACTTCGCGGCAATGCGTAGCGCTTCGCGGCGCCGTCAGCGATGCGCGTCGATCGCGCCGACGGCCATTTCGGCCAGCCGGCCGGCCATTTCGCCGACGCGCAGCGCCTGCTCGCTCGATGCGTTGCCCTGCAGCGCGCGCGCCTTCACGCCCTGCGCGATCGCCGCGAGCCGGAAGAAACTGAATGCGAGGTAGAAATGCCAGTCGCGGATCGGCGCGATGCCGCGCAGCTCGCAGTAGCGCGCGACGATCGCCGCTTCGTCAGGAATGCCGAGCGCCGCGCGATCCTGGCCCGCCAGCCCGCGCACCTGCCCGCCGGATGGCAGCCGCAGGCACATGCAAAAATACGCGAGGTCGGCGAGCGGGTTGCCGAGCGTCGACAGTTCCCAGTCGAGCACGGCCTGCACGCGATAGCCGTCACGCGCGAACATCAGGTTGTCGATCCGGAAATCGCCGTGCACCAACGCCGGCCGGCCCGTGTCCTCGGGGCACGCTTTGGGCAGCCAGTCGATCAGCGTCTCCATCGCGTCGAGGCGCCCGGTTTCGGCCGCGCGATACTGCTTCGTCCACACGCCGATCTGGCGTTCGAAGTAGTTGCCCGGGCGGCCGTAGTCGGCGAGGCCCACCGCGTCGACATCGACGTCGTGCAGCGCGGCCATCGTCTGCAGCAGCGCGTCGTAGCAGGTCGCGCGCTCGGCCTTCGGCAGTTCCGGCAGCGCGGGATCCCAGAAGATCCGGCCATCCTCGAAACTCATCACGTAGAACAGGCTGCCGATCACGTCGCGGTCTTCGCAGAGGTGATACGGATGCGCGACCGGCACCGCGGTGCCCGACAGCGCGCGCAGCACGCGGAATTCGCGGTCGACCGCGTGCGCGGATTTCAGCAGTTCGCCCGGCGGCTGGCGGCGCAGCACGTAGCGGCCGCTCTTCGCCTTCAGCAGGAAAGTCGGATTCGACTGGCCGCCGGCAAACTTCTCCATGTCGACCGGGCCTTCGAAGCCCGGCACGTGCGTTTCCAGATAACGCGTGAGGCGGGCTACGTCGAGTTGCGGGGAAGGGTTCGTCATCGTCGCGATCGTTCGTGGGTCAGCCGTAGGTCCGCAGCGCGTGTCGTTCGGGATCCTCCAGATGCGGGATGCCGTTGAACGACGCGAGGTGGAACGCGTCGGCGTTGAAGAAAAACTGCGAAAGACTGCTGTTGCGGATCTGCAGGTTCAGCGCGATCGCGCTCGACGGCGGCGCCGCGAGCACCTGCTGCACGGTGACCGCGATCGGGCCGCCGGAACTCACCGCCAGCACGCGCTGGCCGCCGCCGTGGCGGATCGCGGCGCGCGCGTCGGCCACGCGCTGCTGGAAATGGGCCCAGGTCTCGGGGGCCGCGTCGCCGAGCTTGTCCTCGGCCCACAGGTGCAGCACCTGCCGCAGCGCGCGGAAGTGTTCCTTCATCGAGCCGGCCGCGAGCCGCGCGATCTCCGGGTAGTCGCTGGCGGCTGCCGCGAACAGCCCGTGGAAATCGTATTCGTTCAGGCCCGGATGGCGGTCGACCGCGACGCCTTCGCGGCCCATTCCGCGCAGGATCGCGGCGACCGTCTGCGCATGGCGGTTCATCGTGCCGCAGATCACGCGGTCGAACGTCAGGCCCTGCCGCGCGAAGTATTCGCCGAGCCAGACGCCCTGCCGGTCGCCCGCCGCGGACAGCCGGTCGTAGTCGTCGGTGCCGAACGACGCCTGCCCGTGCCGTACCAGAAAGAGTTCAGCCATTGCGCTCGCCTGAGGGAAAACCGAAGGTCCAGCATAGCGACCGGGCATGCATTTTTGAAATTTATTTTCTGAATTGGCCGGTATTCATCGCATGAATTTTCGGGATTCGAACAATGCGCTTGCGCCGGCTTTCACCGGCCACCGCGTCGCGGCACGCGGATTGCGTCGGCGCAGACCGTGTCGAATAAATTCAGGAGGGGTGCGATGCTCGGTACGATCCTCATCGTCGTTCTGATTCTGCTGCTCATCGGAGCTTTTCCTTCATGGCCGCATAGCCGAAGCTGGGGTTATTGGCCATCGGGGACCGTCGGGCTGATCGTCGTCATTGTCGTGATACTGGTGCTGCTCGGCCGCATCTGAGTACGGGCGCGCGTGCCGCTGGATGGGCACGCGCGCTTCGATAACACCATCGTGACTTCTTTACATCGGAGAGTAAGCCATAAAGAAAAACGCCACGGCATTGCATACGCTTACTCGCGCACACGCTCGGGCCCGGTCCGGCCACCCACGCACACGCGACGGTGCAGCGTGTGATCACGCGCGCCACTTCCGGCGGCCACGACGTCTCGCCGCTGCGCAGGTGCGGCATCCGATGATCCATCTGTAGTGCGTAATATGGCACGTTGCGGCGATTCGCGCGCCTCGCCCGTCTCCGTTCGGTTGCGCGGGCCGTGCGGTAGTATGGCGATTCGATGGAACCCCGATAGATCCGAACGAGTGGCCATGCCCGAATTTTCTTCATCTCCCGGCGCCGGCCAGCGCGCACAGGCGCTCGTCCTCATCGCCGAGGACGAACCCGAGATCGCCGAGATCCTGATTGCCTATTTCGCGCGCAACGGGCTGCGTACCGTGCACGCCGCCGACGGCCGCCGCGCGCTCGAACTCCACCTGTCGCTGAAGCCCGACCTCGTGCTGCTCGACGTGCAGATGCCGCACGTCGACGGCTGGAAGGTGCTCGCCGAGATCCGCCATCGCGGCGATACGCCGGTCATCATGCTGACCGCGCTCGACCAGGACATCGACAAGCTGACCGGGCTGCGCATCGGCGCCGACGACTACGTGGTCAAGCCGTTCAACCCGGCCGAAGTCGTCGCGCGCGCCCAGGCGGTGCTGCGCCGGTCGATGGGCGGCTCGCGCCAGGAAGAGCAGCGCGTGCTGCGCGCCGCGCCGTTCGAGATCGATCTCGAGCACCACGAAGCGACGGTCGAAGTCGACGGCGCGCGCCACACGCTCGTGCTGACGCTCACCGAATTCAAGCTGCTCGCGCAGCTCGCGCGCGCGCCGCGCCGCGTGTTCAGCCGCGCCGAGCTGATGGCGACCTGCCTGCCGGAAGGCGACGCGCTGGAGCGCACGGTCGACAGCCACGTCAGCAAGCTGCGCAAGAAACTCGACGATCTCGGCGTCGCGGGCGTGCCGGCCAGCGTGCGCGGCGTCGGCTACAAACTGTGGAGCGGCGAGTGAGACTCGATGGCCTGAGCCGCCAGATCGCGCTGACGATGGGCGCGATCGCCTTCGGCATCACGGTGCTGATCGTCGTGACGGCCTATGCGTTCTACTACCTGCTGTACCAGTACTCGCCGGAGTCGTTCCAGCCGCAGAGCTGGCTCCCGAGCGGGCCTGAGTGGGTGTGGATCGTCTCGACCACGCTGGTCGGCCTGCTGATTGCCGTCATCGTCGCGATCAATCTGTCGCGCCGCATCCTCGTGCCGCTGAATTCGGTGACGGACAGCATCCGCCGCGTCGCGCGCGGCGATCTCGGCGCACGCGCGGTCGCCGGCGACCGTTCGTTGAAGGAAGCGGCGCTGCTCGCCGACAACTTCAACGCGCTCGCGAGCGAACTGCAGCGCGTGACCGACGAGCAAACCTTCTGGAACGCGGCGATCGCGCACGAGCTGCGCACGCCCGTGACCGTGCTGCGCGGCCGGCTGCAGGGGCTTGCCGAAGGCGTGTTCACGCCGAGCGACGCGCTGTACCGCAGCCTGCTCGCGCAGGTCGAAGGGCTGACGCGGCTGATCGAGGATCTGCGCGTGGTCAGCCTCGCCGACAGCGGCCACCTGAGCATCGAGATCCGCGACACCGATCTCGCCGCCGAAGTGCGCGCCGTGGTCGACGTGTTCGCGCACGCGCTGCAGGCCGCCGGCCAGCATCCGGAACTCGATCTCGACCCGCGTCGCATGCGCTGCGACCCGGTCCGTATCCGCCAGGCGTTGCTCGCGCTGCTGGAGAACGCACGCCGCCATGCGGTGCCCGGCGCGATCCGGATCCAGACGCGCATCGAGAACGGCATGTGCCGGCTGCGCGTCGAGGACGACGGCCCGGGCATTCCCGCCGAGTTCGCGCCGCACGTGTTCCAGGCGTTCCGGCGCGTCGACGAGTCACAACCCGGCGGCACCGGCCTCGGGCTCGCCGTCGTCGCGGCGATCGCGCATGCGCATCGCGGCGAAGCGCTGTGCGTGCCGACCGGCGCGGGCGGCACGCGATTCGACGTGCAGTGGCCCGACGATCTCGTGCCGGCGGCCGACGGCGAGCGCTTCCCGACCTGACGCGCGGGCCTTGCCGCTCATGCGCGGCTCGCGCCCGCCCTGTTCGAGCGGTGGGCCGAATCCGGGCGCCGTGTATTTCATCGCCGATACCGTTCCCATCTCCGGCCGCACCGTACGCGACCACCGCGCGCACGGCGCCGGCGCGGTCGACTGTCGGCGGCATGCCGACGGCCGCCTCGCGCAATGCCTCCCGCGCCTCGGTCCGCGCGGTCGCCCGCTTGCGCGCCGCGCGGACACGTGCGGCCGAAACGGAAATGAATACCTGCGGTTATCGATTGATCCCGAAGATTCATTGGACAGTGTCTTCGCCGCCGCGCGATGCTGGGCTCGCCCGTGAACGCAGCGTCATTGCAACGCCGCGCACGCACATGGAGTGAGACACATGCCCACCGACCACCGTCAACGGCGCCACACGCTGTGGCTGCTGTGCGCGCTTTCGTTCATCCTCTACGTCGACCGCGTCAATCTCGCGACCGCGGCCGGCGCGATCAAGGCCGAACTCGGGCTGTCGAATACCGAGCTTGGCGTCGCCTTCTCCGCGTTCGCGTATTCGTATGCAATTTGCCAGATCGGCGGCGGCTGGATCGCCGACCGGTTCGGCGCCCGCATCACGCTGATCGGCTGCGGGCTGATCTGGGTCGTCTCCACGTTCGCGACCGGGCTCGTGCACAGCCTCGGGCTGCTGTTCGCTGCGCGCCTGCTGCTCGGTATCGGCGAAGGCGCAACGCTGCCGGCCCAGGCCCGGGCGATCACGCAGTGGTTCCCGCGCGAGCGGCGCGGTGTCGTGCAGGGCTTCACGCATTCGTTCTCGCGGCTCGGCAACGCGGTCACGCCGCCGATCGTCGCCGCGCTGATGACGTGGCTGTCGTGGCGCGCGGCGTTCTTCGTGATCGGCGCGGTCACACTGGCGTGGCTTGCATGGTGGATCGCCGGTTTCCGCGAGCATCCGCTGGGCGACGACGATGGCCACACGCGCGCCCGCCGCGCCACCGCATCCTCCGGGCCCACGCCGTGGGGGCCGCTGTCTCGCCGGATGGCGCCGACCATCTTCGTCTACTTCTGCTACGGCTGGACCGCGTGGCTGTTCTTCACGTGGCTGCCGACCTTTTTCCTGAACGGCCAGGGCCTCAACCTGAAATCGACCGCGTTGTTCGCGTCCGGCGTGTTCTTCGCGGGCGTGGTCGGCGACACGCTCGGCGGCTGGCTCTGCGACCGCATCTACCGGAAGACCGGCAACCTCGCGCTGTCGCGCCAGAGCGTGATCGTGACGAGCTTCGTCGGTGCGCTCGCGTGCCTACTGCCGCTCGCGTTCGTGCACTCGACGGCCGGCGTCGCGCTGTGCCTGTCGGGATCGTTCCTGTGCCTCGAACTGACGATCGGGCCGATCTGGGCCGTGCCGAGCGATATCGCGCCGGCCCATGCCGGCATCGCGAGCGGGATGATGAACGCCGGTTCCGCGATCTCGGGAATCCTGTCGCCGATCCTGTTCGGCTATCTCGTCGATCGCACCGGCAGCTGGACGGTGCCGTTCGTCGGCTCGGTCGCGATGCTGCTGTTCGGCATCGTCGCCGCGCTGCGGATTCGGCCGGACCGCGCGCTGTCCGACTCGATGCCGGCGCTCGGCGACGCGCCCGCCGCGCCGTCGGCACGCTGAAGCCGGTCTTCGCTGCCGCCGTCCCTTCCGCGCCGTCGTCACGCATCGCCGCGTTCCACGACGCGTGACCGGCGCGGCGGCGCACCGCCGGATCAGGCGCCGCCGTCCGCGCCCACGGCGTCCTGGTGAAACAGCGCGAGAAACTGCTGGGCGGGAATGCTCAACGGCCGGTCGCGCCGCACGAGGCTGCCGTACGACGGCAGCTTCTGCTCGAGCGTGTAGTCGACGATCGCGACGAGCCCGTGCGCCGCGTTGCGCTGCGCGACCGTCAGCGGAATCACGCCGAGCATCGACGAACGGTCGACGAGGTTCATCGTGGTCAGGATCGAGCCCGTTTCGACGAGCCCGCGCGGCATCGGCTGGTGACGCGCGCGGAATTCGCGCTCCACGACCTCGCGCGCCGGGCTGCCGGCCGGCTGCAGGATCCATGCGTAATCGAGCAGCGCGTCGAACTCGACCGGCCCCGCGCCCGCGAGCGGATGCGCGCGGCCCGCGATGATCGCGAGCGCCTCGTCGTCGACCACGCGGAAGTCGCAGTCGGTCCCGGCGTTGCGCCCGATCACCACTTCGAGCACGCCTTCGCGAAGCTGCGGCATCAGCCGGTCGCTCGTATCCACCGCGATGTCGATCGCGAGCAGCGGATAACGCGCCTTCAGCCGCACCAGCGCCTCGGTCAGCCGCCCCGGCGACGCCGCCATGATGCTGCCGATCGCGAGCCGCCCCGCGCTGCCCAGTTGCAGCTCGCCGAGCTCGCGGTTCAGCGCCTCCATGCTGCCGCGGATGCCGCGGAAATAGCCGAGCACGCGCTCGCCGGCCGCATTCAGCACGAGCCCGCGCCCGATGCGATCGAACAGCCGCTGGCCGAGCGCGCTCTCCAGCTCGGCCAGCATCTTCGTCGCGGCCGGTTGCGTGAGGCCCATCTGCTCGGCCGCCGCGCGCAGCGTCGAGCATTCGTCCACGGCGAGCAGCAGCGCGATCTGCCGCATCCGCAGCCGGTTCAGCAGTTGCGGGGTCGAATCTCGTCGGTCGATCGAGCCCATCTTTGATTACTCCAGGTTATCGATTCATCAAGAGTTTTCAATTTACCGACTCATTCCGTCTACCTAGCATCAACCCCATAGACCAACGGCCGCGCGCCGCCACCGGAGACACCGTATGCACACCCCCTCGACCGACGCCGCCCTGCCCGTCGTCGCGCTGACGCTCGGCGACCCCGCCGGCATCGGCGCCGAACTGATCGCGAAACTGCTCGCCCGCCCCGACGCGACCGCCCGCGCGAACCTCGTACTGATCGGTGATCGCTGGCTGTGGGAAGCCGGCCAGCGTGTCGCCGGCGTCGAGGTCGACGTCGAACCCGTCGCGTCGCTCGCCGCCGTGCGCGGCCGGCCGTCCACCGAGCGCGCCGCGTTCGTCGCGGTCGATACGGTCGATCCCGCGCTGGTCACGGTCGGCCAGGCGGGCGCTGCCGGCGGCCGCTCGGCGCTGACCGTGCTCGACCGTTGCCTCGACGCCGCGCGCGCCGGCGACGTCGACGCGATCTGCTTCGCACCGCTGAACAAGTACGCGATGAAGCTCGGCGGCCTGCGTCACGACGACGAACTGCACCACTTCGCCGAAGCGCTCGGCGTGACCGGCTACTTCTGCGAATTCAACACGCTCGGCGAACTGTGGACGGCGCGGATCTCGTCGCACATTCCGCTCAAGGATGCGGCCGCCCAGCTGAGCATCGAACGGATCGAACAGGCGTCGGAGCTGATCTACCGGTCGCTGCTCGCGAACGGCGTCGCCGCGCCGAAGGTCGCGATCGCCGCGTTCAACCCGCACGGCGGCGACGGCGGCAGTTGCGGCCGCGAGGAAGTCGACGTCATCGAGCCGGCCGTGCGCCGGTTGCAGGCGCGCGACTGGCCGACCGACGCGCCGTTCCACGGCCCGTTCCCGGCCGACACGATCTTCCTGAAGGCACAGGCCGGCGATTACCAGGCGGTCGTCACGATGTATCACGACCAGGGGCAGATCGCGATCAAGCTGCTCGGCTTCTCGCGCGGCGTGACCGTGCAGGGCGGGCTGCCCGTGCCGATCACGACGCCCGCGCACGGCACCGCGTACGACATCGCGGGCCGCGGCACGGCCGACGTCGGCGCGTCCTGGCAGGCGCTGCAGATCGCGTGCCGAATGGGCGCCGCGCGGCGCTCGCCCACCGTTTCGGCGTGACGCTCGCACGCCTTCTACACCGACGACATCGATTCCGGAGACACCCTCATGAAGATCCGATCCGTACGCGCCCGCGTATTCCAGTGGAAAGGCAAGACCGTCCCGCCGCAAGGCAACTTCTGCTCGAACGCGATGGACCTGCTGTATGCGCCGCAGGAAACGATGAGCACGTTCCGCTTCCATGCGTGGACGGTCGTCGAAGTCGAAACCGACGACGGCATCGTCGGCCTCGGCAACGTCGCGCTCGCGCCGCACGTCGCGAAGGCGATCGTCGACCAGTACCTCGCGCCGCTCGTGATCGGCCAGGACCCGTGGGACTACGAGTACCTGAGCCAGCGCATGTACCGCGCGACGCACGCCTGGGGCCGCAAGGGCATCGGCATGGCCGCGATCTCGGCGGTCGACATCGCGATCTGGGACATCCTCGGCAAGAGCGTCGGCAAGCCCGTGTTCAAGCTGCTCGGCGGCCGCACCAAGGAAAGGATCCCCTGCTACTACTCGAAGCTCTACCGCACCGACCTGAGGGCAATGCAGGAGGAAGCGCAGCAGTACCTGAAGGAAGGTTTCCGCGCGTTCAAGATGCGCTTCGGCTACGGGCCCGCGCACGGGCAGCAGGGCGTGGTCGAGAACCTGAAGTCGGTCGCGGCGATCCGCGAAGTGATCGGCTACGACAACGACCTGATGCTCGAGTGCTACATGGGCTGGAACCTCGAGTATGCGAAGCGCATCCTGCCGAAGCTGGAGAAGTACCAGCCGCGCTGGCTGGAAGAGCCGGTGATCGCCGACGACATCGACGGCTACGCGGAACTGAACCGGCTCACGACCATCCCGATCTCCGGCGGCGAGCACGAATTCACGCTGTACGGCTTCAAGCAGCTGCTCGACCGCAAGGCCGTGTCGGTCGTCCAGTACGACACGAACCGCGTCGGCGGGATCACGATGGCGCACAAGATCAACGCGCTGTGCGAGGCGTACAGCGTGCCGGTGATTCCGCACGCGGGCCAGATGCACAACTACCACCTGACGATGAGCACGCTCGCGTCACCGATGAGCGAGTACTTCCCGATGTTCGACGTCGAGGTCGGCAACGAGCTGTTCTATTACATCTTCGACGGCGAGCCGGTGGCCGAGAACGGCTTCCTGCAACTGCGCGACGACGTGCCGGGCCTCGGCCTCACGTTGAAGACCGAATTCCTCGACCAGTTCGACATCGTCGAGTGAGGCCGGCCATGAGCACACGCTACCAGGGCGTCTTTCCCGTCGTGCCGACGATTTTCGACGCGCACGGCGCGCTCGATCTCGACGGCCAGCGCCGCTGCATCGATTTCATGATCGATGCCGGCTCGCACGGCCTCTGCATCCACGCGAACTATTCCGAGCAGTTCGCGCTCGGCGACGACGAACGCGATCTGCTCACGCGCACCACGCTCGAGCACGTCGCGGGGCGCGTGCCGGTGATCGTCACGACGTCGCACTTCAGCGCGCGGATCTGCGCGCAACGCAACCGGCACGCCCAGGCGCTCGGCGCCGCGATGGTAATGGCGATGCCGCCGTACCACGGCGCGACGTTCCGCGTCTCCGACGCGCAGATCCGCGCGTACTTCCGCGAAGTCGCCGACGGCCTCGCCATTCCGCTGATGATTCAGGATGCGCCGGCCAGCGGCGTCGCGCTGCCCGCGTCGCTGCTCGCGACGCTCGCGCGCGAGATCGACGCCGTGTCGTACTTCAAGATCGAGACCGCCGGCGCCGCGTCGAAGCTGCGCGAGCTGATCGCGCTCGGCGGCGACGCGATCGAAGGGCCGTGGGACGGCGAGGAAGGCATCACGCTGCTCGCCGACCTCGATGCCGGCGCGACCGGTGCGATGACGGGCGGCGGCTATCCGGACGGGATTCGCCGGATCACCGACGCGTATTTCGCCGGGCGTCGCGACGACGCGTACGACGAGTACGCGCGCTGGCTGCCGCTAATCAACTATGAGAACCGCCAGTCGGGCTTCCTCACCGCGAAGGCGCTGATGAAGGAAGGCGGCGTGATCGCGTGCGACCGGCCGCGCGCGCCGTGGCCCGAGCTGCATCCGCAGGTACGTGCCGGCCTGCTCGACACCGCGCGGCGGCTCGACCCGCTCGTGCTGCGCTGGGGGCGCTAGACATCGTTTTTTCACCCGCAACGCGCGCGCGTTGCGCATCGGCGTGACGGCGGCCCGACAGAAGGCCGCCGCCGCTCATCGGAAGGACGGAGACACCATGAATCTGCTGAACCCCGCGACCCCGGCATACGAAGCCGGCGAAGCCATTCCGCGCCGCCGCTGGCTGCGCGTGATCCCGCCGCTGCTGCTCGCCTGCATCATTTCCTACATGGACCGCGTGAACATCGCGTTCGCGATGCCGGGCGGGATGAACGCCGATCTCGGCATGGACGCGACGATGGCCGGCCTCGCCGGCGGCATCTTCTTCTTCGGCTACCTGTTCCTGCAGATTCCCGGCGGCCGACATGCGGCGCTCGGCAGCGGCAAGGCCTTCATCGCGTGGTCGCTCGTGAGC
Organism: Burkholderia sp. MSMB1826; assembly: GCF_001526325.1. Taxonomy (NCBI): domain Bacteria; kingdom Pseudomonadati; phylum Pseudomonadota; class Betaproteobacteria; order Burkholderiales; family Burkholderiaceae; genus Burkholderia; species Burkholderia sp. MSMB1826. Next base: position 86,893 of record NZ_LOYN01000057.1, read on the forward strand.
TGGGCCGTGCTGTCGGCGCTGACCGGGCTCGTCACCCATACGTGGCAACTGTTGACGCTACGCTTCCTGCTCGGCGTGGCCGAGGGCGGGATGCTGCCCGTCGTGCTGACGATGGTCAGCCACTGGTTTCCCGATCGCGAACGCGGCCGCGCGAATGCGATGGTCATCCTGTTCGTGCCGCTCGCCGGGATGATCACCGCGCCGCTGTCCGGTTTCATCCTCGCCGCGTACGACTGGCATCACCTGTTCTTCAGCGCGGGCGCGCTGTCGCTGCTGTGCCTGGTCGTGTGGATGCTGTTCGCCGACGACGGCCCGCAGACCGCACGCTGGGTGTCGCCGCGCGAGAAGGCGTACATCCTCGACGCGCTGCGCGACGAGCAGGAACGCAAGCGCGCGGCCGGCACGCCGGCGGCCGCCTCGTTCGGCGCGCTGCTGCGCCACCCGACGATCTGGCTGCTCATCGCGATCAACTTCTGCTATCAGGCCGGCATCTACGGCTATACGATGTGGCTGCCGACCCTGCTGAAAAACCTCACGCACAGCGGGATGGGCAGGATCGGCCTGCTCGCGATGCTGCCGTACGTCGCGATGGTGATCGGGATGCTCGTCACGTCGTATTGGTCCGACCGGACCGGAAAGCGGCGGCTGTTCGTGCTGCTGCCGCTCGTCGGCTTCGCCGCGTGCCTCGCGCTGTCGGTGCTCACGCATGCGTCGATGGCCGTGTCGTTCGCGTTCCTGATCGGCTGCGGCTTCTTCCTGCAGGCGGCGGCCGGCGTGTTCTGGGCGATTCCGCCGAAGCTCTGCAGCGTCGAGGCGGCCGGCAGCGCACGCGGCCTGATCAACGCGCTCGGCAACCTCGGCGGCTTCTGCGGCCCGTATGCGGTCGGCGTGCTGACGCAGCACGTGAGCGCGGCGGCCGGCGTGTACAGCCTCGCCGTCACGCTGGCCGTGGCAGGCTTGCTCGCGCTGACGCTGCCCCGCCGCTGCGAAGACTGACGCGCGCGCCGACACACGGCGGGCACGCGAACGAAACAACGGAGACACACCATGAACGACATCCTGTTGCTGGTGCAGAAATGCGCCCACACCTTCAGCTTCTACGATCTCGAAACCCACGCCGCGCTCAAGCACATCGTGTTGCCGAACTTTCCGCACGAGTTCACCGTCGACGTGAACGACCGCTACGCGTACGTCGGCATTTTCGGGATCGAGACTGCGTGGTCGCGCGGTCATGAAGGCGATCACCGGATCGCCGAGATCGATCTCGTCGAGCGCACGCACACGCGCATGCTCGACCTGTGGCCGTACTACCGGCCGCACGGGATGGCGAGCGACCGCGACGGGAGGCTGTACGCGATGAGCGAGGCGCACGACATGCTGCTCGTATTCGACGAGCCGACCCGGCAATCGGTACCGAACATGGCCGTGCCGTCCGGCGGCGTGAAGACGCACCTCGTGACGCTCTCGCGCGACGCGAGCCGCGCGTACGGCGTGCATCTGCTGTCGAACACGGTCACGCAATTCCATCCGCGCGACGCGACGGTCGCGCCGCGCGCGGTGATGCCCGGCCCGCGCCCGGAAGGCAATGCGCTGTCGAGCGACGAGCGCACGCTGTTCGTCGCGAATCGCGGCGACGACACGCTGGTCGAGATCGACACCGAAACGATGACCTGCCGCCGCCGCGTGAAAACCCGCAGCGATCCGAACCGCATCTATCGGGCGAGCGCGCCCGACGGTCGGGACCTGCTGCTGCTGACCAATTCGGGCGAACGGTCGATCTCGGTATTCGACGCGCGCCAGCTCGAGGAGATCGAGCGCATCGCGCTGCCCGCGAACCCGACCGCGCTGTCGTTTCATCCGTCGCGGCGCGTCGCATACGTATCGTTCCAGGACGACCATGTGCGCGAACTCGACCTCGACGCATGGCGCTTCGTCGGTGCGCTGCCGACGCTGCGCGAGCCCGATGCGTCGTACGTGCTCGCCGGCGCGCTCTGACATGCGCGACGACGCGCCGCCCGACGGCATGCCCGACGCGCTCGTCGACGCGCATCATCATCTGTGGCGACTCGATGCGGGCGCGCACTACCCGTGGCTGCAGACGCACTACGACCCGGCGCGCTTCATGTTCGGCGACTACGCGGCGCTGTGCCGCAACTTCGGCGTCGACGATTTCCGGCGCGCGGCACGATGCGCGCCGCTCGTCGCCAGCGTGCACGTCGAAGCCGAACGTGCGCGTGACGAAGCGCTCGCGGAAACGCGCTGGCTGCACGAGGTCGCGGCCGCGCACGCGCTGCCGTCGGCGCTCGTCGCGTGGGTCGACCTGCTGGCCGGCGACGCGGACGAACGGCTCGCCGAACAGGCCGCATGGCCGCGCGTGCGCGGCGTCCGTTTCAAGCCGCGCACCGCGGCAGCGCCCGATGCATCGATCGACGAACCGGGCGCACTGCACGATCCGCGCTGGCCGGCGGCGCTCGAACGTCTCGCCGCGCACGGCCTGAGCTGGGATCTGCGCGTGCCGTTCTGGCATCTCGGCGACGCGGCCGCGATGCTGGCCGATGCGCCCGAAGTCGACGTCGTGCTCGAACACGCGGGGCTGCCGTGGGATCGTTCCGAAGCCGGGCTCGCGCGCTGGCGCCGCGGCATGACCGCGCTCGCCGCGTTGCCGCGCGTGACCGTGAAAATCTCCGAGCTCGGCTTGCGCGATGCGGCATGGAATGACGCGAACAACGCGCGGATCGTCCGCGACACGATCACGATCTTCGGCTGGCGGCGTTGCCTGTTCGCGAGCAATTTCCCGGTGGCCGGGCTGCGCGTGTCCTATCCCGCGCTGCTGCGCACGTTCGCCGGCGCGATCGCGCATCTCGACGGCCCCGCGCGCCGCGCGATCTGGCATGACAACGCGCTGCGCGTCTACCGGATCGCGCTCGACGATGCGCCGCAGCGTCCGTCGCGCGGGTAACGCCGCATTGGCCTCCCGTCGGTCGGTCGCCGTGCCCGCGCCCACCCCGACCACCACATTTTGTGCATCGCACGACCCGACCTGAGCAAAAAGTATCGGTTTGCAAACTCTTTTGATGTGGTGATCGCATCGCCCGCGTCACACCATTGTTCCTGCCGTCATCGGCGGCATTCGAACAAGCAGAATCAAGGAGACACGGGTGAACAAGATGCGAATCGTCGCAGCCGGCGTGCTGCTCGGCGCCTGTCTGCCGGGCGTCGCGGCCGCGCAGGTCTGCAAGGTGCCGACCCTTCGGGTGCTCGCGCAGAAGAGCCTCGGCCTGTCGGTGATGGAGAAATCGCTGGCCGACTACGAGAAGAAGAGCGGCACGAAGGTCGAGATCAGCTATTTCGGCGAGAACGACCGCCGCGCGAAATCGCGGCTCGACGCGTCGACCGGCGCGGGCTCCTACCAGATCTACTACGTCGACGAGGCGAACGTCGCCGAATTCGCGTCGGCCAACTGGATCGTGCCGCTCCTCAAGTACTACCCGAAGGAATACGACTACGACGACTTCCTGCCCGGCCGCCGCGCGGTCGCGAGCTACAACGGCGTCGCGTACTTCGCGCCGCTGATCGGCGGCGGCGACTTCCTGTTCTACCGCCGCGACCTGCTCGACGCCGCGCACATCCCCGTGCCGAAGACGCTCGACCAGCTCGTCGCCGCGATCAAGAAGCTCAACGCGCCGCCGAAGCTGTACGGCTGGGTCGCGCGCGGCCAGCGCGGCTCGGGGATGAACGTGTGGCGCTGGTCGCCGTTCATGCTCGGCATGGGCGGCGCGTGGACCGACAAGGGCGGCCAGCCCGCGTTCAATTCGCCGGCCGCCGTGAAGGCCACGCAGCTCTACGGCGACCTGTTCAAGTACGCGCCGCCGGGCGCCGCCACCTACGACTGGAGCAACGCGCTCGAAGCGTTCCGCTCCGGCAAGGTCGCGTTTATGATCGAGTCGACGCCGTTCGCGGACTGGATGGAAGACGCGAGCAAGTCGAGCGTGGCCGGCAAGGTCGGCTACACGCGGCCGCCCGCGCCGCTGCCGTCGGCCGCGTACGGTCACGGCTTCGCGATCTCGGCCGTCGGCGCGAAGGACGACTGCACGCGCATGGCCGCCGGCCGCTTCATCGCATGGGCGACCAGCAAGGACCAGGAGCAGGCACGGCTGCGCAACGGCGTGTTCAGCGACTACAACCGCTCGAGCACGATCGCCAGCCCGTACTTCAAGCAACACGTCGCGCCGCAGATCCAGGCCGGGCTGAACGACACCAACCCCGTCACGCAGGTGACGATCTGGCGCACGCCGCAGTGGCCGGATATCGGCGACAACCTCGGCATCGCGCTCGAACAGGTGTTCACCGGCACGCAGACGGACATCCGCAGCACGCTCGACGACGCGGACCAGTACGCGAAGGACGCGCTCGAACATGTCGCTCGCAAATGACGGCGCCGGCGGACGCGCGCTCGGCGTCCGCCCGGCCCCTTCCCAGCCTTCGGCCCGGCGCGCCGGCGCGCGCCGCGACCGCACGAGCCTGCCGTGGGTGTTCCTCGCGCCGACGCTCGTGCTGCTCGCGGTCCTGAGCCTCGTCCCGACGATCGCCGCGATCAACCTCGCGTTGCGCAACCGCGTGCTGCGCTACCCGGACAGCGAATACGTCGGCCTGCGCAACTTCGTCCGGCTCGCGTCGGACCGGCGCTTCCTGAACGCGATCGAGGTGTCGGTGCTGTGGGAAGTCGTCACGGTCGCCGGCGCGGTGCTGGTCGGCATCGCGCTCGCGGTGTTCCTGTTCGAGCGCGTGCACGGTCGCTGGCGCCGTGTCGCGTCGCTGGTGCTGATCATGCCGGTGCTGCTGCCGCGCGTGTCGGCCGCGTTCATCTGGAAGTTCATGTACGCGCCGCTCACCGGGATCCTGAGCTGGCTGCTCGGCATGCTCGGCGTCGAGCACACCGCGTTTCTCGCCGATCCGCATCTCGCGCTGTATGCGGTCGCGCTCGTCGACGTGTGGCAGTGGGGTCTGTTCTTCGCGGTCGTGATCCTGAAGCTGCTGGAGACGCTGCCGCCCGAGCCGCTCGAAGCCGCGCGGCTCGACTACGCGACGACGTGGCAGGTGCATGCGTACATCGCGCTGCCGATGCTGAAGGCGCCGCTCGTGAGCCTCGTGTTCATCAAGATGGTCGAATCGCTGCGCTCGTTCGACCTGATCTACGTGATGACCAAGGGCGGCCCCGGCATCGCGACCGAAACACTCGATCTCTACGCGTACCAGCAGGGCATCGGCCTCGCCGGCAAGGTGTCGTATGCGTCGGGCATGGCCGTGCTGATGATGGTCGCGACCACGCTCGTCTTCACGCTCATCTGGAAGAGGGTCAACAAATGGGACGACTGACGGCTCGCCGAATGGCTCGCCGCGGCCCTGCCGCCACCGTGTCCACCGTCGCGATCGCCGGCGCGATCCTGATCGTCGCCGCGTTCCCGCTGTTCTGGGCCGTGCTTAATTCGCTCAAGCACCTGCTCGACATCGTCACGCCGACGCCGCGCTTCCTCTTCACGCCGACGCTCGCGAACTACGAACAGGTGCTGTCGAGCCCCGAAGTATTGATCGGCCTCGGCAACAGCATCGCGATCGTCGGCGCGGCCGTGCTGATCGGCGCGCTGCTCGGCGTGCCGGCCGCGTATGCGATCGCGCGCTACCCCGTGCGCGGCAAGCGCGACATCCAGTTCTTCCTGCTGTCGCTGCGCTTTTTGCCGCCCGTCGCGGTCGCGCTGCCGCTGATCGCGATCTGGGTCGATCTCGGGCTGTACGACACGAAGCTGTCGATGATCGTCACGTACCTGCTCGTCACGCTGTCGACCATCACGTGGCTGTCGATTCCCGTCTTTCGCCGGCTGCCGCGCGAGATCGAGGAAGCCGCCGCGCTCGACGGCTACGGCCCGTACGCGGTGTTCTGGCATATCGCGCTGCCGGTGTGCGCGAGCACGCTGCTCGGCGGCATCGTGTTCAGCTTCGTGCTGGTGTGGAACGAACTGATGATCGCGCTCGCGCTCACGTCGTCGCGCAGCGCGACGCTGCCGGTGGTCGCGTCCGCGTTCACGTCGCTCGGCCAGGAAGTGCCGTGGGGCGTGATCAACGCGTCGACGGTGCTGCTCGCGCTGCCGCCGCTCGTATTCGTCGGCATGCTGAGCCGGCTGCTCAATTCGATCGTCAAGGGAAAATAAGGAGAACACGTTGAAAGCGCTCGTACTCGAACGCACGCGCGAGCTCGCGCTGCGCGACATCGACCTGCCGCAAGAGGTCGGCCCCGGCGACGTCCGGATCAAGGTTCATACGGTCGGCGTCTGCGGCAGCGACGTGCATTACTACGTTCACGGCGGAATCGGCCCGTTCCGCGTCGATGCGCCGATGGTGCTCGGTCACGAAGCGTCCGGCACCGTCGTCGAGACCGGCGCCGACGTCACGCACCTGCGCGTCGGCGACCGCGTGTGCATGGAGCCCGGCGTGCCGCGCCTCGATTCGCCCGCGACGCTGCGCGGGCTCTACAACCTCGATCCCGACGTGCGCTTCTGGGCGACGCCGCCGGTCCACGGCTGCCTGACGCCGTTCGTCGTGCATCCGGCCACGTTCACGTACCGGCTGCCCGACAACGTTTCGTTCGCCGAAGGCGCGATCGTCGAGCCGCTGTCGATCGGCCTGCAGGCCGCGAAGAAGGCGGCGATGAAACCGGGCGACCTCGCGGTCGTGATCGGCGCCGGCACGATCGGCGCGATGACGGCGCTCGCCGCACTTGCCGGCGGCGCCGCGCGCGTGATCCTCGCCGACGTCGTGCCGGACAAGCTCGCGCTGTTCGCCGGCAATCCGGCCGTCACGACTGTCGACGTGCGCACGCAGCCGCTCGCCGACGCGGTGGCCGACGCATCGGGCGGCTGGGGCGCGGACGTCGTGTTCGAGGCAAGCGGCAGCGCGAACGCGTATGCGGGCCTCGTCGATCTGATCTGCCCCGGCGGCTGCGCGGTGCTGATCGGGATGCCGGTGGCGCCGGTGCCGCTCGACGTGGTCGCGCTGCAGGCGAAGGAAGGCCGCATCGAATCGGTGTTCCGCTACGCGAACATCTTCCCGCGCGCGCTCGCGCTGATCGCATCCGGCGCGATCGACGTGAAGCCGTTCATCTCGCGCACGTTCCCGTTTTCCGAAGGCGTGCGCGCGTTCGAGGAAGCGGCGAGCGGGCAGCCGCGCGACGTCAAGATTCAGATCGAAATGGATTGAGCCATGGCCCGAATCGTCTGCCACGCATTGTCGAAGCACTACGACGGCGGCCCCGCCGTGCTGCATCCGCTCGACCTCGAGATCGCCGACGGCGAATTCATCGTGCTGCTCGGCCCGTCCGGCTGCGGCAAGTCGACGATGTTGCGAATGATCGCGGGCCTCGAGGCGATCACCGGCGGCGAGCTCGCGATCGGCGACGCGGTCGTCAACGACCTGCCGCCGCGCGAGCGCAATGTCGCGATGGTGTTCCAGAACTATGCGCTGTATCCGCACATGACGGTGTACGACAACATCGCGTTCGGCCTGCGGCGCCTGAAGGTGCCGGCCGACGAGATCGACCGCCGCGTGCGCGACGTCGCGCGCATCCTGAGCCTCGACGCGCTGCTCGAGCGCCGCCCGCGCGCGATGTCGGGCGGCCAGCAGCAGCGCGCGGCGATCGCGCGCGCGATGATCAAGACGCCCGACGTGTTCCTGTTCGACGAGCCGTTGTCGAATCTCGACGCGAAGCTGCGCACGCAGTTGCGCGGCGACATCAAGCGGCTGCACCGGCAGTTGAAGACCACCACGCTGTACGTCACGCACGACCAACTCGAAGCGATGACGCTCGCCGACCGCGTCGTGCTGATGCGCGGCGGCCGCATCGAGCAGATCGGCACGCCGGCCGAGCTGTACGGCCAGCCGCATACCGTGTTCGCGGCCGGGTTCGTCGGCACGCCCGCGATGAACTTCGCGGACGGCACGATCGCGCGCGTCGGCACGACCGTACTGCTCGACTGCAACGGCACGCGCTGGCCGCTCGCGTCCTCACGCTTCGCGCGGCTGCAGGACGGCCAGCAGGTGAAGGCCGCGATTCGCCCGAACCACCTGCGGCTCGTCTCCGAAGGCGATCCGACCCCGGGTACGCTCGCGCTGACCGGCACGGTCGAACTCGTCGAATTGCTCGGCGCCGAGGCGCTCGTCACGCTGGACTGGCGCGGCCAGCCGTGCGCGGCCCTCGTGCCGGCCCCGATGGCTCCGGCGCCGGGCGCCGTGGTAGCGTTGCGCTTCGACGAAGAAGCCCTGCATCTGTTCGACGCCGGCACCGAGCGCAACGTCGCGCTGCCGCCGGATGCGAACCCGATCGCGCACGCGGCGGCGCCGGCGGCCGCGACGCGCGCCACGCCGCCTGCCGCGACGGGCTGGTCGACGTCCCGTTCGTAGTACGCCGGCCTGCCCCGACGGAGCACACGATGAACCCGGATCTCGAGATCGTTCCCACCCACCGCGACGAATCGTTCCGCGCGTGGGTCCACGACTATCCGCATTCGGTCGCGAAGTGGCACTTCCATCCGGAGTACGAGATTCATCTGATCCAGGCGTCGCGCGGCAAGGTGTTCGTCGGCGACCACATCGGCGATTTCGGCCCCGGCAACCTGATCGTCACCGGGCCGAATCTGCCGCACAATTGGGTCAGCGAGCTCGCCGACGGCGAACGCGTGCCGTCGCGCGACGTCGTGCTGCAGTTCTCGCGCGATGCGATCGAGAAGATGGTCGGCGCGTTCAGCGAATTGCAGCCGGTGATCGACCTGATCGACGACGCGGCGCGCGGCGTGCAGTTTCCCGACCGCGTGGGCATCGAGGTCGCGCCGCTGATGCTCGAACTCGCGAACGCGCACGGCTGCCGGCGCGTCGGGATCCTGATGTCGCTGTTCGACCGGCTGTCGTCGTGCCGCGAGCGGCGCGTGCTCGCGGGGCCCGGCTACCGCAGCGACGCGCAGCACTACATGTCGTCGACCATCAACCAGGTGCTGTCGTACCTGCAGCAGAACCTGCCCGGCATGCTGCGCGAAACCGACGTCGCCGCGTTCGCCGGCATGAGCGTCAGCACCTTCACGCGGTTTTTCCGGCGTCACACCGGCTCGTCGTTCGTGCGCTACCTGAACCGGCTGCGCATCAACGAGGCCTGCGAGCTGCTGATGTTTTCCGACCTGACGGTGACCCACATCTGCTACCGGGTGGGCTTCAACAACCTGTCGAACTTCAACCGTCAGTTTCTCGCGATGAAACAGGTGCCGCCGTCGAAGTTCCGCGCGCTGCACCGGCTCAACGAACCGCACGGCCGCGACGACGCGCCGCCCCCGCGACGCGCGCCGCCGCGCGCCCCAGACAGGACGCTTCATACGTGACATATCTCGGCATCGATCTCGGCACGTCCGAGGTCAAGGTTCTCCTCACCGATTCCCGATCGGTCCCGCTCGCGACCGGCTCCGCCACGCTGTCGATCAGCCGGCCGCATCCGCACTGGTCCGAACAAAGCCCGCAGGCGTGGTGGCACGCGATGCTCGACGCGATCGCGTCGGTACGCGCCGCGCACCCGGCCGGCTTCGCCGCGCTGCGCGGCATCGCGCTGTCCGGCCAGATGCACGGCGCGACGCTGATCGACCGCGCGGACCAGGTGCTGCGCCCCGCGATCCTGTGGAACGACACGCGCGCCGGCACCGAATGCGTCGAGCTCGAGGCGCTGGTGCCGGAATCGCGCGCGATCACCGGCAACATGGCGATGCCCGGCTTCACCGCGCCGAAGCTGCTGTGGCTCGCGAAATACGAGCCGGCCGTGTTTCGCGCGGTGCACAAGGTGCTGCTGCCGAAGGACTACCTGATCTGGCGCCTGTCCGGCGAATTCGTGTCCGACCTGTCCGACGCGTCGGGCACGCTGTGGCTCGACTGTGCGCGCCGCGACTGGTCCGACCGGATGCTCGCCGCGACCGACCTGTCGCGCGCACAGATGCCGCGCCTCGTCGAAGGCAACGCGGCCGCGGCGCAGTTGCGCGACGCGCTGCGGCGCGAGTGGGGTATCGCCGGGCCCGTGACGATCGCCGGCGGCGCCGGCGACAACGCGGCGTCCGCGATCGGCATGGGCGTCACGGGCGCCGGCAGCGGTTTTCTGTCGCTCGGCACGTCGGGCGTGCTGTTCGCCGGCAACGACCGCTTCGCGCCGAACCCGGACGCCGCCGTGCACGCGTTCTGTCACTGCGTCGAAGGGCGCTGGCACCAGATGAGCGTGATCCTGTCGGCCGCCGCGAGCCTCGACTGGCTCGCGCGCGCGCACGGCACGACGCCCGGCGCGCTGGCGGCGCGCGCCGAGCGCGCCGATCCGGCTCGCGCGCCGCTGTTCCTGCCGTATCTGGGCGGGGAGCGCACGCCGCACAACGACGCGCATGCGCGTGGCGTGTTCTTCGGGCTGTCGAACGAACACGATGCCGATGATCTCGCGTATGCGGTGATGGAAGGCGTCGCGTTCGCGATGGCCGACGGCTACGACGCGCTGCGCGCGGCCGGCACGACGCTCGACGCGGTGTCGTTCATCGGCGGCGGCTCGAAGAGCGCGTTCTGGGCGCGGCTGTGCGCGAATGCGACGGGGCTCGCGATGCAGCGCCATGCGGACGGCGCGGTCGGGGCGGCGCTCGGCGCAGCGCGCCTTGCGCGGCTTGCGGCGACGGGCGACACGCTGGGGGAAGTCTGTGTCGCGCCGCCCGTCGCGGAGACGGTCGTGCCCGATGCCGCGTCGGCCGATCTGCTGGCGGGGCGGCTCGCGCGCTATCGGCGGTTGTATCGCGCGCTGCGGGACGAGTTCGCGGCCGCCGACTGAACGTTCGCGCGATCGCGCTTGACCCGACCCTTGGGATCGCCTTTATGCTGAGCGCAACGAATCGTCGGCAAAGAGGTGACGGATGGGTACGGACACACCCCGTTTGAACGCATCGGCCGCCGCCGCGCGGCTCGGCGTCTCGATCAAGGCGCTGCGGCTGTACGAGCGGCAGGGCCTCGTTACGCCAGCACGCACGCCGGCCGGATACCGCGCGTACGGCCCGGAAGACCTCGCGCGCGCTGCCGACATCGCGGCGCTGCGCAAGCTCGGCCTCGGGCTCGCGCAGGTAGCGGGCGTCCTCGACGGCGACGCGCGCCATCTCGACGCCGCGCTGGCTACTCACGAAGCGGCGCTCGATCACGAGATTCGAGCGCTCGTGAGCAAGCTCGACGGCGTTCGCGCGATGCGCGCCGACCTCACGCGCGGCCGGATGCCGGCCGATGGCGACCTGACGCGGCTACTCGGCGAAACGGACGCGGGTGTCGCGTTCAATCTGCCGTGGCCGTGGGGCGGCGAACGGTTCGAGTGTCGCGATATCCGGCCGTTGAACTACATCATCGGTTCGCTGGGGAGCGGCAAGACGCGGCTCGCGCTTCGGCTGGCCGATGCGTTGCCTGGCGCCGCGTTCGTCGGCCTCGATCGGCTGGACGACGATTGCGCCGCGGCATCCGACGCATTGCGTGCCGATCCGGAACTGAAGTCGCGCGTCGACCGCACGTCGGCGTTGCTCGTCGACAACGGCGCGACGCCGTCGGCGGCGCTGACCGCGCTGCTCGTCAGCCTCGAAGCGGAAAGCCCGCGCGTGCGGATCGTCGACATGATCGAACAAGGCCTCGACCGCGCCACCCAACTGGCATTGATCGCGCATCTGCGCGAACGCGCGGCCGCCGGCATGCGGCCGCTGTTCCTGCTGACCCGCTCGACGGCGATCCTCGATCTAGCAGCGGTCGGCCCCGACGAAACCATCCTGTTGTGCCCGGCCAATCACAGCCCGCCTGCGCGCGTGGTGCCTTACCCGGGCGCGCCGGGGTACGAGGCCGTGGCCACGTGCCTCGCGGCGCCGGAGGTGCGGGAGCGGATTGCGCGGCGGCCGGAAGCGCGCGCCGCCATGCTTCGTGCGGAGCAGGAAACGAATACTTCGCGACCTGCCCGTCGGTGAACGTGATGGCGCGCGACAACCGATAGATGTACGCATCCTGCCGGTAGATGCGAAGCGCGAGAAATCGCTCGCCGCTCAATTGGCGTTGCATTGCCCCGATCTACGTGCGCAGCGCTTCAAACCGATTCATGGTCGCAGCAACCTGACATGGATTCGCGTCCGAATTGACGCTATCGGACAAGTTCGTTGCTTGTCGGCCGCTGTCGGGACGCGTCGGCGAGTCGTCTTGTCCGGATGGCCAAAATCGCGCGCAAACAGTCATTCGTGTTCAACATGAAGGACGTCCGAAAGCGTTCGTTTCGGGTATCGTCCACCTTTCCTGCCAGCACGCCACATGACCGCAAATGGAAACAGTACCGGCCCGGCCGATATCGGCCCCTGCGACGCGATGAGCCGATTTCGCGTCACCTACGACGGGCCCGCGCTCGAATCGTCCGAGATGGACGTGCGCGAACTCGCGCCCGCGCTGCTCCCCTTCGGCGATTTGCTCGATGCGTCGACGCGCGCGCTGTGCGGCGATCAGGTTCGGCCGCAGGTGAACGTGCGCGGCAGCTTCAAGACCGGCAGCTTCGGCATCGATTTCACGCTCGCGACCTCCCTGCTCGGCCGCATGCGCGATCTGTTGAGCGGCAACGAAGGCACGGCACTCGCCAACGCGGTCACGATCCTGACCGCGCTCGGCATCGCCGCGCCAAGAGCGAGGAGCGGGCTTTTCGCGGTCCTCAAATGGCTGCGTGGGCGCGAGATCGCCCAAGTGCGAATGCGGGACTACACCGCGGTGCTGCACGTCGACGGCGACGCCCTCGAAATCGACCTGCCCGTGCTCACGCTTCTGCGCGACGTCCGCGTTCGCCACGCAACCGCGCAAGTGCTTGCGCCGCTCGCGCGCGACGGCATCGAGATGTTCGCGGCCGGCACCGACACGGAGGTGTACGAGACGGTCACCCGCGACGAGATGCCATGGTTTCACGCGCCCGAGCCAACCGCTGCGCTCCTGCTCGACGAGCATCGCAAGATGGCGTTCTCGATCGTGTCGCTTGCGTTCAAGGACGACAACAAATGGCGACTGTACGACGGCACGTCGACGATTCACGCGACGATCACGGATGCCGGCTTCCTGTCTCGCGTGAACAACAGCCAGATCAGTTTCAGCAAGGGGGACGTGCTCCTGTGCAATGTCCGTATGCAGCAGTGGCACACTTCGGACGGGGCAAAAACCGAGTACGAGGTCACGGATGTCCTCGAACATCGCCCGGCCGGCCTGCAGATTCCGTTGCCGGGCCTGTGATCCACGTCGAAGCCTCGCGCGCGACGCAACCGCTCACCACTCATGAAACCGGCAATCCATCTGCGTACTGCCTCCCGGGAAGACCTCCCGTTCCTGCTGACGCTCCGTCGGCCCACGATGACCGAGCACCTGGAGCGCGTCGGCGCGCCGACCGACGATGAAGCGCACGACCGGCGCATCCGCGCGAACTTCGACGACGCGATGATCGTCTGCGAAGGCGCCGACGCCATCGGCCTGCTGAAGGTGACGCGCGCGGCCGGCGAATGGCACGTCCATCAGATCCAGATCCACCCCGCGCGCCAGCGGCAGGGAATCGGCGAAGCCGTATTGCACGCGCTGCTGACCGACGCCGCGCATGCGCGCGTGCCGGTATCGCTCAGCGTGCTGCATGGCAACCCGGCGCGGCGGCTCTACGAGCGGCTCGGCTTTCGCGTCGCATCGGAAACCGACACGAGCGCGAACATGATCTGGCACGCGTGACGCCGCGCGACCCCATCAGGAGCCGGCGATACCCGCAGTTGCCACGCGCCCCGCTAAAAGCACGGGCCCTCCCGACGGAAAGGCCCGCTTCCACCTCGACCGCCCGAACGATCAATCGTCGTCGCGGCTCGCGACCTTCTGCGTCACACCCCGCAGCTTCGGATACGGCCGCGCGCCCATCATCCCCTTCCACAACACGCGGTTGAACTGATCCGCCGGCACTTCGTCGGCATCGTCGAAGTCGAACTTCGCCGTCACCTTCGCCCAGTACGCGGCGTCGTGCGTCGGCGTGACGTCCGGGCCGGCCGCGTATTGCAGCGCGTTCTCGCCCGCCGCTTCGGCCACGCGCAACCCGGTGCCCTTCAGCGCCGTCGACGCGACGGCCGTATAGCTCCACGACACCGGACCATGCACGTCGAACACGTCGGTCATCGGTCGCTGATACGCGGTATTCAGGTTCATGTGTTGCGTACCGAGCACGTCCTCGATGGTACGCAGCGCGTTGACCTGGCTGTAGCGCGTCCGGATCACCGCGCCCTGCTTCACATACGGCCCGACGATGTACGCGGGCCCGCGGTGCGAATCCACGTGATCGGGACCGTCCTGCACATCGTCCTCGGTTACGACGATCAGCGTGTCGTTCGCATAGGGGCTCTTCGCCACGGCCTCGACGAGCCGGCCGACGGCCAGATCGTTGTCCGCCTGCTGCGTTTCCGGCGTATTCACGCCGGCGAACGCCGTGCCGAACGCGCCCATGTGATCGTGCGACAGACGCACCAGCGACAGCGTCGGCAGGTTGCCGCTCGCGACGTACAGGTCGAACTCGCGCTTCCACTCGTTGAGGCGCCACTGATCCGGATACGTCTGGTCGAAGCCGCGGAAGTACACGTCGGTCATCGGCGCGAGCCGAGGATCGAGCGCGGCGGCCTGCACGACACCGGCCGCATGCGGATCGACGATCGGGTTCGCGGCCGTGCCGATGCTGCCGACGTTGTTCACGAGGAAGCCGTAGTTGCGGACGGTGCCGCCGCCGGCCAGCACCGCATCGAAGATGTAGCCGCGCTGACGGCCGAACGGCGCATCGGACGACGCATGGTTGCCCGTGCCGGGCAGCAGGTTCGCCGCACCGCCCGGCAGGGCCGCCGCCGCGTTGCTGTAGTTCGTCGTGCCGGCCGGGCCGGCCACCGCGTCGCGTTGCTGCACCGTTTCCCAGTTGACCGGCACGCTGCGGTTGGTGCCTTCGCTCTCGTACGACAGGCCGCGATTGACCGCCGCGTAGTTGATCTGCTGGGTGATCGTCTCCGTGTTGGTGACGCGCCCCTGCAGCGCCCACGACCAGCCGTCCATGCTGCCGTCGCCCGGGTTCATGAAATTGTCGAGCGTCACGAACTGGCTCGCGAGACGATGGAAGTTCGGCGTGATGTTGCGGCCGAACTGGGCCAGCCGCGGATCGCCGTCGGCGCCGTTGCCGATGTCGCCGAGCACCTGGTCGAACGTGCGGTTTTCCTTGACGACGTAGATCACGTGCTTGATGTGACGGCGCAAGAAGCCCATCACTTCGTTGTCGCGGTCGTTGTCTTCCGGACGATAGAAGTTGTTGCGGGCCGCCTGCTGCGTGAGCATCGGCAGTTCATGGGCCGCCGGCACCGGCGCGCTCACGAGCGACGCGCGCTCGAGCTGGAACTGATATTCGTTCGACGCGTGCGACGCGGCTGCCTGCGCCGGCGTTGCGCCGAACAGGTGATCCGGGTTCGGGCCGGTCGTGCTCTTGCCGTTCACGACGTACATCCACGTGCCGTCGGCGCTGAACGTCACGTCGTGCGGCTCGAACGCGGTGGGGATCAAGCCCGTGACGCGATACGCGCGCTCGCCGACGAGCGGTATGACGGCGATTTCGTTCGCGCCGGCGTTGGTCGCATACAGCGTGCGACCGTCGCGCGACAGCGTCACTGCGTACGTTGCCGCGCCCGTATGCGCCTGGCCGTGCGGGAGCACGCCGGCCGGCGCGCGCGCATCGATCCGGTTCACGACCGCGTTGCTGTCGGTGTCGATCACCGCGACCTGGTCGGCGTTGTCCTGCGCGACGAACAGCCGCGACTGCGATGCGTCGAGCGTCATGCCGAGCGCGTTGCCATCCAGCTTGATGCGTTTCACGAGGCGGCCATGCGACGGCGACGACACGTCGACCGCGACGATTTCGCGATCGCGATCCGACGATACGTATGCGATGCCGTTGCCCTTCATCGCGACCGCGAACGGGAACGTGCCGCCGGCATCGCCGCTACGGCCTTCGTTACCGGAGAAGAACGGACGCAAGTCATGCTCGTAGCGCACGCTGCCGGTCGCGGTATCGATCACGCTGATCGAATCGTTGTAGTTGTTCGCGACGACGAGCGTCTTGCCGTCGGCCGACAGCGCGAGACCGGCTGCGTTCGGCTGCACGCGAATGCCGACGCCCTTGCCGCCGTGGCCGAGCGCGATCGTGGTCGATAGCGCCCACGCGCCGCCGTGCTGCGCATACACGTAAACCGCATCGTCGCTGCCGCCGGTCGCATAGAGCTTGCTGCCGTCGTGCGAAAACACCAGGCCGACGAACGCGTTGGTCTGCTGAAGCACTTGCTTGAGCGCCGGGCGCGTCTTGTTCGCGCCCGCGACGTCGTACAGGAAGATGAACTGCGTCGACGCTGCGGTATCGACCGAGCCGTCCGGCTTGTACAGCGAGTTCTGACCGGCGGTGATGATCGCCAGCGTCTTGCCGTCGGGGCTCAATTGCGAGCGCACGGCCTCCCCCGCGACGAAATGCGGATAGGCCGTCAGCCCGGGATTCAGAAATTGCCGCACCGCGCCGCGCACGACCAGCGGCGTGACGAACTGGCCGCTCGGCACGCGGGCGGCATCGGCGGCGTTGAACCCGTCCGCATATGCCTGCGATGCAAACAGCACGGCCGACATGATCGCGCCGAGCCGGAGCGCGCGCTTGACCTGGATATTTTTCATAGGAATCCTCTGTACTGGTGGGGGCGAGTATCGTCTGACGTGTCCGGCATGATCCTGGCGTCGTCTGGCCGTATCGCGCAGCGGCGGGAGCCCGTACTATCGATCGAAATACGGCGCGTCGGCGATCGTCGACGTGCGGGAATTACATCGCCACCCAATGTCAAGCACGTGACCGGTTCCATTGCGGCCCGGACAATTACACATCGTTACAGCGAAGGCGTTTCGATGACAGCCATCGTATTGTCACCGCCGAGATCGGCGCATGCCCGTCACGGCGTCCACCGATACACGGTGATGCTGTTCCCCTTCACGTTGTTCTTCATCACCACGTACTCGCCGTTGGACCGACGGTATGCGCGGATGCTGTACATCGCATCGATCGCGCTGCTGGTGTCGACGGTCGCGGGGCTCGTGTTGATGAGCGTCGTGTCGAGATTGCCGGTCGTCAGATTGAACGCGTCGACGTTCGGCCACAGCGGCCCGCTGCTGCTGAACCAGTAGCCGACGAACAGGTGGTTGCCCGCCGCATCGATCGATTTCGCGCCGCTGTGCGGCAGCGTGATCACCGGGTCCGGCTTCGTCGTATTGCCCGCGCGCCAGCCGTGATACACCTCGATGCGCGTGCCGATCGACGTCCAGTCGTTGCTGCCGAGCGCGCCCTGCGCGAGCACCATCGTGTCGCTGTCCGCGAGATAGACGATGCGCGTGAGCGGCTGGATGCTGGCCGGAATGCGGGTCGCGACGCCCGGCCCCCACGACGGCTTGCCGTTCGCGTCGAAGCCGGTCAGTGGGTAGTGCGTGATCGCGCCGGTCTTGTCGAGGCCGGCCCATACGCCGCCCTGGCTGTCGAGGCTGAAGCCGCCCGTCACGCGCTGCGTCGTGTTGAACGCCGGGCCCGGAATCGAGCCGTCCGGAATCGCGATGTAACCGTTCGCCGCATTAAAGTGATAGAAGTAGAAGACCGGCGGATTCTGGCCGGCCGCGACGAGGATCCGGTTCGCGCCGACCGACGTGAGCAACCCGAAGTGTTCGTCGCGCTGCGTATCGCTCATGTTGATGCGCGGGTCCGACGGATACGTGAACGGATCGACTGTGTTCGCGACGAACTTGCCGCCCGCGCTGCCGCTGTATACGTGCGTGCTGCCGTAGAACAGCGCGCCGTCCGTGACCAGGTCCGGCGCGGCGATGCCTTCGAAGTTCAGCGACTGCAGCGTCCAGCGCAGATTGCCACCGCTGCCGTACGCATGAATGTCGGTCGCGCCGTTGCGGCCGAGATCCCAGCTGCCGCCCCACGGGTTGTTGAGCACATAGAGGTTGCCGCCGCTATCCTTGCCGATCCCGACGATGCGCGTGAAGCGTTGAGGGCCGACCTGCCCCTTGATGCCCGTCGTCGTGTCGAGATAGCCGCCGCGTACGCCGAACGTGCCGGCCAGCGCGGGCCGGCCCGATATCGAATAACGCTTGATGTTCTGGTCGGGGCCTTCGTCGCCCACCAGCAGTTGCCCGGCCGCCGCATCGACATACAGCGCCGACGGGTGCGAGCCGGCCGGCATCCGGATCGTATTCAGCAGCGCGCCGGCCGGGCTGAAGCCGACGATCGAGCCCGCATTCTTCTGCGCGACCCACACGTTGCCTGCGCCGTCCACCGCGAGTGCGCCCGGCGCCGACACGTCGATGTCCCGCTGCCACACGCCGTCGGTGGTGAACACGCGCACGCGATTGCCGTAGAAATCGCTCGCATAGAGCAACGAGCCGGCCGTCGCGAGCCCGGTCACGACGTCGATGCGCGGCTGGTTCGTCGCCGCGCTGATCTGGATGACGCGGTCGCGATACTTCGTCGCGCGGTTGTAGCGCCCCACCGCGCCGCTGCCGTACGTCTTGCCGGGCTGCAGCGCGACGAACAGCGACGTCGCGTTGCCGGTGATCGCGCTGCCCTGGAATTCCGAATGCGCACCGATCGAGCCGATGCTCTTGCCGTTCTGGTAGATCGCGACGCCGCCTTCATCCTCGTCCCACATCGACGCCGTGTAGATCACGCCTTCGGGCGCGACCCACATCGACCGCGCGACGTTGCCGACATGGGCGGCGAGCGTGCCGTAGGTATTGGCGATCCAGTCGGTGGTATTGCCCGCATATCCGGCCGGCGCGATCGTCGCAATCGCGGCGGCGAGCAGCACGGCCCGAATCGGTTTCCGGTCGACCATGGCGGATGCTCTCCTGAATGGTGGCGTCATTCACATGAAGGGGCGGCCGGATGGTTTGAAAATCGGTCGCGCGTAAATACTTCCGCTGAATCATCCGGCCCGGTCGGTATTACATCGGGCACGCATTCGATAGTCGGCCACGCCGAGCATAACGTCATATAAATCGAAAAAAATTGCGGGCCGCCCGAACAGGCGCGTGCCTCCGGTGCAGTGAACGTTCACTCACGGCAGGATTCGATATCGGGAAAATCCGGCTTTTGCCTGCGGGAATAACGCCGCTGAGTCGGTGCGACGTATCGATATGGCAAAGGCGGATAGAACGAAGGGTTGACTCGGCGAATCGGGCGAATCGCCGGATGCGGCCGCGGGAACGACCGGCGGAGCGTGTCGCGCGCCGGCCGGAATCCATGTCGAATCCCAGCCGGCTCGCATCAGTTGCCAGGCGAGGACATCATGCGGACGTCGCCGTCTCCCGCACTTGCGCCTGCTCGAGCCCGGCGTCGCCATCCGAATCCGCCTCGTCGCGCGGCTCGCCAAGCTGCCCTTCCCACTTCGCGACCACGGCCGCCGCGATCGAGTTGCCGACGGCGTTGGTGGCCGAGCGCCCCATGTCGAGGAACATGTCGACGCCCATGATCAGCAGCAATCCGGCTTCGGGCAGGTTGAACTGGTTGAGCGTCGCCGCGATCACGACCAGCGATGCGCGCGGCACGCCCGCCATCCCCTTCGACGTCACCATCAGCATCAGCAGCATCGTGATCTGCGTGCCGAGCGGCAGATGGATGCCGTACACCTGCGCGATGAACAGCACCGCGAACGTGCAGTACATCATCGAGCCGTCGAGGTTGAACGAATAGCCGATCGGCAGCACGAAGCTCGAGATCTTGCGGTTCACGCCGAAGCGGTCGAGCGCGTCCAGCAGCTTCGGATACGCGGCCTCGGAGCTGGCCGTCGCGAACGACAGCAGGAACGGCTCGCGGATCAGCCGCAGCAGCGTGAACGCACGCTTGCCGAGGAACGTCACGCCGGCCAGCGTCAGCACGGCCCACAGCAGCGCGAGCGCCAGATAGAAGCTCGCCATGAACTTCGCGAACGTGAGCAGGATGCCGAGCCCTTCGGTCGTGATCGTCGACGCCAGCGCCGCGAACACCGCGACCGGCGCGAACCCCATCACCGCGCCCGTCACCTTCAGCATCACCTGCGCGAGATCGTCGATCACGGCGGTCAGTCGCTTGCCCGCTTCGCCGAGCGCGGACAGCGCGGTGCCGAAGAAGATCGAGAACACGACGATCTGCAGGATTTCGTTGTTCGCCATCGCTTCGGCGATCGACTTCGGCACCAGATGCACGACGAAATCCTTCAGCGTGAACGCGCCGGTCTTCAGGTTGAGCGCCGCATCGGACGGCGGCAGCGGCAGGCTCAGGTGGCTGCCCGGCTGCAGGAGCGTCGCGGTCAGCAGGCCGAGCAGCAGCGACGTAAACGACGCGATGAAGAACCAGCCGAACGCCTTGACGCCCACGCGACCCACCGCGCTGCCGTCGCCCATCTGCGCGATGCCGACGGTCAGCGTCGCGAACACCAGCGGCGCGATGATCATCTTGATCAGGCGCAGGAACACATCGGACAGCAACGACACGTAACCGGCGACCTCCTTCGCCATCTTCGGGTCGGGAAACGCGCTGTGGCAGGCGTAACCTACGGCGATGCCAAGAATCATCGCGACAACGATGTACTTGGTAATGTTGTGCTTCTTTTTCATTAGTGATCCAAATTGCAAAGCGTATGTTGCTAACGGCTGGCCCATCATTCGCGTCCGGCTGCGAATCGAAACCTGTGTCTCCAAGCGGGCGACTTGTCCGCTTCGGGCGATCGCCTGGGCGGACAAGGGGGGGCATTCTAACGCAAATGGTGGGCCGGCTTTCAAATCTGAAAGCGACATCGGTTGATTTGCGTCCTGGTGTCGCCGCAAAAAGGATCGTGTCGCCGGTCCGGCCTGCTTTCGGCGCGCTCGGATGCCGGGGAATTCGGGTTGCGGGAAGGTACCGGTCGGGACCGCCGTGCCGGTCGCGATCGCCGGAGATCGTCACATAGGAGACGACACGATCCAGCGATCGCGACACATTCGCACAAAGATGCGCAGACCTCGACACTACGTCACGTAAACGATCTGTAATATTTGGAAATGATTGGCGTTGACGCCATGTCTTGACGTCGACACGCAATCTCGAGCCGGAGACGCGACATCGCGTTCGCGTCATTGCTTCCGTTCCATCAGGTCGAGCCCTTCATTTCATCAGTAATCCTTGTAAATGAAGGGCGGAGAGAAAGCGGCATCGTGATGAACATTCTGTACACCAACTTCCACGGCGATTATGGCGGCGGCCAGGACACCTACGTTCGCGATCTCGCCGTCGCGATGAGCCGCCATCACCGCGTGACCGTGGCGTCGCCGCAAGGCAGCCGCCTGTCGCGACTGCTGAAGGACAGCCCCGACGTGGGCATCTTCGACATGGAATTCAAGCCACGCTGGAACCGGCTGTGCCGGGAGATCCTGCGGCTGCGTCGATTGATCGTCGCGGAGCGCTTCGACGTGATCCACGTGAACGGGTCCGCCGATCACCGGCAGGTGATGCTGGCGCTGCTCGCGTGCCGGTATCGACCCGCGGTCGTGCTGACCAAGCACAACACCTATCGCGCCGACAGCTTCGGCAACCAGTTGCGCGCGCGGCTGGCGACCGACCATACGATCGCGGTCAGCGACTACGTCGCGAGCATGCTCGCGCTGCGCTCGCCGTACGACAACGTCACGGTCGTCAAGCACGGCGTGCGCCGGCCGGCTGCCGAACGACTCGCGGCCGACGAGATCCGCCGCCGCAAGATCGCGCTGTTCGGCGCGGCCGGCGCGGATGCGATCGTGCTGGGCAGCAGCGCCGGCACCGCGCCCGAAAAAGGCTGGATGGACCTGATCGCCGCGCTCGGCCGCCTGCCCGAAACCGAGCGCGAGCGGTTTCGCGTGCTGCTGGTCGGCGCGGAACCGTCCGGCGAGCAGCGCGCGCAACTCGCGCGGCACGGCATGGCGTCGCGCACCGCGTTCACCGGACGGCTCGACGATGTGCAGGCGCCGTTCTCGATCATCGATGTGTCGTTCGTGCTGTCGTACCACGAGAGCCTGTCGTACGCGTGCCGCGAAGCGATGTCGCTCGGCTGCCCCGCGATCGTGACGCGCGTGGGCGGGCTGCCCGAGAACGTCGAACCGGGCGTGGACGGTTGGGTCGTCCCGCCGCGCGAGCCCGCGGCGATCGAAGCGATCCTGCGCGCGATCGTGCAGGAACCCGGCTGCGTCCGTGCGATGGGGCGCAGCGCGCGGCTGAAAGGCAAGCGTGAGTTCTCGTTCGACGCATTCGTCGACGCGACGTTGTCCGTCTATCAGAAATCGGTTCGACACAACCCGTACCGCTGGGCGACCTCCTTGAGATCCACGCAATGGCGATGAATATCTGGAAGAAGTACTGGGACCTGCGCACGCAGGAATGTCCGTGCGACGTGCACTTCGTCGAATGGCTGGAATCCGTGCGCCTCAAGGGCATCCGCATCTATCACTTCGGTACCGGCGGCCACCACCACGTAGGCGTCGAATGCGCGCGGCCGCATCTGAACAACACCGTCTTCGGCGTGACGGCATCGCCGAAGGAATACAAGTCGTACGTCGATCTCGTCACGCGGCAGCCCGAGGTGAGCAAGACCTACCTCGCGTATTTCGGCGACATCTATACGAGCAATTCGAGCCTGCTGCCGACGTTCGACGCCGTCACGCTGTTTCATCCGTGCGAGTTCCGCGACGAAGCGAACAGCCGCTACGGCGCGAAGACCGACGAAGCGGTGCTCGACCTGTTCGCACGTCATACCGCGCCCAACGGCCACCTGCTGTTCTACAAGGGCTCGTCGGCCTACCGAAAGGCCGAGCCGATCATCGCGCAATGGGCCGCTCGTGCCGATTTCGCCGAGGTCGGCGACTTCAAGTCCCTGCGGATTTTCCGCAAGGCCGCGTAACCCCGCTTTCCTGCGATCCGCCCGATGCTTGCGCACACCCCACGCTATCCGATCCTGATGTATCACCAGATCCGCCCGCTGCCGCCGCCGAGCGACCGGCTGCGCAGCCTGAGCGTCGCGCCCGACGCATTCCGCCGCCAGATGACGCTGTTCAAGCGGCTCGGCTACCGCGGCCTGAGCGTGCGCGAACTGCAGCCGTACCTGCGCGGGGAGCGGCAGGGCAAGGTCTTCGGCATTTCGTTCGACGACGGCTTTCTCAACGTGCTGACGCATGCGATGCCCGTGCTGGACGCGCTCGGCTTCACCGCGACCTGCTACTTCGTCGCCGGCCGGTTCGGCGGCGCGAACGACTGGGACGCGGGCGCCCCGACCGCGCGCTCGCCGCTGATGACGTGCGCGGACATGCTCGCGTGGCGCGATCACGGCCACGAAATCGGCTCGCACACGCTCGATCACGTCGCGCTGTCGCATGTGTCTGCACCTGTCTCTGCGTTTCAGTTGACCGAATCGAAGCGGCAGCTCGAAATGCTGAGCGGCCAATGCGTCGAATCGTTCTGTTATCCGTACGGCGATCTCGACGCACGCGTGCGCGATCAGGTCATCGCTGCCGGCTACGACAATGCGACGACGACCCGGCGCGGATGCGCAGGCGCGGCCGACGATCCGTTTCTGTTGCCGCGGATTCCGGTGGCGGGCGGGGTCGGGGCGGTGAGGCTGTGGTTCAAGTGCATGAAGGGGCGAATAACAGGGTGCGCGCTTGAGTAGATCGACTGGACGAGCCGGTGTCACCCCGATCCAATACCCATCTCCTTCGGCGACTCAATTTCCAACCGATTGCAGATCAATGACAAGTATCTTGATGGGTTGCCGGCCCGCCTCAAGGCATCAGTATGCGACGTAAGGCGCAGAGCCGCCTTCCGCCGAACGATCCAGGCCAAAATAGATCGTTCGACCGTAAAAATATGGCAGCCCGAGATCTAGCCAAGAGGACGAGCCGAAGTGACCTGCGACGTCATTGAATGCATATGTTGAACTCCTCGAGAACAACGTATCTGCGTTAGCAACGGACAGGGAAATCATGCTCACTGTGCCGTCGAGCCCAACCAGAGTCGCAGCATAGGTGGTCGTCGTTGACGGGCAGTAGAATTGCGTGTTCTTGGCACACGCAATCTGCGCCGAGTCATCGAAGAAATTCGCATTTGATCCAGTATCGAAGAACGCGGCGACCTTTCTGGAAAGGAACGCTCCTGGCACATCACCCGTCGTCGTTGACATCAGCTTCGTGGTGGCGCCGAATGCATTGTTGCCTTGAGTGCCGATGCCAAAAATCAACGAGCCCGTCACGCTTTCCCGACCGTCTTCCGAAATCTGCGGCATTTGTACAATCACGCCGTTGTTGTCTGCGGCGAACTGACCGACAGGATTGCTGATCTGTTGCGATAGCGGCACGGTGACTTGTACGCAGCTCGAGTTTCCGTCCGCGCACGAGTAGTAGTTGCTCAACGACGCGACCTTCACACAGGGTGCACCACAATCATAGGGCGCCGGACCAATTCCAAGAATACCGTTTGCACCAAGAGCCGTGGCCGAGTTCGCAGCTTCATTCCCGTTTGTACACGAACTTGGCACGTTGTCCGTGGCAAGATCGCCGATGATCTGCACCGGCAAGGAACTCGCACGTTCATCGCCAATGGAAAGGTCAATCGTTCGAACCGTGCCCCACGTATAACTCGAAACGAACTTGCCGCATTCGGAAAGCGTCGATCCGTCGTTTGTAGTCGTTTTAGGCAGGCTGTCGATAACGCTTGGAATTGCATCACGTACGATCCGCAAGCCATACGATGCGGTGTCAACGAGCACATTGGACACCACCTGGCAGCGTGACGTTCCGGGCGCACAAATCTTGATGTTGACGGTCGGAATGTTGACGACGCGTGCAACGCCTCGCGCAACCGTAACGATTGCGGTATTTCCGGTGTTGCCGTCCGATGCGCCAGAACTACTGGCGCCCGTTTCGCCGGAACCTGAATCGCCGCCGCCGCACGCAACGAGGAAAGCCGCCGAGACGGTCATCAAGCTGAATATGCTGAACCACCGGACGACCGTCCGAAAAATGCTCATGATCATTTTCATGGGAGTTACAGGATATCGTTGCCGGTCAGGCCGGGCGGAAGCGCGGGCGGCAACCAGGCTTGCCCGGAAAATGCCCCCATGTGCCCTCCTGTCTTGATCACGAGATTGCGCGCCGAAACAGATACCGGCGTACGCCAGCCACGAAGTGCATGCGCGACTTCCACGCCCGCGCTGTAATCGCGAAGATAACCGCCGAGCAACGACCCGAGATCGGGAATCGTCGGCCCTTGCCACGCTATGCCGAAGACGATTCCGTCGCCCAATGTGTATTCGCGAATCACGGTTCCCGATCCGAGCGTAGTTTCACGGACGATGTAAACGGCTGGATTCGCCGTCAGGCCATCGGCCGCTCGATTCGCAGGCCGCATCACACGCACTTTCGCGGCCTGATCGGCGGCGGGCAGCGATATCGGTGCGCCGCCCAGTTCGGCATGCGCATGTGACGTTGCCAATCCCGCGATGAGCGCAGCGGCGTATGCATAGCTAATCGACTTCACATTTCCCTCCCGAGCAACACCCGCGTATGACGGTTCGGGACGCCTCCGCTGCGAGTGCGCTCCCTTGGAATCAAGTAACCCTCGACGCCTTGGTCGCCGCGATCGGTAACCAGGCGCCCCACATGGGCCGGCCACAACATTTATTGACATTAAACTCAATATTGATAATTTTGTCATTTATGTCGATAGAGCGCGTGCTCGAACGTTTCCTAACGTCGGTGTCATATTCATCTTTCGGGTTAGCAATCCTCAACATTCCGATCGCACTCGACGCATGTCGCGAGCAAGGATCACGAAACTGCGGTCGGGCCATGCGACGCTGAAACTCGACGGCGATCGTCACGTCGCCGCGCTGGGCGGCGACTGCAACATGCGTGCGACGTGTCCTGGCTAATGCGGTTCAGAAGCGGTATCCGACCGACAGGAACGTCACGATCGGATTGACCCGGAATTTGCTGGTGCTCGTGACCGTGCCGACGGATGACCGGGTAGTGAGCGTGGCGCGTGTCGATACCCACGAATACGCCACCGACGCATTGATCGACCAGTGAGAATCGATGTTGTAGGTCAGGCCGCCGTTGACGACGGGCGCAAAGGAATGACTGAGCGACACGGATGTCGGTCCCTCGAGCGCGGTCCCGACGGTCGGCGAGAAATAGATCTGGCCGGTGGAAACGGGATTGCTGAGCTTGATGTTGCTGAACCACGTGTAGGTGACGCCGGCACCCAGATACGGCCTGAACCGTGCATTCGGTTGGCCGATGTAGTAGTTGAAGATGATCGCCGGACTCCAGGCCCGCGCGGTCCCCAACTCGCCGAAGCCGCTGAGCGTACCTGCGCCGTTCAAGTGCCATGTCGGCGGAAAACCCATGACCGTCGTCGCCGCGATATGGTCGGTCAGGAAGTACGTTGCGGTCACTCCGAACGTATCGCTGCTTGCGATCTCCCCACCGCTGCCGGTCATCACTTGTGACTGGCCGAGCGCATTGACGGTCAGCGGATCCGCCGCCCCCTGCGGCGCAAAATGGGACCAGCCGGCATTGACCACCCACTGACCGGCTGATTGGGCATGCGCGCCAGAGATGGCCGCGACCAGTACGACGGTTCCTGCGCTGATCCGTTTCATGTTTGTCTCCAGATTTTGGTGTTGGTGTTCAAGAATCGTGAAACCTGTCTTCATCCTCGTGCGCCAGGCATGACTTTCGGGCTGGTCCTGCGCTTATGACACACGAGGCCAAAAGCATCGGGTGCTGCTTCGTCAAGAAAAATCCCTTTCTTCATTAACTTCGAATTCCTAAGTTATTTGCTTACTTCAACCCCAAACGTTCCAAGAATCGACAATCAGTGATGTTCGGGTTCGACAGAAGTCGAAAAGGCAAACGGGAAGCGGCCCATCACCGTATTGACCTTCGCAATCTGCGCGTAATCGCTCAGCGCCACATGCAGGGTGAGCCCGCGCGACGGGTCGTCCACCATGCTCACCCGCGCACCCTCGACGCCGGCATCCTTCAGCGCGGAGACCAGCGCGTCGAACGTCTCCCATCGTTTGAGTTCGGGCTTGAAGATCTTGCCGACCGCCGTAAGCGGCATCGCATCGACGATATGAATCCGCTTCGGTATCGCGGCGCGCTCGCCGATCATGCTGCGTATGAACGTGTCGAGCTCCGTCTCGGTTGCCGTTGCGCCGGCTTTCAACTGCACGTATGCGACTGGCAGCTCGCCAGCATGCACGTCGGGACGTCCGATTGCCGCAGCGATTTGCACTGCCGGGTGGCGGTGCAGCGGTTCTTCGATCGTCGCCGGATCGATATTGTGACCTCCCCGGATGATGAGCTCCTTGCGGCGGCCCGTGAGCCAGAAGTAGCCTTGGGCATCGCGTCGCGCGAGATCCCCGGTGTTGAGCCACTGCCGGCCGTCGCCGAGATCGAGCCACAGGCTCTTGTTCTGATCTTCCTGAAGATAGCCCGCGAACACGTTCGGCCCGGAAATCGTCAGCACACCGACTTCGTTCTCGACGCAATCGCGCACGTAGCGGCCGGCGTCGTCGAGTATCACCGCCTTCATCATTTGGCCGGGGATGCGCAAGCCGATCGAACCGAGACGCCGTTCGCCGCCTGGCGGATTGACGCTGCTTACGCATGCGCCCTCGGTGAGCCCGTAGCCTTCGAGGATCCGGACCCCGGTGCGATCCTGGAACAGGCGAAATACTTCCACGGGCATCGGCGCGGCACCGCAAAGTCCATATTCCAGCGAGTCGATGTTCCGGCCGTCGACGGGCACGTCGAGCAACGCCGAATACAAGGTCGGCACCGCGCTGAAGAAATTGATCCTGTGGTGCTCGACGATTTCCCAGAATCGTTTGACGACGCCGTCGCCGCGATAGCCCTGTGGCGTACCCAGCACCACATGTGCGCCGCGCGAGAACGGCACCAGGCCGGTTGCCAGCACGGCATTGACATGGAACAGCGGCAGTCCGCAGAACACGGTCTTCCCCGGGCCCATCCCGGCGCCGACGACCTGCCCGACGCTCCAGGCATTGGCCACCTCGTTGCCGTGCCGGCGAATCGCGATTTTCGGCAATCCCGTCGTGCCGCCCGTACAGAAGTAAGACGATATGTCGTCGGCTTCAAAACGCCGTGGGCTCAGCAGCGAATCGCCGGATTCACGCGACATCGCACTGTCGAAGTCATGGATCTCGACGTGGCGCGGAACGGCACCGCGCACGCCCGCGCGCCCGTGCAACCGTTTGCATTCGCGACGCTGCATCGCGCGGGCGGCAATTCGGCGCCACCCCCGCACACGCTCGGCCAGATCGATCAGGACGAGGCTTTGCAGCGATGGCACCTCGCTCAGGATGGGCTGGATCTTCGACCAGATATCCGTTCCCGGAAAAGGCGCCAGCGTCACCAGCACCTTTGCGTTTGCGGCCTTGAGCAGCGATGCGATCGCCGGCCCCTCCAGCAACGGATTGATCGCGCACACGATCCCGGCCGCTTCGCCTCCCCAGATGACGAAATGCGTTTCCGGCAAATTCGGCAGCACGTAGGCGACCACCGAGTGGCGATCGATACCGAGGCGTGAAAACATGTTCGCGGCGCGGGTGATATCCCGCAGAAGCGCCGCATAGTTCCAGCGCAATGGCTTGCGATGATCGTCGGCGCGCAGGAAAAATGACAAGGCCGGCGCGGTCGGGTCGATCGCCGCACCACGGCCGATCATCTCGTAAGTGCTGGCCGGGAGGTCGGCGGGCGGCCCCTGGTTTTCGATCCGAAGCACGTCCGCTTCGGTTGCGATGGCGTTCATGCGAGCTCGTTCACGATTCGGTTGCGTTGCACACCGAGGTCGATTGCCCCGTCCCTGCTCCGGATCCGCGACTCGACCAGATCCCCGGCCTTCAGGTACTGCGGGCGCGCGGCCTGAACCTTCGCGAAGATCCGCCACTTCATGTGCTCCGGCAGCAACGCGGCAACCCGTTGCTTCGCCGGCGACGGAATGCTGAGCGCGCATCCGGACGGCGTGCCCGTTGCAAGCAAGTCACCGGCGTTCAGATCCTGAACACCCGAAAGCTCCGTGAGCGTTTCGGCCGGACCATACACGAGGTTCGCGGTCGAATCGCTCTGGCGCACTTCCCCGTTCACGGTCAGCGTCAGTGTCAGCGCGCGCAGCCGCGCGATATCGCTTGAATCCAGCAGGCACAGATACGGCCCCACGGGCCCGAACGTCCGATAGCTTTTTCCCTTGTAAAACTGCATTTGAGGAATCTGGATATCGCGTGCGGAATAGTCGTTGACGATCACGAGGCCCGCCACGTACTCGTGCAGGTTCGTGTCCGTGATGGCTTGCCGGGACGTGATATCGCGGCGAAGCACGAGCCCCAGTTCGATCTCGTAGTCCAGAAACCGCACATGTTGCGGCCGGATGACGTCGGAATCGGCGGCGACGATGCAGCTCGTCGCCTTCGTGAAGATCATGTTGAACGACTTCGCATCCGGATTCATGCCGGACTCGATCATGTGCTGGCGATAGTTGGCGCCCTGACAAACGAACCGTTGATTGCGCGTGACCGGCGACAGCCACTCGACGTCCGATTCGCGAATCGTTTCTCCGTCGAGCGCGGCGAGGTCATCGATCCGATGTGCTCGCACGAATTCGCCGGTCGTCGGGTAGTCGCCCGGTATCGGCGTGATCCGGTGGTGCCTCACCACGCCCCATTGGGCGCGCCCCTGATGCCGGTAGTGCAAGACGTGCAATGCCATGAAGATGCCTCGAACAGGTCTGAGTGAAGATGAAGGTCACGCAAACAGCTTCGCGAGCGTGCGCAGCTTCGCAAACGTGACGTCCGGACTGGCCCGGAGATTTCGGATCAGCGATGCGATGCTTGCGGCGGTGATCTTCGGTTTGGTGAAGCTGCGCGGCATCCGCGGGCCCCACTGCGACATCGCTTCACGGCTGACTTCGTGGATGCCCGTCGCCACGTCCGCCGTGAACATGTCCCCATCGCAATAGTGTTCGTGCTTGTCGCCCCAAGGGTCCTGCCAATAGTCGAAGACCTGGCTGCCGAGAATGTGACGACCCATCCCCCATGCGTGCGTCCATCCTTTTTCGCTCAACACACGCTGCCCGATCCCGACGGCGTCCGCGTCCACCAGCTCGAATGCCGAGTGGCTGTAAAGCGCTGCGAATCCCTGTGCCAATGCCAGGGTATGGTGATCCGTGGGGGTCGCCCCGCGATCGAGCCGCAAGAACGCGACGGCGGGCGATCCATCCGGCAACACCTGAACGTCGCTCGGGATGAAACCGAAGTGAGACGTGTACCACGCGCAAGTCGCCTGGAAATCGGCGAGTTCGAGCACGACATGACCGAGGCGAATCACTTCCGGCGCCGCCAGCGGCGCACGCTGGGTATCGTTCACGCGAACGATGGAATCGGGCGAGTTGAACGCTAACGCCGACCGGTGCGGCAGGGCGCCGGCCCGCGCTTGTCCCGCGACCGCGTCGACACGAAAACCCGACGGATCGACGAGCGTGACGCGATGGCCGCCTCCGGGCCACGGCGACGGCTCCACGTCCGACGCGCCCGGCACGTCGGCAAGCTTTCGCAGTGCGTCGATACCGTCAACTTCAAGCCCGAAGCCGACGAAACGATTTTTTTCAGCCTGCCGGATGACATAGCAGAACGGTGTGGCGGCCGTGCCTCGGAGAAACAGATATTCGCCGTCACGGGATACCGTTCGCAGGCCGAAATCGTTGAGAAATCGTTCGGCCCGTTCGAGATCGGGACGCTCGAACATCAAATAGGAAAGTGCCCGAGCCTTCGTCGTCGGCTGGGGACTCCGTGCGGGTTGTGCAGTCGTGAGCTTCATGGGGGCCTCAGGAAATCGGCTGGGCAATGTGATCGGACAGCGACGACAACGAGGTGCGTGCACCAAGCAATCGCAGGGATTCGAGAACCAGACGGGTCGAGTCGGCCACCGGGCCTTCGTGCAGGACCGTTTTGTCCGGCCGAATCACGGCCGCCCAGCCAAACCGCACGACACCCGGCATGAATGTACCGTCCAGGTCCTCCCATCCGTCGTCCTCGATGCGATGAAGGCGCTGCCCGCGGTGCACGACCTGCACCACGACACCGCCCGCCGCGATCAGCGCGGCTCGCGCGCCGGCGTCGAGTTCGACGCCTGGATCCCGTCCGAATCCGATCAGCGCGAGACCACTACCGAACACGTCGTCGCTCAGGCGGATCGTCCCATCGTGCCTGCGCAGCCATCCCTGCGGCAGGGCTGCGCCGCGCACGAGCCGCGTGGACGAATGGCCGGGGACGAACAGACCGCTCCGGAACGCATTCTTCGGCTTGATCCCGAGTTCGTCGAAGTGATTCCGTAGCGGCGGAACGAGCCGCGTCAATCGCATCAGACCATGCGTAAACAACGCGATCCCGGCGTTTCGCGGCATCACGAGCTTGCCCATGAATTTCGCGACGCCGATCATCGCCTTGGCGTGCGGTCGTCGTTCCTGATCGTAGGAATCCAGGATTTTCGGGATTGCGTGGCCTTTGACGACCCACGCCAGTTTCCAGCCGAGATTCGCGGCATCGCGCAGGCCGGCGACGAGCCCCTGGCCAACGAACGGCGGAGTGATATGGGCGGCGTCACCCGCGAGAAAAACGCGCCCTTTGCTGAACGTCGTGACGGTTCGGGCATGAAAACGGTACACGGCCTTGCGTTCGATCACCATGTCCTCGATGTCGCCCCACGGCGCGAGCAGTTCGCGGATGCGTTCGTCGGATTCCATTTCTTCTCGCGTCTCGTCGGGATGGAGCATGAACTCCCAACGCTCGCGCCCCCCGGGTGCGGTCATATGAGGCGTTGGCCGCCGATGGTCACAGATGAACTCGACATGGTCGATGGGTCGGCGCACGTTTCGCGCGTCGACGATCAACCAGTCCTCCGCGAACGTCTTGCCCTTGAAATCCTGTCCGATCAGCTGGCGCACGATCGAGCTGGCGCCGTCGGCACCGACGACGTAGCGGGCGCGCACGACGTGCCGTGCGCCCGGCCCGCTGTCGAGCGTGGCGGCGACGTAATCGGCGTGCTCGTCGAGCGAGACGAGCGTCACACCGAGCGCCATTCGGGCCGTGCGGTGCGCGGCTAGTCGCGAACGCAAGCATCGCTCCAGGTCCGGTTGATAGAACGTCACGAGCTTCGGATGGCCATCGATGCTCCCCAGCGTATTGATGCGCCCGAACTCTCCGAACCAGGGAGAGCGCATCCGGACGTACGGGATCGCCACCGTATCGAGGTCGGCTTCGTTCACCCCGATGTACTGCAGGATGCGAAGCGCGTCGTTGTCGAGCGCGATCGCACGTGGCGCCATGAAGATCTCCGCTGCCCTGTCGACGACAAGCACGCGCACGCCGTCCCGGCCAAGAAGCGCACCGATCGCCGCGCCGACGGGACCGCAGCCCACCACGAGCACGTCTACATCCGACGGCAAGTCGCGGCCGCCCGAAGAGCTCATGCCGTCGTTGCCTTCATGGACGCCCGGCTCGCACGTCAGGTTTGTCTCCACCACCGTTCCATCTCCAGTTCTTGAGACTGGCCACTGCCGGCCGCCTTTATGACATTGAAATCATAATTGATGATTTTGTCAATTTTGACGTTCGAACGTATACTCAAACACCGAATCCATACGCACGCCGATGCCCAACACTTCTTCCCGTCGCACCAGAACACCGTCGCCGGCCGTCTTCTCGAACGGGCAAGGGCCGTCGAGCCCTGAGGTTCGCGAGCCTCGAGGCGCGCGCCGAAAGCGCGAGACGCGGGCGCGCCTGCTGGATGCCGCCTTTGTACTCATGGCGCAAAAGGGGATGGAAGGCGTCGCGATCAATGAAATTACGGAAGCCGCGGACGTGGGGTTCGGGTCGTTCTACAACCACTTCGAATCGAAAGAAGCGATTCATGCCGCGGTTTTGGAAATCGTGTTCGAGGAGTTCGCGGATACCCTGGACCGCATCGCAGGCAACCTCACCGACCCCGCCGAGATCATTTCTGTATCGCTGCGCCATACGTTGCTGCGAGCCAGAAGTGAGCCGGTTTGGGGACAATTTCTCCTCCGCGAAGGGTTGTCCATGCGAGCGCTCAGCCGCGGCCTCGGACCCAGGTTGTTGAGGGATATTCAGAAAGGCATCCTCGCGGGGAGATTCTCGGCAAGTGACCCGCTGATGAGCGTGATCACGGTCGGGGGTGCGGTACTGACCGCCATTGCGATCGAGCTCCGATTCGATGCGGACGAGAAGCCGGTTACCGACATGTTGAACATGATCGGGTACAGTCAGAACGGCTTTGCCGAGCGCGCAGCTTCATCCCTGTTGCAGACCTTGGGTGTGCCGCAAACTGAAGCGATAGAGATTGCGAATCGCCCATTGCCGCCCGCTGGGACATCTGAGCCCAACGAATCGCAAGAACGTTAGCGGCCTATCGTTCGCCTGTGATAGGCAGAACCCTGCCGGGTACCCGCGTAGCACTGACGGTCGCCGTCACGCACTCGCACGTCTCCGTACCGGCATTCGTCAAGCCAACTGTACCGGTACTGTACAGAAAACCGTCGCTAAACTGATCTCCATCCCAGCCTCGAACCGAATGGAGAATCCGCGATGGAATTCCTCACCCTCAGCGCGTTGCCCGCCGGCATGCTGTTCGCGCTCGTCACGTCGATCACGCCCGGCCCCAACAACACGATGCTGCTCGCGTCCGGCGTCAACTTCGGTTTCCGCCGCACGATGCCGCACCTGTTCGGCATCAGCATCGGCGTCGCGATCCTGATGCTCTGCGTCGGCTTCGGCCTCGGCGAAGCGTTCAAGCGCCTGCCGCTGCTGTACACGATCCTCGAAGCCGCGAGCGTCGCGTACCTGTTGTATCTCGCCTGGCGGATCGGTACGTCCGGCGAAGTGAAGGCGCACGGCGCCAAGCCGCGCCCGATGACGTTCATCGAAGCCGCCGCATTCCAGTGGGTCAACCCGAAGGCGTGGATGATGGTGCTGACCGCCGCGACGACGATCCGCCTGTCCGCCGACTACGGAATGAACGCCGCCTGGATGTCCGTCGTGTTCATCCTGATCGGCTTCCCGTGCATCTGCCTTTGGGCCGCGTTCGGCCTCGGCCTGCGGCGCTTCCTGTCGAATCCCCGCGCGCTGCGCATCTTCAACGTGACGATGGCCGTGCTGCTGATCCTGTCGCTGTACCCGCTCGTCGCGCACCTGCTGCCGCGCTGAGCCCTCGCAAGCCCGCCCGTTGAGCTTCACGTGAGGCAGGCGTACCCTTTCGGTACGGGCGCGTGCAACCGCTTCGGCGGTTGCACCGCCGCTCTGCATGGAGATTGCCGATGAAGCCAATGCTGAGAACGGGCGAGTACATCGAAGGAATGCACTGGATCGCCGAGTATCACCCGCTCACGCACGATATTCGCGTGCTGCGCGAGAACATCGAAGTCGGCACGTACTGCGCGCCGCCGACGCTGTTCGGCGACGAGGAAGAAATGGGCGCCGCGAACCACGACGATCATCGCGGCCGGGAAGCCGCGTTGCGCGCGTACCTGCGCAACTTCGTCAAGGAGCACGACGCGGAGGAGTAACGGTGCGACGGCCGGAATGTCGACGGGCCGCGAACGCGGCCCGGTCTATCGTCGTACGCCGGTCGATCGGCATGCGAGCGGCCTGAATCGATCAGGCTGGGGGCCGGTGCATCGCCCGGCCCGAACGTCGCTCAATGCCCGAGCGACTCGATCTTGCCCGCCGGCTGCGCAACGCCGTGCGGCCGCGCCATCTGCTTGATCAGCAGCGCGACGCACGCGAGCACGCCCGCGACGGCGATCGTCGCGAACACCCCTGCGAACGAGAAGTGCCGGCGCGTCAGTTCGGCGACGAGGAACGACCCGGCGATCCCGCCGAACCGGCCGACGCCGAGCATCCACGCGACACCCGTGCCGCGCCCTTCGGTCGGATAGAACGCGGCGGCCAGCGCCGGCATCGACGACTGCGCGGTGTTCATCAGCACGCCGGCCACGAACACGATCAGCACCAGCAGCCCGACGTTGCCGGCCGCCTGCCCGATCGCATACACGCTCACCGCCGTCAGCGCGTAGCACACGGCGATCACGCGATTCGCGTTGAAGCGGTCCATCAGCACACCGCACAGCACGGCGCCCACCCCACCGAGCGGGAACAGCGCCGAGATCAGCGTCGCGCTCTTCGGCGTCAGGCCCGCATCCTTCAGCAAGATCGGCATCCAGTTGATCGACGCGTAGAAGATCACGAGCCCCATGAAGTAGGCAAGCCACAGCATCACCGAGCCGACGATGTACGAGCGCGACAGCACGACGCCGAGGCCCTTGCCGCCGGTCTGCGGCGCGGCTTCGGTCAACGCGAACGAGCCGGCGTTCAGCGCGTCGCGCGAGATGTGCGCGAGCGTCACGCGGATCCTGTCGATGCCCTGGCCATTCGCGACCATGAAGCGCACCGATTCCGGCATCTTCAGCAGCAACAACACGCCGAGCAGCAGCGGCGTCACGCCGCCGAGCACCAGCACGCTGCGCCAGCCGAAATGCGGAATCATCCACGCGGCCAGGAAACCGCCGAACGCGGCGCCGAGCGGAAAGCCGCAGAACATCAGGTTGATCACGGTCGCGCGGCGCTTGTCCGGGCAGAATTCGCCCATCATCGTGACCGCGTTCGGCATCGCGGCGCCGAGCCCGACGCCGGTGACGAAACGCAGGATCGTCAGGTGTCCGATCGTGTTCGAGAACGCGGACATCAGGCACGCGGCGCCGAACAGGAACACCGAGCCGAGCAGCAGCGAGCGGCGGCCGAGCCGGTCGGACAGCGGGCCGGACACGAGCGCACCGCACGCGAGGCCGAACAGTGCGGCGCTGAGCACGGGCGCGAGATCGGGCTTGGTCAGGTTCCATTCGCCGAGCAACGACGGCGCGATGAAGCCGATCGCGGCCGTATCGAAGCCGTCGAGCAGCACGATCACGAAACACATGAGGAAAACGAGCCATTGAAAGCCGCCGAACGGCTGCTCGTTGATGAAGGTCTGGACATCGACCACGGGTGCGCGATTCATCGCTTGTCTCCTTGTCGGCCGAAACGCGCGCGTCGGCGCCTTCCGGTCCCATGCAACGTTGATATATGCAACAAGCGCGGCCTCGTGGCCGCGCCTTTCCTTCGTTCACGCACCGATTCGCTGCCGGTGCGTTCTTCATCGACGACGGCCCGCCAACCTCGGCGGGCCGCCCGATCGGATCACCGCCGGCCTTTAACCGGCTGCATCTTGCTCCTTGAAGATCTTGTCCGCGAGATGGAACGCGGAATTCGCGGCCGGCACGCCGCAATAGATCGCGGTCTGCAGCAGCACTTCCTTGATCTCGTCGCGCGTCACGCCGTTGTTGCGCGCAGCACGCAGGTGCAGCGCCAGTTCCTCGCCGCGGTTCAACGCCACCATCATCGCGATGGTCAACAGGCTGCGCGTATGGCGCGGCAGCCCGTCGCGGGTCCAGATCTCGCCCCACGCATAACGCGTGATCAGGTTCTGGAATTCGTCGGTCACCTCGGTGCGGTTCTCGAGCGAACGGTCGACGTGCGCGTCGCCGAGCACGGCGCGACGCACCTTCATCCCTGCTTCGTAACGTTCCTGGTCATCCATCGCCGGCACCTCACGCAATCAGGAAATCGAGCAGCGCGCGGTTGAAACCGGCGGTGCATTCGATGTTCGAAATGTGCGCGGCGTCGAATTCGACGTGCAGCGCACCGGGAATCGCGGCGGCAAGCGCGCGGCCCTGCTCGGGCGGCGTCGACATGTCGTTCGCGCCGGTCACGACGAGCACCGGCAACGCGATGCCCTTCACTTCCTCGCGCAGATCGGCCGCGTTCAGCGCGTCGCAGTTGGCCGCGTAGCCGTCCTTGTCGGTATGCACGAAGGTGTCGCGGATCGCATCGAACAGGCGCGGCTCGCGTTCGACGAATGCGTCGGTGAACCAGCGCGGCAGCACGGCGTCGGCGAGCGCGGCCATGCCCTCGGCGCGCGCCTTCTGCGCACGCGGCGCCCACACTTCCGGCGAGCCGATCTTCGCGGCGGTATTCGACAGCACCGCGCGCACGATGCGCGACGGGTAGCGTGCGGCCAGCGCGGCGCCGGTCAGCCCGCCCATCGAGATGCCGCAGAAATGCGCGCACTCGATACCGACGTGGTCGAGCAGGCCGATCACGTCGCCCGCCAGTTGCTCGATCGTGTACGAACCGGCCGGCGCGTCGGAGTGGCCGTGACCGCGAGTGTCGTAGCGCAGGATGTTGAAGTGCTGGGCAAGCGGGCGGATCTGCGGCGCCCACATCTGCAGGTCGGCGCCGAGCGAATTCGAGAAGACGAGCCACGGCGCGTCGTCGCGTGCGGCACGGTCGATCCGGTAATGCAGTGTCACGCCGTTGACAGTGGCGAAAGGCATCAATGTTCTCCTGGTTGTTTCGCACCCGCATGCAGCGCGAGCACGGCATCGACATAGGCCTGCGCCTCGCCGACGTAATGTGCGGGATCGAGCAGCCGCGCGAGCGCGTCGCGCGACAGATGGGCCGACACGGTCGCATCGGCGGCGAGCACGTCGAACAGCGTCGCCCCGGTGCGCACGGCTTCCTTCGACGCGTGCTCGACGACGTGGTGCGCATCGAGCCGGCCGATGCGGTCGCCGAGCGCGAGCATCACGGCTTCGCCGAGGATCAGCCCGTGCGTGCGGTCGAGGTTCGCGGCGAGGCGCTCCGTATTCACGTCGAGGCCCGCGACGATCTGCGCGATCTGCGCGAGCGCGCCGCCCGTCAGGCGCGCGAGATCGGGCAACGCATCCCATTCGGCCTGCCAGCCGCCGAGTGCGCGCTCGTGCTCCTGCACCATCCCCGCGAACACGGTCGCAACGAGGCTCGGCGCGCGCACGGCGGCCGTCAGCACGGCCGCGCAGCCGACCGGGTTGCGCTTGTGCGGCATCGTCGACGAACCGCCCTTGCCGGCGGCAGCCGGTTCGCCGAGCTCGCCGACTTCGGTCTGCATCTGCAGCGACACGTCGCGCGCGATCTTGCCGAGCGTACCGATCAGCATCCCGAAGCACGACGCGGCTTCCGCGATGCGGTCGCGCTGCGTATGCCACGGCACGGCCGGCAACGCGAGCTTCAGGTCGGCCGCGAGCGCGGCGCTCACGCCGGCTGCGTGTTCGCGCAGGCTCGCGAGCGTGCCGGCGGCGCCGCCGAACTGCAGCACGAGCACACGTTCGCGCAACTCGGCAAAACGCGCGCGATGGCGCAGCAGCGCATCGAGCCATTGGGCGAATTTGAGGCCGAGCGTAATGGGCAGCGCCTGCTGCAGCCACGTGCGGCCGATCATCGGCGTCGCGCGATGGGCGCGCGCGAGCGCCGCGAGCGACGCACAGGCTTCGTCGAGCATCGGTTCGAACGCGTCGAGCGTGTCGCGCAACTGCAGCACGGTCGCGGTATCGATGATGTCCTGGCTCGTCGCGCCCCAGTGGACGAACTTCGCGGCCTCGGGGTCGTCGGCCTTTACTTGCGCGGTGAGTTGCTTGACGAGCGGAATCGCGAGATTGCCGCCGAGCGCCGCGCCGTGCGCGAGCGCGTCGGCGTCGAGCCGGCCGGCGTCGCACGCGCGTTCGATCGGCGCGACCGCGGCGGCGGGAATCACCTGCTGCGCGGCAAGCGCGCGGGCGAGCGCGGCCTCGACGTCGAGCATTCGCTGGATCGTCGCGCGGGGCGACCAGATCCGGTTGAGCGGCTCGGTGCCGCAGATCAGGGAGGTCAGGCGGGCGCTGTCTTCGAGCATGGCATCGGAATGGGGAAACGGCGTGCGCCTATTGTCTACCCAAGCGCGCCGGCGTGCGCTCGAAAGCGCGCACCGGCATGCTTGCCGTTCAGGCGGCGGCCTTCTGCGTCGCGTCGATCAGCGGCACGCCGGTCAGCTTCTGCAGCTCGTCGAACGACAGGTCGGTGAAGATCTCGTTCACCGCGAGGCCGTCGGCCGTCACGTCGAGCACCGCGAGATCGGTGTAGATGCGGCTCACGCATTGCACGCCGGTGACCGGATACGAGCACTGCGCGACGATCTTGCTCTCGCCCTGCTTCGTCAGGTGCTCCATCATCACGAACACCTGCTTCGCGCCGATCGCGAGGTCCATCGCGCCGCCGACGGCCGGAATCGCATCGGGCGCGCCCGTGTGCCAGTTCGCGAGGTCGCCGGCAGCCGACACCTGGAACGCGCCGAGCACGCAGTAGTCGAGGTGGCCGCCGCGCATCATCGCGAACGAATCCGAGTGGTGGAAATAGGCGCCGCCGGTGAGCAGCGTCACGTGCTGCTTGCCGGCGTTGATCAGTTCGTCGTCTTCCTCGCCGGGCGCGGGCGCCGGGCCCATGCCGAGCAGGCCGTTCTCGCTGTGCAGGAAGATTTCCTTGGCCGGATCGAGGTGGTTCGCCACCAGCGTCGGCACGCCGATGCCGAGATTCACGTACGCGCCTTCGGGGATGTCCTGGGCGACGCGCTTGGCCATTTCATCGCGGGTCAGTCGTTTCATGTCGGTTTTCCTCAAGGCGATCAGGCGGCTTGCGATGCAGCGTGTTCGGCGGCCAGTTCGGCCGCGTGCGCGGCCTGCGGCACCTCGACGACACGCTGGACGAAAATGCCCGGCGTCACGATGTGCTCCGGGTTCAGCGCGCCGAGCGGCACGACTTCCGACACCTGGACGATCGCGACCTTCGCGGCGCTGGCCATGATCGGCCCGAAGTTGCGCGCGGTCTTGCGGTACACGAGATTGCCCCAGCGGTCGCCCTTGTACGCCTTCACGAGCGCGAAATCGGCGTGGATCGGCGTCTCGAACACATAAGGCTTGCCGTCGATCACGCGCGTTTCCTTGCCTTCCGCGAGCTTGGTGCCGTAGCCCGTCGGCGTGAAGAAACCGCCGATGCCGGCGCCCGCCGCGCGGATGCGCTCCGCGAGGTTGCCCTGCGGCACGAGTTCCAGCTCGATCTCGCCCGCGCGGTACAGTGCGTCAAACACCTGCGAATCGCTCTGGCGCGGGAACGAACAGATGATCTTGCGCACCTTTTTCGCCTTCAGGAGCGCCGCGAGACCCGTCTCGCCGTTGCCCGCGTTGTTGTTGACGATCGTCAGGTCGCGCGCGCCCTGTTCGATCAACGCGTCGATCAGCTCGGACGGCATGCCGGCCGTGCCGAAGCCGCCGATCATGATCGTCGCGCCATCGTGGACGTCGGCAACCGCCGACTGAAGCGATTCGAAAATCTTGTTGACCATGTCTCTTCCTGATGCGAACCCGCGGCTCGTGCGCGGCCTGTCGAGGGGACACGCGCGTGCCGCGTGCCGCGCCGGAGGCCCTCGTCGACCCCGGCTTTTGTTCGCTATTCGAACCTAGATTCGATTAGCGAACGATGGGCCGATCATAGAGGCGCGCACAGCGCGTTGTCAAGGCGGGTTGCCTCGGGGGCCGTCGCGTCGTCGAACGGCAGGCCGACGTAGTTTTCGGCGAGCGATTGCGCGGCCGCCCGCGAACGCGTCACGTATTTCAGCTCGGCAAACTTCAGGCGATTGACGAACGGCGAATCGTCCGGCGACGCATGCAGCATGTTCGTCATGAAGTACGAGAAGTGCTCGGCGCGCCATACGCGTTCGAGACAGGTCGCCGAATAGGCGTCGAGCGGCGTCGCGTCGCCCGTCCGGTAGCGCGCGCCGAGCGCGCGGGACAGCGCGCGAACGTCGGCCACCGCGAGGTTCATGCCCTTCGCGCCGGTCGGCGGCACGATGTGCGCGGCGTCGCCGGCGAGGAACAGGCGTCCGTGCTGCATCGTTTCCGACACGAAGCTGCGCATCGGCGTCACGCTCTTCTGCGTGATCCGGCCCTCGGTCGGCGTCCAGCCGGTGTCGTTCGAGAAGCGCGTGTGCAGTTCGTCCCAGATCCGTGCGTCGGACCACTGGGCGAGGTCTTCATCCGGCTTGCACTGCAGGTACAGGCGCGTGACCGTGGGCGAGCGCATCGAGAACAGCGCGAAACCGTTGTCGTGGTGCGCGTACACGAGTTCGTCGAGCGACGGCGCCGCGTCGGCGAGGATGCCGAGCCACGCGAACGGGTAGACGCGCTCGAACGTCTTCAGCCGCTCGGCCGGAATCGTCTGGCGCGCGATGCCGTGGAAGCCGTCGCAGCCGGCGATGTAGTCGCAGTCGATGCGATCGGCCCGCCCGTCCGCGTGCTTGAACGTGACGAACGGACGCTCGCTTTCGACGTCGTGCAGCGCGACGTCGCTGACTTCGAAATGCATTTGATGGCCGTGTTCGACGCCGGCCGCGATCAGGTCGCGCACGACTTCGTGCTGGCTGTAGACGGTGATCGCGCGCCCGCCGGTCAGCCCGGACAGGTCGATGCGATGACGCTGGCCGTCGAACAGCAGCTCGATGCCGTGATGTTCGAGCCCTTCGCGGCGCATCCGCTCGCCGAGGCCGGCTTCGTTCAGCGTGTCGACCGTGCCTTGCTCCAGCACGCCGGCGCGGATGCGGTTCTCGCAGTATTCGCGCGAACGCGCTTCGACGAGGATGGAATCGACGCCTTGCAGGCGCAGCAGATGGGACAGCAGAAGGCCGGACGGGCCGGCGCCGATGATGGCGACCTGGGTGCGCATGTTTGTCTCCTGACGGCCGCGATCGGCGCTTTCGCGCACACTTCGGGCCTATGCGAAATTGAACATTGGTTCGAGTGGTGAACGCATTTCAGCGCTTTCCCGACTATGCGGCAACGCGATTGCCGAGATAAGTTGTATACGTTTCCGCGATACTGGTCCGACGATGGATGCGCTCGATCTGAACCTGATTCCCTACCTCGTCGCCCTCGACGACACGCGCAACGTGAGCCGCGCTGGCGACTTGCTCGGCGTGAGCCAGCCGCGCGTGAGCACGGCGCTCGGCCGGCTGCGCGAGTACTTCGGCGATCCGCTGTTCGTGCGCACGTCGCGCGGGATGGAGCCGACGCCGCGCGCGCTCGCGCTGCTGCCGGCCGCCCGAGACGCGCTCGCGCAGATCGAGCGCGGCCTCGTCGCGCCGCACGATTTCGATCCGGCCGCGAGCACGCATACGTTCTCGATCGCGCTGTCTGACGTCGGCGAGATCGTGTTCCTGCCGAAGCTGCTGCAGGCGTTCGCGACGCTCGCGCCGCGCGCGAACCTGCGTTCGGTCTCGCTCGCGCACGACGAAGTCGGCCGCGGCCTCGAAGCCGGGTCGATCGATCTCGCGGTCGGCTACTTCCCCGATCTCGACGGCAACAACTTCTTCCAGCAGCGGCTGTTCACGCACCGGTTCGTCTGCCTGATGCGGCGCGGCCATCCGTTCGAGCAGGCGCCGCCGTTCACGGTCGAGCAGTTCCTCGCGTGCGGGCACGCGGTGGTGCGCGCCGAAGGGCGCAGCCAGGAAGTGCTCGAGAAATATCTGGCGAAACAGCGCATGCAGCGCCGCGCGGTACTCGAAACGCCGCACTTCATGAGCCTGCCGTTCATCCTGAGCCGCACCGACCTGATCGCGACGGTGCCGCACGCGATCGGCTATGCGTATGCGGCCGAGCACGCGTTCATCGTGCCCGTCGAGCCGCCGCTCGCGCTGCCGCGCTTCGACCTGAAGCAGCACTGGCATCGCAAGTATCACAACGACCCGCGCACCGCGTGGCTGCGCGGCGTCGTCGCGTCGCTGTTCAACGACGAGCAGGACGAATGGCCGAAGTGAGGAAGCGGGCGCGGCCGCCGCACGCACGCGCGGCGAAAGCATGAAACAATGCCCGGATATCGGCCGCCGCAGGCGGCCTTCGATGGAGCCACTACATGGGTAAGGGAAAGAAAACCGCACAGGCTCAGCCGGTCGCCTCGCGGCCGAGCCGTGAAGAAGCGGAAGACGCCGTGCGCGTGCTGCTGCGCTGGGCCGGCGACGATCCCGCGCGCGAAGGCCTGCTCGACACGCCCGCACGCGTCGTGCGCGCCTACGAGCAGTTCTTCGCCGGCTACGCGCTGGAGCCGCGCGACATCCTCGCGCGCACGTTCAGCGAAGTCGAC
Source organism: Burkholderia sp. MSMB1826 (assembly GCF_001526325.1). Lineage (NCBI taxonomy): Bacteria > Pseudomonadati > Pseudomonadota > Betaproteobacteria > Burkholderiales > Burkholderiaceae > Burkholderia > Burkholderia sp. MSMB1826. Next base: position 130,215 of record NZ_LOYN01000057.1, read on the forward strand.
GGCTACGACGAAATGATCGTGCTGAAGGACATCCGCTTCGAGAGCTACTGCGAGCACCACATGGTGCCGATCATCGGCCGCGCGCACGTCGCGTATCTGCCGAACCATCGCGTCGTCGGCATTTCGAAGCTCGCGCGCCTCGTCGACGCGTTCGCGAAGCGCCTGCAGATCCAGGAAAAGATGACCGTGCAGATCGCCGACACGCTGTTCGACGTGCTGCAGCCGAAGGGCGTCGGCGTGATCCTCGAAGCCGCGCACCAGTGCATCTCGACGCGCGGCGTGCACAAGCCGGGCGTCGAGATGGTCACGTCGCGCATGCTCGGCACGTTCCGCACCGATCCGTCGACGCGTCGCGAATTCCTGTCGATCGTCGCGAATCCTTCCTCGGTCAACCTGACGAATACCTGATGGAGCAGACGAAGCAAACGGCGCACGCGCCCGTCGTGCTCGTGACCGGCGCCGCGCGCCGGGCCGGGCGCGCGTTCGCCGAGTATTTCGCCGCGCACGGCTATCGCACCGCGGTGCACTACGACCGTTCGGCCGATGCCGCGCAGGCCGCCGCCCGCGCGATGGCCGAACGCGGGCACGATTCGGCCGCGCTGCAGGCCGACCTGTCCGATGCCGCGCAGATTACCGCGCTGATCGATCGGGTCTATGCGCACTTCGGGCGCCTCGACGTGCTGGTCAACAACGCGTCGGTGTTCTGGCAGGACCATTTCCCGAGCTTCGATCTCGCGGCGTTCGACCAGGCATGGGCCGTCAACTGCCGCGCGCCGATCCTGCTCACGCGTGCGTTCTACGAGCGGGCCCGCGCGGCCGGCACGCAGGGTGTCGTCGTGAACGTGGTCGACCAGAAGATCAAGGAAAACTTCCATCGCGACCATTTCAGCTACACGGTCGCGAAGGCCGCGCTCGGCAACCTCACGCAGATGCTCGCGCTGTCGTCCGCGCCGGTGCTGCGCGTGAATGCGGTGTTCCCGGGGCTGATGCTGCCGAGCGACGATCAGACGCAGGCCGACTTCGAACACGCGAGCCGCGCATCGACGCCGCTCGCGCGCATCGCGGGCCCCGACGACGTCGCGAGCGCGATCCTGCTGCTGACGGGCAATGCGTACAACGGCGTGGATTTCGTCGTCGATGCGGGCCAGAACCTGATCCGCGTGGACCAGGACGTGCTGTACAAGCACCGCTCGCCGGACGGCAAGCACTGACGCACGCGCGGCGCGCCCGCTCGAACCGAGCGCGCCGCCTCCCGCCGTGTTACGGCTTCTCGGCGCTGCCGCCTTCGCGGACCTTGCCCTGCGCGACGCTCGTGCCGGGCGGCACGCTGTGCGTGAGCCACACGTTGCCGCCGATCACCGAGCCGCGCCCGATCGTCACGCGGCCGAGAATCGTCGCGCCCGCGTAGATCACCACGTCGTCCTCGACGATCGGGTGCCGGGCATTGCCCTTCACCAGCGCGCCGTCGCCATCGGCCGGGAAACTCTTCGCGCCGAGCGTGACGGCCTGATACACGCGCACGCGCTCGCCGATGATCGCGGTTTCGCCGATCACGACCCCGGTGCCATGGTCGATGAAGAAGCTCGGGCCGATCTGCGCGCCCGGGTGAATGTCGATGCCGGTCGCCGAATGGGCGATTTCATTGATGAACCGCGCGAGCAGCGGCACGCCGAGCCGGTGCAGCGCGTGCGCGAGCCGATGGTGCATCATCGCGAGCACGCCGGGATAGCACAGCAGGATCTCGGTGATGTGCTGCGCGGCCGGATCGCCCGCGTACGCGGCCTGGATGTCGCTGACGAGCAGCGCGCGGATCGCCGGCAACTGCCGGCCGAATTCGCGCGCGATCTCGAACGCGCGTTCGTCGAGCTCGGCGAACGGCGTATCGACATGCTCCGGCAGGAACGGCAACGCGCGGCGGATCTGCTCGGACAGGACGCGCAGCGTGCTTTCGAGCGTGTGGCCGACGTAGTAGTCGACGCTTTCGTCGGTCAGGTCGGGCGCGCCGTAGTGTGTCGGAAACATCGACGCGCGCAGGCCGGTCACGATCTTGCAGATCGCATCGCGTGACGGCAGTTCGCGGATGCCGCGCGGATGGCGCGTGCGATGGAGTTCCTCGCGCGATTCGCGCAAGCCGGCGACGATTTCTTCGAGGCCCCACTGACGGGCGGGTGATGTCGACATAGGCCAATGCGGGCAGCCGCGCTCGGTTGCACGGCCGCTAATAAAGTGACGGGTTCCGCAAGATTACCGCGTTTCTTGTCCGGGGGCGGCACCCCGGGGATCGGCCGGACGGCCGACGCCGCATCGGCGCGACGGCGTCACATCGAGATGCTGCTCGCGTCGATCCAGCGTACGGCCCAGTCGCGCGCGTGCGCGATCGCGTCGCCTTCGTCGTTGAACTGGAGCTCGATCGGAAAAAAACGGTTCGCGACGAGCTCCCCGTCGCTCGATCGGGAGATCACGACGTAGGGCTTGAACGAACCGTCACTGGCGCGTGCGGGCGCGCAATTCAACAGATAACCGCGGTGCGTGAAGGCAGTAGTCGCTTGCATGAGTCCGCCACCTCTAGTCCCTTGCTTTGTTGTTCGCTACCCGTCTGTAAGGGTGCTGCGGCGCCCCGGCGCGGGCAGAGGCGGCGAGACTTCATCCCCTGTCGCCGCTTCGCAGGAAAAGAATCATACTCTGTAGAAAACGCGTCTTCTAGCTGAAATAAATCATGACAAATCAGTGCGCGTCGCGCGACCGCGGCGATCGCCCGCGCGCCTTTTCCCGTCGCGCCCGGAACGGGATTTGCTTTGATCCGGAGCGTATCGCCGCCAGGAGAGCCGCGATGGAATCATCCGCTCGAACAGCGCACGCGCGTCCGCGCAGCATCGAACTCGACAACGACGACACGCACGACAGCACGGTCGACACCGACGGCAAGAACCGCGAAGCGTCGCGCCTCGCCGGAGCCGGGCCGATCTCGCCCGACCAGGTCACGCGCAGCAACGCGTCGCTCGTCAACGCGATGCCGGAAGCCGGCGACGGCTTCGCCGGTTTCGACAGCCGAGCCGACGGCAATCATCCGGCGTTCGCGTTGCGCGCCGGCTACAGGGTGATCGAGAAAGGCTTCGACACGCCGCCCGCGGTCGACGCGCCGTACGGTCCCGTTCACCGGATGCACGGCAGCGCGTACTGGCCCGGCCACGGCCGCCGGCCGGAGCGCGTCATCGAGTTGACGGTCGCGCCGGGATAACCGGTACGGCGTTTGAATCGATCGTTCGTTCGCGAGCCGCCGTCGATCGATGGCGTGAATCGGCGCGTGCGAGTCGACCGCGCGCCGATACGCGCTCGAATGGTGCGGGCGCGAACGATTCCGCGCATGGGCCTCGGCATTCGGCGTCATGCATGTCGCGCATCGCATCGACGCACATGCATTGACCGAAGTCATGGCTCGCCCCGGCGCGATTGCGATTGAATGGCGATGCGTGCGGCGCATCGGCATGGTCGCCGTGCCGGATCGATGCGTGCGCATGCGTTATCGCCGACGATGCGGCCGAACACACGACCCGCGTCGCGCGGTGCGGCATGCGTCGCGCGCATGGCCATGCGCGACGGCGACAGGAACGGCGAGGCCGCGCGGCACGGCGGGCATCTCGCTGCACGATCGTGCCCGTTGGTTTACTCTGCCTCGCAGCATTGCCCGGCCCGATCGGCCATCCGGCCGACTGCGTTTCAACCCGCCACTCGGAGACACTATGTACAAGCGTATTCTGGTTGCCGTCGACGGCAGCGACACGTCCCGCCATGCGTTCGATGCCGCGCTGGCGCTCGCGAAAGCGCACGGCGCGGAGCTGCAGCCGTTCTACGTCGTCGAGAACGCCGCGATCTACTACAACGTGCCCGGCTACGATCCGTCGGTGCTGCGCGATCAACTCGTCGCGCAAGGCAACGCGCTCGCGCAGGATTTCGCGAAGCTGATGCAGGCCGCCGGCGTGAAAGGCGAAACGCGGCTGAACGAAGCGACGTCCCTCAACGACGTATCGTCGCTGATCCTCGACGGCGCGAAGACGTTCGGCGCCGATCTGCTCGTGCTCGGCACGCACGGCCGCCGCGGCTTTCGCCGCCTCGTGCTCGGCAGCATCGCCGAACAATGCGTGCGCCACGCGACGCTGCCGGTATTGCTGATTCCGGCGGCCGCCAACGCGGACGAGCCGGCCGCCTGAGCGGCGTTCGGCGGGCGTGGCCGGTCGCGACGTTTTGTCACCCGACAGCGGCAACTTGCGGTGGGACAATGATTTCGTCGATTCAACGCCGGAGTAAACGATCATGCTGACGCCCGTCGCCACCCGCCCCGCCGCCACGCCCCATGCCGGTAGCTGGGCTCCCCGCCAGGCCCCGCACTGCTCGTCGTGCGCGATGCGGCACCTGTGCATGCCGCAGGGCCTGGCGCCCGAAGCGCTCAGCCGCCTCGAGTCGGTCATCTGCGCGGCACGCCCGGTCAAGCGCGGCGAAGCGCTGTTCCGCGAAGGCGACGCATTCGACAACCTGTACGCGGTGCGCTCCGGTTCGCTGAAAACCGTCGCGACACGCCACGACGGCCGCGAACAGGTCACGGGCCTGCACCTCGCCGGCGAAGCGCTCGGCCTCGACGGCATCTGCGACGACACGCACCCGCGCACCGCGGTCGCGCTGGAAGACAGCTCGGTCTGCGTGATTCCGTACAGCGCGCTCAAGGCGCTGTGCTCGGAAGCCGGCTCGATGCAGTTGCGCATGCACAAGCTGATGAGCGAACAGATCGTGCGCGAAACGTCGCAGACGATGCTGCTCGGTTCGCTGAACGCCGAAGAGCGCGTCGCCGCTTTCCTGCTCGACGTCTCGTCGCGCTACCTGAAGCGCGGCTACTCGCCGTCGGAATTCAACCTGCGGATGACGCGTGAAGACATCGGCAGCTATCTCGGGATGACGCTCGAAACGGTCAGCCGCACGCTGTCGAAGTTCCAGAAGCGCGGCCTGATCGAAATGCAGGGTCGCCACGTGCAGATCGTCGACTTCGACGGCCTGCAGCACCTCTGACACCGCACGGCGCGCGCCTCGCGCGCCGCTTGCGTCACGTCGCCGGTCAATCGAGAAACAGCGCGGCACGCGCCTTCAGCGCCGCGCTGAAATCGTCGAGCCAGCCGATCGACAGACGCCAGCTCTGCCAGTACAGATCGATGTCGATGGTTCGCCCGCGCGACATGTCGATCAATTCACCCGCCGCCAGTTGGCGGTCGACCATCCGGTCCGGGCACATCCCCCATCCCAATCCCGTTTCGCATGCGCGCAAATAGCCCGCGACGTGCGGTATCCAGTGCTGCGGCGGATCGAGATCCGCACGCGTCACGCGCCGGATGAAGCGCGCCTGCAACCCGTCCTTCGGATTGAACATCACGCACGGCGCGCGGCGCAGCGCATCGCGCGTGATCCCCGCGTCGAAATAACGTGCGTAAAACGCCGGCGCGCACACCGCGCGATAGCGAATCCGCCCGAGCCGCTCCGACCGGCATCCCTGGATCGGCTCCGCCTGCGCGGTCACGGCCCCCTGCACGCTGCCGTCGCGGATGCGCGAGGCCGTGTAATCCTGATCGTCGATCACGAGGTCGAGCAGCGTCTCGCGTTCCGTGCAGAACGGTCCGACCGCGTCGATGAACCACGTCGCGACGCTGTCGTCGTTGACGGCCACGCGCAACGTCGGCCACGCGCTCGCGATCTGGCCCGGCAGCGCCGGCATCCGGCCGCCCAGTTCGGCTTCCAGCAACTGCACGCGTTCGGTATGCCGGCACAGCAGCGCGCCCGACGTGGTCGCGACGCACGGCTGCCCGCGCTTGACGAGCACGCTGCCGACCCGCTCCTCCAGCAGCTTCACGCGCTGCGACACCGCCGACGGCGTGATATTCAGCTCCTTGGCCGCCCGCTCGAACGAACCGTGGCGGATCACGGCCGCGAGCGCATCGAGCAACGCGTAGTCGAGCATTAGATTTCCTTAATCTGCATTAGGTGATTTAGCTTCTCTTATTTCCGTGCTGCTCGCAGACTAGCGCTACCCGATTCATTCGTCTACCGCTTCCACGGCTGTCCCCTCATCATGAACTGGCTCGCTTTTTCCCACGGCGCCGCACTGTGCGCGTCGCTCATCGTCACCATCGGCGCGCAGAATGCGTTCGTGCTGCGCCAGGGCATCATGCGCTCGCACGTCGGCAAGATCGTGCTGCTGTGCGCGCTGTCCGACATGATCCTGATCGGCGCGGGCGTCGGCGGCGCATCGGTGCTCGTCGAACGCTATCCGACCTTCGTCCATGCGGTGCTGTACGTCGGCCTCGCGTATCTCGCGTGGTTCGGCATCAACGCGCTGCGCCGCGCGTTCAAGCCGGGCCACGACACGCTCGACGTGCGCGGCGACGCGGTCGCGCCGCCGCCGCAGAGCGCGCTCGCGATCGTGCTGATGACGCTCGCGTTCACGTGGCTCAACCCGCACGTGTATCTCGACACGTTCCTGCTGATCGGCACGGCCGGCGCGCGCGAGCCGGAAGGCGGGCGGCTCGCGTTCGCGATCGGCGCGATGACGGCCAGCGTCGTGTGGTTCGTCGGGCTCGGCTATGGCGCGCGATTGCTGGCCCCGTGGTTCCGCAAGGCCGTCGCGTGGCGCGTGCTGGATGGCGCGATCGGCAGCATGGTGCTGTTTCTCGCGGCCGTGCAGTTGCGATAGGGAGGGAAGTGTCGCGGCCGATTCCGTCGTTCGGGTCGTAGTCGTTGCCCGTGCCATCTAAGCCGGCCGTGAACCACCGGGCTTCGGTCCCTCCTTTCATTGCCCGCCCCGCAGCGGATCGAGCGTGCCCGCTGCGGACCGAATCCTTGACCGGCGCGAAATCGCGCGATGCGTCGAATGGGAGAGATTCCGGCCAGGCGTCCAGCGTCAATTCCACCGGGGCGGCTTCTTGCGCCCATGGAACGGACTGGGAATTTCCTTCAGGCACGCGCGATCGGTCAGCTTGCGCCGCGCGTCGCGCTTCGAAAGGGTCACCTTCGGGGCCGGGCCGTCGACTCCGGAATCCCTGTCGCCTTCCACCGCGCCGTCGGGGAAAAAGTCCAGCACGATGCCGCCGCTCTTGCCCTTGACGGGCGGGCGCGCAATCGTGATCTCGCCTTCGCACCATGCCATCCCGGGGCGATTTCATTCGAGTCGCTTCCTGCATCCGCCGCCAATCCTCCGCCGGCCCCAGCGCCAGCGCCTCCGGAATGCCTGCCCCTGCGCCACCTCGTCGAACACGGCGGCCATCGCCTTCCCCTCTCGTCCTTCACGAAAATCAGTAATAACTACAACATTTCGTGCGTGCCGGACCGGCGCTCGAACGGATCGCACCGCCGCGATCCCGTCGCGTCGTCCGCCATGCCGGCACGCGAGCACGAAACCTGCAGGTCGGTGCAGCGCCAGCGGAACCTCGCCACGCGCTGCGCCGTCTCAACGCGACCGGCTTCAGTCGCGCAGTCCCCTCCCGTCACCCTGCAGATATCGGAGCAGAACATGGCACATCGCACCCTCGGTACCTCCAGCATCCAGGTTTCGCCGCTCGCGTTCGGCGGCAACGTCTTCGGCTGGACCGTCGACGAAAACGCATCGTTCGCGTTGCTCGACGCGCTCGCCGACACCGGCATCAATTTCATCGACACGGCCGACGTCTATTCGGCGTGGGTTCCCGGCAATCACGGCGGCGAATCGGAAACGATCATCGGCAAGTGGCTGAAGCGCTCGGGCAAGCGCGAGCAGGTCGTGATCGCGACCAAGGTCGGCCTGCTCGGCGCCCGCGCGGGGCTGTCGAAAGACAACATCCTGAAAGCCGTCGACGATTCGCTGCGCCGCCTGCAGACCGACTACATCGACCTGTATTTCTCGCACCGCGATCTGGCCGATACGGCCCCGCTCGAAGAAACGCTCGGCGCCTATCAAACGCTGATCGATGCCGGCAAGGTGCGCATCATCGGCGCGTCGAACTACAGCGGCGCGCGCCTGCGCGAGGCCGCCGCGATCAGCGCGCGCGACGGGCTGCCCGCCTATCAGGTCATCCAGCCCGAATACAACCTGCTCGACCGCGCCGACTACGAACGCGATCTCGAGCCGGTCGTGCGCGACCTGAAGCTCGGCGTCGTCAACTACTACGCGCTCGCGAGCGGCTTCCTGTCGGGCAAGTACCGCAGCGAGGCCGACCTGAAGAAGAGCGTGCGCGGCGATCGCGTCGCCGGCTATCTGAACGAACGCGGCCTGCGCATCCTCGCCGCGCTCGACGCCGTGTCGGCGAAGCACGGCACGCAGCCGGCCGCGATCGCGCTCGCGTGGCAGATCGCGCGGCCGACGATCACCGCACCGATCGCGAGCGCGACGTCGCTCGCGCAGCTCGCCGTGCTCGGCGACGCGATCCGCGTCACGCTCGATCAGGACGACATCCGCCGAATCGACGAAGCCAGCGCGCCCTGAAACCGGTGACGACGGGGTGCACGCTGCCGTCGTCTTCGTCGAAGTCAATCGGCGGCGCCGACCCCACCGCCGCACGGATGTCTTGACTCGCGCGGCCGCTTGCGTTGACCGCGCCGCCAAACCCTCGGAAAACCGGCATCACTCCGCGGCCGCGCGCACCGCGTCGCGTAGCGCCATCGGCGACGCGCCGTAGCGCTCGCGGATCGCGCGGCTGAAATGCGCCTGGCTCGAAAACCCCCAGCGAAACGCGATCTCGCCGATGCTCGTCTTGCGCAGCCGCGCATCCGTCAGCTCGCGATGCGCGTGCGACAGCCGCTCCGACCAGATGTGCTGCGTGATCGACTCGCCTTCGGCCGCGAAGAGGCGGCCCAGATGCCGCAGCGACAGCCCGACCGCATCGGCGACGGCCTGCGGCCCGAGTTCCGGTTCGCCGAGATGCGTCGCGATGTACTGCTTCGCGGTCAGCAGATACGACAGCGACGCGCGCGACGCGCCCGCACCGTTCACTTCGGCGTCGATGAGCTCCGCGATCAGCGTGCGCGTGTGCTCGGCGAACCGCTCGGCGTCGCGCTCGACCGGCGTCTTCATGAATCGCTCGACGCTCGCGCGCAACGTCGCGCCGAGCATCGCGCCCGCGCCCGGCTTCGGCGCGATCCGCAGCGGCAGCGCGGCGAGTTCCGCATCGAGCCGGTCGTCGAATGTCGCGATCGGGATGTCGATCAGCAGTTGCCGCATCGGCGTCAGGAATCCGAACAGATACGGCACGCGCGTGTCGTAGACGACGATATCGCCGGCTTCCGCCAGCAGGCATCGATCGCGCTGGATGAAATACGCACGCCCGCTCACGATCTGGCACGCGAACAGCGACTCCTTCGGCAACTGGCGCACCAGCGCTGGGCTGCGCTCGATCACGTGATCCTGCCCGCTGATGTCGGCGATGCCGAGGCCCGGCAGCGCGATGTCGGTCTTCTCGACGTCGAGCCCGGCCGGCGACAGCGACGAGCAGCGCAGGCCGACCAGCGTCGCCGCGTTGAACGCATCCCAGTACGCCATCCTGTCGCGCGCCGGCACGTCGGCCGTCGAGCCTCGCGTGCATGAAAAAACGGTCGAATTCGTCACGTCGCCTCCTGCTGGCGCCTGTCGTGCGCGGCGGCACGGATTGGGGGATGGTCCGTCTGGTTTTTGGTGCGATGCAATGTCCGGCGCGGTCAAGCAATTCGTCCGGCCCAGTCAAGAGCGGCGCGCACCGGCTGGCTAAAGTCGAGCCCACGACACCCATACACCAGGAGACACACCGTGGTCGACAAAGCCGTATCCGAATTCTGGCAAAACATCCCGGCGATTGCCAATCCGTTCAAGCCCGATGCGCTGCCCGAAGCCTACACCCCGAACGCGGCCACCGACGACGAACGCTATTACGTTCCGTTCACCGAAACGGTTTCGTCGCGGCCGCTGTGGATCTCGCCGTCGCAGAACAAATGGTGCGACATCCTGATGGCGAAGGAAGCCGGGCTCGTGAACCGGCACTATCACCCGCACGAAGTGTTCGCGTACACGCTGTCGGGGAAATGGGGCTACCTCGAACACGAATGGACCGCGACGCGCGGCGATTTCGTGTACGAGACGCCGGGCGAAGGCCACACGCTCGTCGCGTTCGATCACCCCGAGCCGATGCGCGCGTTCTTCATCGTCAAGGGCCCGCTGATCTGGCTCGACGACGCCGGCAATCCCGACGGCTACTTCGACGTGCATTCGTACATCGCGATGTGCAAGGCGCATTACGAGAAGGTCGGCCTCGGCGCGCAAGCGATCGAGAAGCTGTTCCGCTGACGCGCAGCGAGGCTCGCGATGATTTCCCCGTCCTCCTCCCGCCCCGCATGGACGTACGAGAACAGGCTGCTGCTGATCCTGTTCATGACGTTCGGCTTCGTGTTCTTCGACCGCCTCGCGCTGTCGTTCCTGTTTCCGTTCATGTCGGCCGAGCTGCACCTGACGAACACGCAGCTCGGCATGGTGTCGTCCGCGCTGGCGCTCACGTGGGCGCTGTCGGGCGCCGTCACCGGCGCATGGTCCGACGCGCGCGGCACGCGCAAGCCGCTGCTGATCGCGGCCGTGCTCGGCTTTTCCGTGTGCTCGGCGCTGTCGGGCCTCGTCGGCGGCTTCACGAGCCTGATCGCGTTTCGCGCGCTGATGGGCATCGCCGAAGGCCCCGTGCTGCCGCTGTCGCAATCGCTGATGGTCGAGAGTTCGACGCCGAGCCGCCGCGGGCTGAACATGGGCCTGCTGCAAGGCTCGGCCGCCGGCCTGCTCGGCGCGATGATCGGCCCGCCGGTCGTGATCGGCATCGCCACCGCATACGGCTGGCGCGAGGCGTTCTACGTGTCGTGCATTCCCGGCTTCCTGATCGCGTTCTGCATCTGGCGCTGGGTGCGCGAAGTACCGCCCGGCGGCGTGCGCCACGCGCAGGCCGATATCGCCGCGGCACCGGCCGCCGCCGGCGCGACGGTCAGCCGCTGGGCGCTGCTGAAGGAACGCAACATCCTGCTGTGCGTGCTGATCAGTTGCTTCTTCCTCACGTGGTTCGTCGTGATCATCTCGTTCGCGCCGGTGTTCCTCGTGGAAAGCCGCTACCTGTCGCCGTCCGACATGGGCGTCGTGATGACCTGCCTCGGCGCCGCGTGGGTGTTCTGGGGCTTCGCGGTGCCGGCGATCTCCGACCGGATCGGCCGCAAGCCGACGATGATCGTATTCGCGCTGATCGCGGCCGCGTGCCCGGTCGTGCTGATCCACGTCGGCTCGGTCTGGGCGCTCGGCGCGCTCGTGTTCGTCACGTACACGGGCCTCGGCTGCTTCACGCTGTTCATGGCGACGATCCCCGCCGAAACCGTGCCACCGCACGCGATCGCGAGCGCGCTCGGGCTGATCATGGGCGCCGGCGAGCTGATCGGCGGCTTCGTCGCGCCGACCGTCGCCGGCTTCGCGGCGGACCGGTACGGCCTGCAGTTCGCGATGTGGACGTCGACCGCCGGCGCGGTCCTCGCGTGCGTGCTGTCGTTCGGCCTCGTCGAAACCGCGCCGGCCGTACTGCGCAAGCGCGCGCTCGCAGGCGCCGCCGCCGGCCGCCTCGATGCGCGGAACCTCGGAGGACGCTGACATGCGCGCACTTCAATGGCATGGCCCGCGCGACGTCCGTCTCGTGGAAATCGACACGCCGCATGTCGGCCCCGGCGACGTGCGCATCGCGGTCGCGTATTGCGGCATCTGCGGCAGCGACCTGCACGAATATGCGGACGGCCCGCACGCGATTCCGGTCGACGCGCCGCATCCGCTGTCGCGCCGCACCGCGCCGCTGACGCTCGGCCACGAGTTCTGCGGCACCGTCGTCGAGATCGGCGAAGGCGTGACGACGGTGCGCACGGGCGACCGCGTCGCGGTCGAGCCCGAGTATCGCTGCAGTCAGTGCGCGTACTGCCGCTCGGGGTCGTACAACCTGTGCGAGTCGATGGGCTTCGCCGGGCTGATGGGCGACGGCGGGATGGCCGACTTCGCGGTCGTGCCGGCCTACATGCTGCATCGCCTGCCCGATGGCGTGAGCCTCGAACAGGCCGCGGTGATGGAACCGGCCGCCGTGGCGCTGCACGCGCTGCGGCGCGGCGAGCTGCGCCTCGGCGAGACCTGCGCGGTGTTCGGGCTCGGGCCGATCGGCCTGCTGCTGATCATGCTCACGAAGCTGCAGGGCGCGACGACGATCGTCGCCGTCGACGTGTCGCCCGAACGGCTCGCGGCCGCCACGCGCTTCGGTGCGACGCATGCGTTCGACGCACGCGGGCTCGATGCGTCCGCGTTGCAGGACGCGATTCGCGCGGCCACGGGCGGGCTCGGCGTCGATACGAGTTTCGAAGCGGCCGGATTGCAGGCCACGTTCGAATCGGCGACGCGGGCACTGCGCAAGGGCGGCCGCGTCGTGATGGTCGGCCTGATGCCGCACGCGGGTTTCGACGCGTTTCGCGCGGTCAACGACGAGCTGACCTTCACCGCGAGCGTCGGCTATCGGCATGCATACGAAGACCTCCTGCGCATCGTCGCGTCGGGCGCGCTCGACCTCACGTCGATCGTCACCCGCACCGTCTCGCTCGAGAATGCCGTCGCCGACGGCTTCGACGCACTGCTCGCCGACCGCACGCAGATCAAGATTCTCGTTTCACCCGCGCAGCGGCCGGCCCGTCGCGCCTCCACCATCGGGAGTATCGAGCATGAATCGTCAGTGGGCGTTTGACGGGCAATCGGTCGTCGTGACGGGCGGCACCTCGGGCATCGGCGCGCGCACCGCGCTGCGCTTCGCCCAGGCCGGCGCATCGGTCGTCGCGCTGGGGCTCGACGCGGCCGGCCCGCATGCGCCCGTGCATGCCGGCATCCGCTGCGTCGAACTCGACGTGGCCGACGGCGCCGCCCTGACGCGCACGATCGCCGCGCTGCCGCTGCTCGACGTGCTCGTCAACGGCGTCGGCATCAGCCGCCACGCGGACGAGTACCGGATGGACCAGTTCGAGCACGTGCTGAACGTGAACCTGACGTCGGTCATGCGCGCATCCGACGCCGCGCGGCCCGCGCTGGCGGCGAACGGCGGCAGCATCGTCAATGTCGCGTCGATGTACACGTACTTCGGCAGCAAGGACCGGCCCGCGTACAGCGCGAGCAAGGGCGGCATCGCGCAACTCACGCGCTCGCTCGCGCAAGCGTGGGCCGATCGCGGCATCCGCGTGAACGCGGTCGCACCGGGCTGGATCGACACGCCGCTCAGCAGCGCTCTGATGGCCGACACGCAGGCGTCGCGCCGCATCCTCGAGCGCACGCCGCTCGGGCGCTGGGGCACGGCCGACGAAGTCGCGGAAGTCATCCTGTTCCTGTGCTCGCCCGGCGCGTCGTTCGTCACCGGCGCGATCGTACCGGTGGACGGCGGGTATTCGACGGTCTAGCACGCCGAGCACGGCGCATCGGCGGATCGACGCGACCTGCCGATGCGCATTGCGCGGCGCTCTTCGACTGTCGACGAGCCGGGTCGCCCGGCTCGGGTTTCTTCATATCAATCAGTAGTCCGACTAAAAAATATCCGGCTCGATCGGACCCTGTGAGGAGCACTTTGGAGATGACGAAAAAGACCTTTCTGGCACTCGCGGCCTGCACGCTTCCGGCCGCCGCGCTCGCCCAGAGCAGCGTGACGATGTTCGGGCTGATGGATGCCGGCATCAGCTACGTCGGCAATCAAGGCGGCCACGGCAGCGCAAAATTCGACGACAACATCTTCTTTCCGAACCTGCTCGGCTTCGAAGGCAAGGAGGATCTCGGCGCAGGCACGCGTGCGATCTTCCGGCTCGTCAACCAGTATTCGCTCGGCAACGGCTCGATCATCGGCGGCGGGATGTTCGCGCGCACGGCTTATGTAGGATTGCAGAACGACCGTTACGGCACGCTGACACTCGGCAACCAGTACGAGTTCATGGTCGATTCGCTGGCTGCTGGCGGCAACGAGATCGCGCAGGATCTCGTCGGTCTGTACGGCTTTCGCAACGGGCCGTTCGACCGGCTCGCGCTGCCGAACAACCCGACCGGCGCATTCGACTGGGACCGCGTCGCCGGCAGCAATCGCGTCGCGAATTCGGTCAAGTACACGAGCCCGTCGCTGTCGGGCCTGACCTTCGGCGCGCTGTACGGCTTCGGCAACGTCGCGGGATCGATCGGCGCGAACAACACGGTCAGTGCGGGCGTCAGCTACGACAACGGGCCGTTCGGCGCGGGCGCTGCCTATACGAACCAGAAATACGGCGCGGCCGACGGCCTGCCGCCCACCAGCGTGCGCAACTGGGGCGCGGGTGTGCACTACACGGTCGGCACGGTCACGGGGAAGGCGCTCTTCACGACCGTGCACAACGCGCAGAACGGCGCGGGCGCGTGGTCGGCGGAAGCCGGCGCCACCTGGCGGCCATCGCCGGTATGGGTGATCGGCGCGAGCTACACGTACATGAAAGGCAACGATACGCTCGACAACGCGCACGCGCATCAGTTGCTCGCTGCCGTGCAGTACTGGCTGTCCAAGCGCACGATGGTGTACGTCGCGGGCGTGCATCAACGCGCAAGCCGCGGCAGCCACGCGCAGATCAACGGCGTGATGGACGCGGACGGCGCGTCGAGCGGCGCGTTGCAGTCGATCGCGCGGATCGGATTCAGTACGCGGTTCTGATCCGGCGCGGGCCGCCGGCGTTCCGGCCTCCGCGCGGCAGACGACGAACGCGCGCCGCCGGTTCGGCCGCTGCGTTCGTCCGTCGTCCTTCACGTTTCACTCGGCGTTCGAAGGCCGCGGGGCCGGAAGCCGATGCCATGACGGCCGCCGCTCCCGAACTAATCGCCGGCACGCTCCGCCGCGCCGACCTCCTTGGCGAAGGCGAGCAGCAACTCGCCGAGCCGACCCGGTTGCTCCTGCTGAATCCAGTGCCCGGCGCCGTCGATCAGCTCGATGCGATTCATTCTCGTCGTCGCCTTCGTCCTCATCAGGTCGAGCGCGCCCGGCGCCGAATAGGTACCCCAATCGCTCTTTCCGCCAATAAAGAGCGACGGGACATCGATGGTCTTGCCCGAAAACAGGCGCAACTCGGCGTTCAGATCAGGATCGGAAAAGACCCGATAAGCCTGCAGGGCGCCTTGAAATCCCGTGCGGCCGTACTCCGCCGTGTACACCGCGAGTTCCGGCTCGGTGAGCCACTTGCAGGCCCGGACGTCGGCGGCGGACGGCTGGAATGGCGCGACGGTCTGGGGCATCGTCTTGCCGAGATCCATCACGTAATAGGTGGGCATCCGTGCAAGCTCCGTGGCGGTCCGCGCCTTCAGCGGATACGGCTTGTTTCCCGGCCAGTCCGCACTCTTGACATGGAAGAACGCACGAAGAAAGGCGTGCAAGCCTTGAGGCGGGTGCCACATGTCGTCGTTCGCCTGCCGTGTGCTCAAGTATTGCTGGTAATACTCCCTCGGCGGGTCGAGCGATGCCAGCGCGGCCGCCAACTTCTGGTTCTCGGTGTTCGGATGAGCCGACGGTGCGTCGCTTTGCGCGGTGTCGAACGGAAAGGCCGGCGGCCCGGGAAACGGTGCGCTCATCAGCACGACCGACGGAAAGACGTCCGGTCGCGCCAGCGCGCAATAGGCCGCAACCGGCGAGCCGAGGTCGTGCCCGACGAGCATCGTCGTGCGCCGATATCCCAACGCCGAAACCAGTCCAAGGGCATCGCGCGTCATATTCAGGAGACCGAATGGCTCCAGAGGGGCGTCATAGTCGTTCACCCAGCCGGTGGTGCGCCCGAAACCCCGCTGGTCGGGCGCAACGACGTGATACCCGGCGTCAGCCAGGATCGGGAGAAGGTGCCGCCAACCGTAAGCCAGATCCGGAAAGCCGTGCAGAAGCAACGCGAGCGGCCGGCCGGGACTTTCGTAGCCGGCCTCGAGAATATGGACATCGAGGCCGTTGACCCCGTGGATCATGCGTGAGCGAACCCCGCCGGGAAGCGTTCCTTCGCCATATGTCGACGTGCCCAAATCAGTTCCTCCCTGAGGGGTTGCGCGGGCCGGTCGAAGTAACGCCGCAACCAGGCCGGCCGCGCCCATCGCCAGCACCGCTCGTCGGGATGCCGATGGCTGGATTGCATAACGGGACATCGCTCATCTCCGATCTATGGTGATCACCATACTATGGCGATCACCATAGCCACGTCAAGCGGAACGTGGTAGCTTGTCGGCATGACACGCAAGACTGACGCGCGCGCTCGCGCCATTGCCACGGCCGAGCGACTATTCCGCATCCAGGGCTACACCGCGACCGGCTTGACCCAGATACTCGAAGAAAGCGGCGCGCCTAAAGGGTCGTTCTACTTTCATTTCCCACGGGGCAAGGCGCAACTCGCGGAAGAAGCCATCGACAACTATGTTGCGAAGCGAATGGCTGTCTTACGGGATATCTCGGGGAGTACGGCGGGCGATGCGCTGGATTTCGTTCATCGACTTTTCAGCGCGTTCGCGGCCGAAATGGTCGCCTCCGATTTCCAGTATGGATGTCTGATGCAGAATCTCGCGAATGAGCTGCCCGCGCTCGACGCCGAGCTGACCCAACGCGTGGCGCGCGGATTTGCCGAATCGACCGCGATTATTGCGGCGCATTTCAGGGGGTGCGGTTTCGCTCCCGCGCGCGCGTCCTCTGCCGCAGCCGCATTGGTGGCCGCCCTCGAAGGCGCACGGACGATCGCCCGCCTGGAACGCACGCCGGCTGTATTCGAAGCGCTGGCAGAGGTCAGCGCCCAAAGGTGGGCTACCCCCGACGAGTGATCCGGTCCGACGCTCATTGCCGGACCGCCACGATCGGTTTGCTTCGGCTCGAGCAGGAACGCTTCGCGCTCATTCTCCCGACTGCGTCCATTCGGGTCCCGCCGAGGCAGCCGGACAACTTGAGTGCATGGAGAATGGGCATGCAGAAGCAACCGAAAAAGGCCGAGCAGGTCGGCCCGCCAGCGACCTCGAGGCTGAGCCGGTCGTACGGCACCGCCGATTTTGTCGACGCATTTTCGGTGGAGTTGCCGGCGACGGCCTGCAACGACGCTGAGTCTCTCGCTCGATCCATCTTTGCAGGACAACCCCAATGGATCGCCATGCTGCAGGGAGTTCGCGACATGGCCGTCCGGCCCTTCGGCCTTAAAACGACGATCGACCTGAAAGCCGCGAAGGACGATCGGCTCAGTATTTTCCGCGTGTTCGAACGGCACGAAGACGAGATCATTCTGGGCGAGGACGACGCCCATCTCGATTTCCGCGTGTCGGTTCTCGTGCAGCCTGCCGCCGAGGATCGGCCCCGGCAACTGATACTCACTACGCTCGTCTTCTACAATCGTCTGCTGGGCCGCGCCTATCTCGGCGTGATCGCGCCTTTCCATCGCCTCGTCGTGCGAGCCTCGCTCGACCAGGCACAGAAGCTCGGATGGCCCGGCCGGTAGCGGCGAGAACGACGCATCGCTGTCCGTTTCCACCGGATCGTCACACGCTCGCCGCCGCCGCCGGCACGCGCCCGTGCCCGATACCCATGTGCGTGGCCGCCATTCGCCATCGTACGAAAGCATCGGCAATACCAGTCAGGAAAAAACGCCTTTCAGCCGAGCGCCAGGACTTCATGAACACCGTCGACCATACGATCGCCGCCAGGGACGCGCATCCGCACGGAGATGCAGGCGTTTGGGCAGACGTACCGCTGAAGCGCATGGCGGGGGCAAACTGGCGCGCGTGGCTGCTGGCGCTGTCGATCGTCGCCGGTTGCGCCCCCGTGTCAGCGAGCAGTGCGGACATGCAATTCAGCGGACCCGACATCCCGCTGGAGCGGGCGATCGAGGCTGACGATCCCGCCGCCGTCGCGATCGCGATCGCCGGCGGGGCGTCGGTCAATGCGCGCGGCGCCCGCAACGTCACGCCGCTCGAATTCGCCGTCGCCACCCATCGCAAGAAGGCCGCCGCGGCGCTGATCGCGCACCATGCCGATCCGAACCTGCGCGATGCCGACGGGGACAGCGCGGTTTCGCTCGCGGTCAACGCCTATCGGCGCGATCCGTCGCTGCTCGCGATGGTGCTCGATGGCGGCGGCAATCCCAATGCGGTGCGCCCGGATGGCGATCCGGTGATCGTACGTTTCCTCAACGATCGCAACCTCGACGCGATCACCTATCTGCACGCGCGCGGCGCCGATATCGATGCAGAGGTCGACGGACAGCCGATGGTGGTGGATGCTGCGTGGGGAGCGGACTGGGATGTCGTATGGCGGTTGATCGAGCTCGGCGCCCGTACCGATACGCCCAAGGCAGCGGCCGGCTTGGTCGAGACATTCAGGATCCCGGGCGCCACCTTGCCGGACAGCCCGGTCTACCCTTTCAAGGTGAAGGTATGGGTGCATCTGAAGGCTCAGGGCCTCGATCCCGTGCCGCCGGCGGGGATGGAGCGTCCATGACGGTCGATGAACGGCCATCTCGGCGCGTGTCCGCGTGGGCGCAGAGCACGTCGATATCCCCAGTCCGCTACATCAAGTCGATGGCGGCAGAATCGCCCGGGGCAGCGATCACCTCGAGCTGCCATTCGGCGGAGGGCCTGGCGATGCGGCCGGAGCGGTCGAGCCCCTCCATCAGCGCCCACCAGTTCGGATCGTCCTGCCCGAACTCGACGCACGTGCCGTCGTCGAAGCGCAGCATCAGGACAACGATGTCGCCCACGAAGATGTCGCGCAGTTCGGCCCGCGCGCCGACGAGCACAGCGAAGGACAGCCGCTTTTCCGTGCCGTTCGCGAAAACCAGCCGCACACCATCGGTCTCGATATACCTCGCTGGCTCATGGCGGCGAGCGAAGCGGGTCAATCGTGCGTTGATGCGATCAATCCAGCCCATCTTCGGATCCACATGTCGCTGACGATACCTGACGCCGCCGTCGCGGCCGGCGCTCATTCCGGCATTTTACGGTTCGCGGTCCGAGCGATGTCTCGCTGCATCAAAGGTTTTTGCTTCGAAGCCAGGCGCGAAGCGCTTCGATGTGCCGGGCCTTGCATTCCAGCGGCAACCAATGCCCGGCCGGCATCGTCGTCACGGTCAGGTCCGCGCATGCCGCACGCATGGGGTCGCCCTGGCGATTTCCGGTGATGCTGCAAATCTGATCGAATTCGCCGTTGACGAACAGTACCGGCTGCAACAGACGGCCGCCATCCGGCGCGCTGCGTGCGTAAGCGATGTTGGCCTCATCGTTCAGATACCACGCGCAGGCGGGACGGAAGCCATGCGTATCGAACGACGCGACCAGCGCTTCAAAGTCCGCCGGCGGCCACAGAGCCGGATCGGGGCGAGTCGGCGGCGCACGATGCGCGGCACCGAACCGCCCTCCGTTGCGCGTGACGACCGCATTCGGCGACACCTTGCCGATCCCGTCAGGGTCGCCCGGTCGAAAAATCGACGCCAGCGATGCTGTCCGGTCCGCATCCAGGTCGGCTACCGCCGCGTCGAAATGCGTCGTGTAGTAGCGGTAGTAGTCCCACTGGCCATCGGGATACGCGTCGGCAGGATAAATCGTCCGGTCGATCAGCGGAACGACCGTGCTCAGCGCGTGCCCGTCGGGTTGATAGGCCAGCGACGTCAGCACGACGCCACGGCTGCGCTCGCGCTCATGTGCGGACAACTCGGCGGCCACGACGCTACCCCAATCGTGCCCCACCCAGATCGCAGGCTCGCCGCCGAGATGATCGTGGAGTTCGGTCATGTCCTTCACAACGGCCTCGATGGTATAGGCGTCGTGGGCTTCAGGCGCAAAAGAGCCGCCGTAGCCGCGCAGATCCGGCGCAACGCAGTGCCAGCCGTCGGCGGCAAAGGCCTCCATCTGGGCGCGCCACATCAAGCTCAAGCTCGGCCAGCCATGCAGAAAAAATATCGGCGGTCCCTCGGCCGGCCCGCTCTCGAGATAGTGCGTCGGCCGACCCGTCACGTCGAGCGTGCGCGATACCAGCGAGTGTCGAGATGTCTCCGTCATGATCCGAAGCTCCGGTTGGTTTCAGAGGGTTGCCGAGGGTGAAAGGGCCACCGTTCGCCGGGCTACTTGCGATCGATCATCAGCGCCACACCCACCAACGCGATGCCGCCGGCCATCAGCTTCACGCGCGTCAATGGCTCGTGCAGCAAAAGCGCCGAGAGACCCAGCGCGATCACCGGCGCCGCATAGTTGAAGGTGTTGGCGAGCGTCGTCGAGACCCGGGCGTTGAGCGTCAGGAACACGGCGTAACCGATCAGCGTGCTCGCCACGACGAGAAACGCGAGTGCAGCCCATGCCGCCGGCGATACGCGCGCAAGATGCGTCGTCGCAGCGATCCCCGACACCGCGACGATCGCGCCGAGCACCGCACCGGCCGATATCAGCTGTATCGCCAGGCCGATGACGGGATCGCGAGGCAACGCCAGTCGCGGCGCGAGCAGCGATCCGGCTGCCCACGCGGCCGTCCCGGCAAGCGCAAGTGCGGCGCCCATCGGGCGGAAGTCGCCGCCGGTGGCAGAGGTCCAGCCCATCAGCGCGAGACCGGCAAAGCCGATGGCGACCCCGGCGACCTGACGGCCTCTCAGCGGCCGATGAAACACCGCCCATGCGAACAACGCCAGAAAGAGCGGCGAAGACGAACCGAATACCGCGGCCACCCCTGCCGGCAGAAAATGCGTGCCCCAGATCGCGAGCGCCTGACTGGCCACCAGCATGATGACGCCGATCGACGCCGCCCCACCCGACTCGCGGACCGACGCAGGCGAACGGCGCCAGCGAGCCAGCGCGAAAGGCGCAACGACCAGCGCCGCAAGCGAGAAGCGCAATGTCGCCACCATCAGCGGATGCAACGCGTTCCCGGCGACCTTGAAAGCCAGGAAATTGGCGCCGTTGTAAAACCATTGATAGCCGACGGCGAGCGCGACCCAGCCGCGGCGGGCGCTCCAACCGGCATGGGTCGTGGTTGCCGCCGTCACGGGCTACCCTTCCGCCCGCCGAGTGCGGCGATCGTCACCTCCTTGCTGCGGAGGCACAGGCTCCTGAAATGCTCGATATAAGGGGCTGCCATGGGGCTGTTTCTGTCGATGACCTCGTATGCGATTGCTTCAATGCTAGCGAGCGCTTCGTTATCCCGATAATGTGGAGTTTCTATCGCCGTTATCCGCTTATTGAATAACCGCGTTACGCCTGCTTTACTTCTGCAATGGATCGAGCCGGAACTCACGGAGGCGCCAGTGGACTCCCGTCTTATCGAGTACTTCTTGCGTGTGGCCGAACTCGGCAGTATCAACAAGGCCGCCATCGACTTGCGGCTCTCCCAGCCGGCGCTGTCGCGCCACATCGCGCTGCTCGAGCATCAACTTCGCGCGAAGCTCTTTACGCGAACGCGCGGCGGCGTTCAGCCGACCGAGGCCGGCATGCTGCTGGCGGAGCGAGCAAGACCCATTCTTCGTCAGTTGACCTCCCTGGTCGAGCAGGTCGGCGACCGCGCCGCGGGCCAGTTGGCGATAGGCGTCGCACCGTCCTGGCGCAATCTCTTCACAACGAATTTCGTGGCGCGGTTGGTCGCCGACTATCCGCGCGTGAGGCTTCGTGTTCACGAGGGCGTGAGTCACGAGCTGCGCGATGTCATGCATTCCGGCATGCTGGATCTCGCTATCGTCCCGTTCGAAGCGTCGCCGCCGCAGGGCTATGTCCATACACCCCTCGTTCGGGAACCCCTCGTTCTCGTGAGCGCCAAGGACGCCGGCTTGAGGCCCGACAAGGCGGTGCCGCTGTCGCGTCTCGGCGATCGCAAACTCGCGCTGGCGGGAAAACAGAACGTCATCCGCTCGACCATCGAGCACGCGATGGTCCGTCGCAACTTCGAGCTCGACATCCTGTTCGAACTCGACGCGATGCATCTCTCGATGGAACTCGCCCGGCGAGGTATCGCCGACACCGTCACGCCATGTTGCGCGGTCAGCGGCAATGCGTTCTGGGAAGATTCGATCTCGTGGAGTCCGATCCGGGGCGCGTACATCACCTGGGCGCTCTGTGAAAATACGGCGCGCTCGCATTCGCAAGCGGTGCTCGAGGGGAAACGGATGATCGTCGGGATGGTCGACGAAATCGTCGACAGCCGAACCTGGCGCGGGGCCGAGCGCCTGAACGCGAATATCGATCCGCTGTTCGTGAAAAGGGGCGGTTGAATCCGCAAGCACGCTGCCGGCACGTGGGAGCAGCATCCACGCGAAGCCGCGGATCGCTCCGTACCACGCACATGGCCATCGTATCGAGCCCGTGTCGTCCGTTTGCAAGCGTTCGAGGCGCGCGCCTCGACGCTACCGGTACGTCGCCAAGCCCGGCGCGTTAGGCAGATCGCCGGCTCCTTCTTACCCATGCGCCTGCATCGCGGTATAGCGCGTGGCCGTAACCGGCTTCGAATCGACTTCGGATTCCGGTTTGGGGATTGAGGCCCTACAACCCGCCAATCGGCACCGCCCCGCACTCCCATCCCACCCCAATAATTCCCCTTGACGCCCTATCTTTCGATATATATCTTTAGATATGTTTTACGACATATAGGACACGATCATGCGACACAACCACTTCCGCGGCCATGCCCGATGCGACGGTCATGGTGCGCATGCCCGCCCCGACTGGTTCGCCGGTCTCTGGTACGCGATCGGCCGCCACCGTCGCGGCCACGATGCGTTCGGTGGCGGCCCGTTCGGCGGCCGGGGCGGGCGCGGCGGCTTTGGCGATTTCGGCGACGACGGCATGCCGCGCGGCCGCCAGTTCAGCTCCGACGATCTCCAGCTGCTGCTGCTCGCGCTGGTGGCCGAACAGCCGAGCCACGGCTACGAACTGATCAAGGCGCTCGACACGCGCTCGAACGGTTTTTACAGCCCGAGCCCCGGCATGGTGTATCCGGCGCTCACGTATCTCGAGGAAGTCGGCTTCGTCGCGTCGCAAGCGGAAGGCAACCGCAAGCGCTATGCGCTGACCGACGCAGGCCGCGCGCATCTCGACGCGCAGCGCGAGCGCGTCGACACGCTGTTCGCGCGCCTCACGCACCTCGCTCGCAAGATGGAGTTCATGCGCCGCGCGTTCGCCGGCGAATCGGCGGGCAGCGAAGCGCAGGACGAGTCGCAGGCAGGCTGGCTGCCGGAATTCGTCGAGGCGCGTCTCGCCCTCAAGCGCGCGCTGCTGCACAAGAGCGCCGCCGATGCCGACGAACAGCGCCGCATCGCGGCCATCATGCGCCGCGCGACGGCCGAAATCGAGGGCGGCACCGGCGCGTGATCCGCGCCGCCGCCCCACCACTCAAGGAGAACGGATCGATGCAGAACACGTCCGAGCGCACCGTCACCCGCGTGCGCCACCCCCTCAAGTTCCGCCTGCTGCAGGTGCTGCGCGTGCATACCGTGACGCCGCATCTGCTGCGCGTCACGCTCGGCGGCCCCGACCTCGCCGATTTCGAATCCGCGTCGTTCGACGATCACGTGAAGGTCTTTTTCCCGCCGCCGGGCGCGGAGCGGCCCGCGCTGCCGACGCTCGGCGCGAACGGCCCCGAGTTTCCGGAAGGCGAACCCAAGCCGGTCGCGCGCGACTTCACGCCGCGCCGCTTCGACCGCGCCGCCCGCGAACTCGATCTGGAATTCGTGTTGAACCATCCGGGCCCTGCCTCGCAATGGGCCGCACAGGCGCGCGTCGGCCAATGGCTCGGCATCGGCGGCCCGCGCGGTTCGTTCGTCGTCCCGACCGATTTCGACTGGCATCTGCTGATCGGCGACGATACGGCGCTGCCGGCCGTCGCGCGGCGTCTCGAGGAATTGCCGGCCGGTGCGCGCGCGGCGGTCGTGCTGGAAGTCGCGGATCGCACCGCGCAGATCTCGTTCGATACGCGCGCCGACGTGCACGAAATCTGGCGCTTTCGCGCCGAAGCCGACGCGGCGAACGGCGACGCGCTGCTCAATGCCGTGCGCGACCTGCCGCTGCCGTCGTCCGGCGACGGCTACGTCTGGGCGGCCGGCGAAGCACTGTCGATGCGCGCGGTGCGTCAGCACCTGACCGGCGAACGCGGCGTCGACAAGTCGCGCATCCGCGCGGCGGCCTACTGGAAGCGCGGCGCGGCGGCCGTGCACGAAACGCTGGAAGACTGACCGGAAGATGCGCGCCCGCTTGCCGGGCGGCTGAAACAATCGTGGCGCCGGCGCAGCGGCGGGCTTGGCATCGGCATCGCGGCTGGTATATATCTACGTCTGCGACGCCGCTGTCGGGCGACAGCCGCCGCAGCCCGCCCAGGAGCGCCCGGTCATGACAAAAGAAAGCCACGCTTCGCCTTTCCTTCGCCACCTGAAGATCGCCGGTTATTGCGGCCTCGCCGCAGTCGTTCTCGCGCTGTTCGTCGCGATGTGCGCGATCCTGACGGAAAGCGCCCGCGACCGCGATGCCGCGCGGCATCCGGCCGATACGCCCGAACTGCACGACGCGGGCGGCGGCCCGTCCGCCTCGGCCGAATCGGCCCGCACAGCCGGCTCGTCCGGCTGACCGCGTCCTGCCGCTTTCTTTCGCTTACGGCGCCTGCCGGCGCCCCATCACGGCCGCGTACACCAAATCGCCGAGCCGTTCGAGCAGCGCGGTCACGCGTTGCCCGTACAGGTGCGCGGCCAGCGCGCCCGCCGTGCCGACCAGCACGCCGCCCGCCATGTCGAACGGCCAGTGCACGCCCGCATAGATGCGCCCCCATGCGATCGCGACGGCCATCGCGGCCATCACGAAACCGGTGACCCGCGTCGTGCCGCCGAGCAGCAGCCCGACCGCCATGCTCCACGCGAACGTCATGTGATCGCTCGGAAACGAGCTGTCCGGCGCGTGCGGAATCAGCTGCGTGCCGACGCCGGCCATGAACGGGCGCGGCGAGAACCACACATGCCCGAGCAGCTGCGCGAGCGCGAGCGCCACGCACACGCCCACGCCGGCTTCGATCGCCTGACGCCGCGCGGGACGCGCGCCGACGATCCAGGTCAGCAGCAGCATCGCGGGCAGCGCATAGACGAGCCAGTCGGCGGCGAAGATCGCGAGGCGGGCAACGCCCGGGTGCGGCGCACCCCCGGCATTGATGGCGGAAAAGAGGGCGAGATTGAGGTTCTGCATGAATCCGGTTGCGTGGCGCGTAAAAGATCGGCCGGTTGCCCGGCCGGAGGCGAACGAATGCTAGGGCGTGGCCGCTTAAGCGATGCTTAACGTGGCAGCCGCTCGAACCAAGGCCGAGCGGCGAACGCACTTAGAGCCTGCACCGCAACACAAGTTCACACAATTGTCATACTGCCGCGCGAACGTCCCCGTAAAAGCTCACCACGCCTCCCGTAAAGGCTCACCTTTTTCACATGATGGCGTCATCGACACGTGCCACCATCGCCCGGCCGGCGTGCCATCGGGCCGTTTGCATCGTTCATCTCAATATTTACGCGTCGAATTATTCGAAATCGGCAACAATTAATTCCAGATGCGGCATCGCACAACGGCAACGCACAGGCATACGATTACGACCACTCATCCACGAAGCGATCAACAACAAGGAGTCCGCATGAAACCCAGCGATGTCCGATCGAAAGCGTTTGCGATGCCGTTGACCAGCCCTGCGTTCCCGATGGGCCCGTACCGTTTCGTCGATCGTGAGTTTCTGATCATCACGTACCGCACCGATCCGGACCGCCTCCGCGAAATCGTCCCCGAGCCGCTGCAGGTCACCGAGCCGCTCGTGCATTACGAATTCATCCGCATGGCCGATTCGACCGGCTTCGGCGATTACACCGAAAGCGGCCAGGTGATCCCCGTCGAATACAACGGCCAGGCGGGCGGCTATACGCTGGCGATGTATCTCGACGATCACCCGCCGATCGCCGGCGGCCGCGAGCTGTGGGGCTTCCCGAAGAAGCTCGCGTCGCCCACGCTGCACGTGAACACCGATCACATCCTGGGCACGCTCGACTACGGCAAGGTGCGCGTCGCAACCGGCACGATGGGCTACAAGCACAAGGAGCTCGACATCGACGAGCAGACGAAGCGGCTCGCCGGCCCCAATTTCCTGCTGAAGATCATTCCGCACGTCGATGGCACCGCGCGCGTCTGCGAACTGGTGCGCTACTACATGCAGGACATCAAGATGAAGGGCGCGTGGACGGGCCCCGCATCGCTCGAGCTGGCGCCGCACGCGCTCGCGCCGGTGGCCGATCTGCCCGTGCTCGAGATCGTCGAAGCACGCCACCTCGTCGCGGATTTGACGCTGGGCCTCGGCGAAGTCGTCTACGATTACCTGGCCCAGTAACACGGCCGTAGTCCTTCTCCCTGTCAATCCTTTCACCACGGGAATTCGAACATGAGCAACCTGAATGGCAAGACCGCCGTCGTCACGGGCGCCGCGAGCGGCATCGGCAAGGAAATCGCGCTGGAGCTGGCCAAGGCAGGCGCGGCCGTCGCGATCGCCGACCTGAACCAGGACGGCGCGAACGCGGTCGCCG
>NZ_LOYN01000058.1:0-253928 GCF_001526325.1 Burkholderia sp. MSMB1826
ATTTACGCTCCACGCTTCCTCTCCACATTCGGTCGCCCTCATGCAGTTGCGCTTCACTTCATTCGCTGTGACCAGCTTATGGCGGGACTTGCACCCGCAGGAGTGCGCCCATGCTGGGCGCACAACGCAAAGGGGCGTCGCGCGCTGAACGCGCGACGCCCCTGGTTCATTCACGGAAAAGTGCCGACTATGCCGCGCGCTGCAGCAGGTCCGTGGCGAAAGACTTCGCATGCGCGACGGCTTCCTGCGCGTCGCCGAATACGCCGAGCTGATCCCAGTGCTCTTCGGCCGCGTAGGTGCCTTTCACGGCGAGCGCCCGCTGGACGCTCAATTGCGCCGCGTATCGGCCGTCGTCCAGCGGCCGGGCCGTCGCGACGACCTTGTGCGGCGGGCTGGCCCGCTCCGGCTGAACCAGCTCGACAGGGCCGCTGACCGTGCCGATATTCATCAACTCGTTTCTGGCGTTGCAGTCGGGGCAGTAGAAGCACCAGCCCGCGTCCTCCTGATGGTGCCTGACCTGCCCGCGAGCCAGCACGGCACGACATTCGACGTTTTCGCAGATGAACGGCATCGCAGTCTCCGGAGTTGTTTGTCGGAAATCCTAGCATGTCCGCGGGCGGTCAACCATCGGCATCCGCATGATTGCCGTGCCGGGGTTCCGGTGGGTTACGGAGGCCCGGCCGGGGGAGCGTCGCCGCCTTTCGCTGCGCTGCAAAATCGGCACGTTTCCCGGATCGGGAAGCCGCTGGCGCGACCGTGCGCGGGATCGTGCCCCACGCATTCTCGGAGAATCGTGCAAGAAATGCGGACTTGCGGAATAACGGTCACGCATGCTTCCGCGCGATGCTGTCGGTTCTTCATCTCCCACCGAGGAACGGACATGACCGGCCACAACATCGAACGGAAAGTGATCCTGATCACCGGCGCGAGCAGCGGCATCGGCGAGGCCACCGCCCGCTATCTGGGCGCGCGCGGCGCGCGCCTGATGCTCGGCGCACGCCGCACCGAACGCCTTGCCGCGCTCGCCGACGACATTCGCGCCGAGGGCGGCACCGCGGCCTGGCGCGCGCTCGACGTCACGCGGCGCGACGACAGCGTCGCCTTCGTCGACGCCGCGCTCGCCGAGTACGGGCAGATCGACGTCATCGTCAACAACGCGGGCGTCATGCCGCTGTCTCCGATGGCGTCGCTGAAGGTCGACGAGTGGGACCGCATGGTCGACGTCAACATCAAGGGCGTGCTGTACGGCATCGCGGCCGCCCTGCCGGTGATGAATCGGCAGGGCTTCGGCCAGATCGTCAACGTGTCGTCGATCGGCGGATTGCGCGTATCGCCGACGGCCGCCGTCTATTGCGCGACGAAATACGCGGTACGCGCGATCTCCGACGGCTTGCGGCAGGAGAACGACAAGCTGCGCGTCACGAGCATCTGCCCGGGTGTCGTCACGTCCGAGCTGGCCGACACGATTACCGATCCGGTCGCCGCCGAAGCGATGACGCGATACCGCAGCATCGCGCTCGAACCCGACGCGATCGCGGCGGCCATCGCGTATGCGATCGCGCAGCCGGCCGATGTCGACGTGAACGAGATCGTCGTGCGTCCGACCGCGACGGTCGCGGGCTAGCAGACGACGCATCTGCCCGAACTCGTCCGGGATAAACTGTCGGCCCGACACCGAACCTGGAGAGGCTCAATGTTGATCCGCGTTGCGACACTGGCCGATGCCGTCCCGCTTGCCGAATTGAAGCGCGATACGTTTCACGAAACCTTTCTGCAGGACGGGTTCGGCATCGACTATCCGCCGGACGATCTGGCCGAGTACGAAGCCCGGACGTACTCGGTTGCGGCGATCGCCGAGCAGCTCGGCGACCCGCAGTGCCGGACGTGGGTCGCGGAAGGCGACGACGGCACGCTGGTCGGATACGCGCATGCGGGGCCGTGCAAGCTTCCGCACCCGGACGTGACGGACGGTGCGGGCGAGATCCATCAGATCTATCTTCGACGCGGCACGCAGGGAACCGGCGCCGGACGGGCGTTGTTCGACGCCGCGCTCCAGTATCTCGCCGCGACGCGCCCCGGCCCGGTATGGCTGGGCGTGTGGTCCGGCAACGCGAAGGCCATCGCGTTCTACGAGAAGGCAGGCTTCAAGCGTGTCGGCACGTACGATTTCAAGGTCGGCGAATCGACCGATCTGGAGTTCATCTACCGCCGCTGACCGTCCGCTCCCGTCGGCATCGCTTCGACGCGGCGCAAACGAATACAGGCAACCAGTGACGGCGTCTTCGGTTCGTCGACCGGATGACGCAAGCCGCCCTCGATCCGCGCCGACGAACGGAGACACGCGCCGGAACCGGCAGATCGAGCGGTGACGGGCGCCGGCGCGCACGGGCACGGCCACGCGCGCCGCGACCATCATTTGCGGGAGTGATGACACTTCCCTTTTTCTGTGGATTTGACCGGGAGAGCCGGGCCGACAACACTAGCCCGCAGTGCCGCACAAGACGGCACGCACCCGCCCCCCCCATCAGAGCCCGCCATGTACCCGACCGACACCGTGCAATCCCCGAGCGCCGCCCGGCCGCTCGCCGACCGGCAACTGCGCCGGATCGTCATCGCCTCCGTCGCCGGCAACGCGATGGAGTGGTACGACTTCTTCGTGTACGGCACCGCCGCGGCGCTGGTATTCGGCCACGTGTTCTTTCCGCCCGGCGCATCGCCGCTCGCCGGCAGTCTCGCCGCGTTCGCGGCATTCGCGCTCGGCTTCGTCGCGCGCCCGCTCGGCGGGATCGTGTTCGGCCACGTCGGCGACCGCTACGGGCGCAAGGCGTCGCTCGTGTGGACGCTGCTGATCATGGGCGCATCGACCTTCGCGATCGGCCTGCTGCCGACCTATGCGCAGGTCGGCCTGTGGGCGCCGGCCGCGCTCGTCGTG
This sequence comes from Burkholderia sp. MSMB1826, assembly GCF_001526325.1. Taxonomy (NCBI): domain Bacteria; kingdom Pseudomonadati; phylum Pseudomonadota; class Betaproteobacteria; order Burkholderiales; family Burkholderiaceae; genus Burkholderia; species Burkholderia sp. MSMB1826. Next base: position 2,933 of record NZ_LOYN01000058.1, read on the forward strand.
CTGCGCCTGCTGCAGGGCATCGCGTCCGGCGGCGAATGGGGCGGCGGCGTACTGATGATCAGCGAGAACGCGCCGCCCGAGCAGCGCGGCTATTACGCGGCGTGGAGCCAGCTCGGCGTGGGCGGCGGCTTCGTGCTGTCGTCGGCCGCGTTTCTCGCCGCGCAGGCGCTGCCGGACGACATGTTCCGCACGTGGGGCTGGCGGCTGCCGTTCCTCGCGAGCGTCGCGATCTTCGCGATCGGCATCTATATTCGTCGCCATCTGCCGGAAAGCCGCGACTTCGAGCAGGCCGGCAAGCGCGGCGCGCGCACGCATTTGCCGATCGTCGAGTGCATCCGCCGCCATCCGAAGGAAATCCTGCTCGCGATGGGGCTGCGTGTGGCCGAGAACGGCGGCGCGTACATCTTCCTCGCGTTCTCGCTCGTCTACGGCAAATACGTCGGCATCCCGAACGGCACGATGCTGACCGGCGTGATGATCGCGATGATCGTCGAGATGGGCGCGATGCTCATGGGGCCGCCTGTCCGACCGGATCGGCCGCAAGCCCGTGTACCTGATCGGCGCGCTGAGCCTCGTCGCGTGCGCGTTTCCGTTCTTCTGGCTGCTCGACACGCGCGCGACGCCGCTCGTGTGGCTCGCGCTCACGGTCGGCACGGCGGTGAGCCACGGCGCGATGATCGGTACGCTGCCCGCGCTCGTCGGCGAGCTGTTCAGCACCGAGGTGCGTTACTCGGGCGTCGCGCTCGGCCACGAAGTCGCGTCGATCTTCGCGGGCGGGATGTCGCCGTTGATCGCGACCGCGCTGCTCGCGCGCTATCACGCGTCGTGGCCGGTGTCGCTGTTCCTCGTTGCGCTCGGCCTCGTGACCGTCGCGACGCTGTGCGCGATGCGCGAGACGCGCATCGCGCCCGCCGACGGTTCGCGCGACCACTCGGCATGAACGCGCGACGCTCAGCGCCCGGCGTCGCGCCGCGCGCCGTCAAACACCGGCGCCAGCCCGAGATGATCGAGCAGCCGCGCGAATTCGCCGAGCCGCTGCCGCATGTACGCCGGCACGTCGACCGCCGCATAGTCGTGGAAGCCGGCACCCGTGCGTACGCCGTCGCGTCCGGCTTCCATGTTGCGCACGACGCTCGCGGCCGGGGCGAAGCGCGGGCCGATCTCGCCGGCCAGATACGTCGACGCGTAGTACAGGATGTCGCAGCCGCCCCAGTCGATGAATTCGAGCAGCCCGAGCACCGCGAAGCGCGGGCCGAAGCCGGTGCGAATCGCCGTGTCGATGTCCTCGGCGCTCGCCACGCCCTCCTCGACCATCCGCGCGGCCTCGTTCATCGCGAGCGCCTGGATGCGCGGCACGATATAGCCGGGCGCCGGCCCGCAGATCACCGGCCTCTTGCCCACGCGCTCGAGCAGCGCCGCGAGCCCGTCGACGACGGCTCGGTCGGTCGCATCGCTGCGGCTGACCTCGACGAGCGGCATCAGCAGCGCGGGATTCAGCCAGTGCGCGTTCAGCATCCGCGCCGGGTGCGCGACATGGCGCTGCAATTCGGTGACGACGAACGTCGACGTGGTCGACGCGATCGTTGCGTGCGCATCGACGTGCTCGCCGAGCCAGCGCAGCGCGTCGGCCTTGGCATCGAGCACTTCGGGCAGCGCTTCGAACACGATATCGGCGTCGCGCACCGCGTCCGCCGCGCCGTCGCGCGCCACGAGCGCGATGCGCGCGACGACGCCGTCGGCCTGCGCGGCATCGATGCGGCCCAGTGCGACCTGCGCCTGCACGGGCCGGGCGAGCTCGCCGCGCGTGCGTTCGTCGAACGCGCGCAAGCCGGCCACATCGCGCGGCTTGAAGTCGATCAGCGTCACGTCGAGGCCCGCGAACGCGAACGCGAGCGCGATGCCCTGCCCCATGCGTCCCGCGCCGAGCACGTGGATGCGCGTCACATCGGCGGCCGCCTTCATGCCGCGTACCCCGTGTCGAGCAGCGCGCGCAGCGCGTCCTTCGACAGCGCCGCGAGCCCGAGCCGCTCCAGCGTGCGGCCTTCCGCATACAAGTCGCGCACCGCGACCGCGCTCGCGATGCTCAGCAGCCCCTGCGCGACGGGCGTCGGCACGCCGGCCCAGCGCCCGCACGACACGATGAACGACAGCCCGAGCCGGGTGTCTTCGAGCATGTAGCGATGCGTGCGCAGATCGATCTTCTCGCGCCAGTCGCCGCTATCGGTCAGCTTGCCGTGCGCGCCGCGCCCGTACATCCACTCGTCGCCGTCGGTCGCATAGTGATCGGCGAGCGGGAAATGCGGCGCGCGGTAGCCGAGCGCTTCGCGCACCGCGACGCGTTCGGCGTCGAGCGCGTTCGTCACGCGGCGGATCGACGGCTGCGTGCCTTCGTTGTGGATGTCCCACGCGTCGAAGTGTTCGAGCGGCCCGGCGTTCATCAGGATCAGCGGCGGGTGAATCACCGGGCCCGCGTTCATCAGCGCGCCGGACAACGCATCCTCCACCGGCTCGACCGACGGATAGCCCGCCCGCAGCACGTCGAACGCCCAGCCGGCCGCGTTCGCCGGCCATACGCCGGTCGGCAGGCGCGTCGCGTACGCGCTGATCACGACATCGTTGTCGCCATGCTTGCGCACCAGGTACGGCAGCGTGCCCGTTTCGGCGAACGCGACGCGCGAACGGTTGCCGGCGTCGGCCGCCGCACGCGCGAACACCGCGCTGCCGAACGTGCCGGGCGGCAGGAACACGACCTGGCCGTCCTCCAGCAGCGGCGCGACCTGCGCGGCGAGCGCGTCGTGCGACGTGGCCGGCAGCGGCACCACGACGAGCCGTGCGCCATGCAGCGCGGCGGCGAGATCGTCGGTCGGGCGGATCGCGCCCGGTCCATCGCCGAGCGGCACCGCGCGCTTGCCGCGATAGTCGGTGACGTTCAGCACGCCAAGCGCGCGCAGCCGCGCATGCGGCTCGCGATCGCGCCGCCACCATGTCACGTCGTGACCTTTTTCGAGCAGGTCGATGGCCGCCGCATGGCAGCCGTGGCCGCCGCCCAGAACACATACCTTCATCGTCTTCTCCCGGTGATCGAGTCTGTCCGAGACTACGCGGCCGCCCGCGCCGCGTCGCTTCGAAACGCGCAACGACGCGCCCGTTCGCGCAACGCATTCGCGAGGCTGCGCATACCGCCGCGCCCCCGCATCCGCCACGAGGTCCACGCATGCACATCGCCCTTTCCCGCCATGCGCCGAACCGGCTCGGCCTGCTGCAGGCGCCCGACGAAGTCGAACGCGCGGTCGCGCACCGGCTCGGGCCGCACCGGATGGCCGTGTCCGGCCGCGATCCGTTTCATGCGGAGCTGTACGAGGTGCCGCTGCATCACGGCGCGCTGCTCGAACTCTGCTACGGCCGCGAAACGCGCATCGATTTCGGCGAGGACGCCGATCACTTCCTGTTCCGGCTGACGCTCGCCGGCGCGTGCGAGTTGCAGGCCGGCAGCGTCGTCGCGCGCGCCGGCCCCGGCGAGCTGACCGTGTCGTCGCCCGCGCTCGCGAGCCGCCTGCGCACGAGCCGCGATTGCCGCAATCTCGTGCTGCGGCTCGAACGCGGCGCGCTCGAACGCAAGTTGCAGGACATGCTGCAGGTCACGCTCACGCGGCCACTGCAATTCGACCTCGCGGCCGGCCGTGCCGGCAAGGGCATGGGCGCGGCGCTCGTGCTGCCGACCTTCGAGTACCTGTGCCGGCTCGGCGCGCAGCCGGGCCTCGGCGCGGCGTCGCCGGCGTTCGGCGCCGACCTCACCGCGTGGCTGATGTCGCTGCTGCTCACGCACCTGCCGCACGCGTACAGCGACGCGCTGCTGCGCGGCACGCCGCCGCTTCCCGCCTACGTGCGGCGTGCCTGCGCGCACATCGATGCGCACCTCGGCGAACCGCTCGCGCTCGCCGTGCTGGCTGCCGTCGCCGGGGTCGCGCCGCGCACGCTGCAGCATGCGTTCCGCGCATTCCTGCACACCACGCCGGCCGCGTACGTGCGCGAGCGTCGGCTCGCCGCCGTGCACGCGGCGCTGCAACGCGGCGACGCGCACAGCGTGACCGACGTGCTGATCGCGCACGGCATCCATGGCTTCGGCCATTTCGCGAAGGCGTATGCGCGACGTTACGGCCACGCGCCTTCGGTCACCGCGAGGCAAGCACGATGACGCACTCCGTCCCCGGCCGGGCGCCGGCCCGCTCCGATCCCGCGCCGCACGACGCGGACGCATCCGACGGCCTGCGTGTACAGGATCTCGATCTCAACCTGTTGAAGACGTTTCGCGCGGTGTATGAAGAGCGGCACGTCGGCCGCGCAGCGCTGCGGCTCGGCGTCACGCAGCCGTCCGTCAGCTACGCGCTCGGCCGGCTGCGGCTGATGTTTCGCGACGCGCTGTTCGTGCGCACCGGCACCGGCGTCGAGCCGACCCCGCGTGCGCAACGGCTCGCGATCTCGGTCGACAAGGCGCTCGCGATCCTGCAGGACGTGCTCGACGAAGGCTCGCGCTTCGCGCCCGACAGCACGCAGCGCGTGTTTCGCCTGCACATGAGCGATTTCGCGGCGAGCGCATTCCTGCCGACGCTGCTCGCCGCGTTCGACCGGCGCGCGCCGGGCGCCGTGATCGAGACGCTGCACGTCGACGAATGCCAGCTCAACGTCGCGCTCGAATCGGGCCGCATCGACTTCGCGCTCGGGCATTTCGCCGATGCGTCGAGCCACTTCCAGCGCACCGCGCTGCTGCACGAGCGCTGCGTGCTGCTGATGCCGCGCCGCACCGCGCAGCGCGCCGGGTTGCCCGACGATTTCGTGCTCGACGGCACGGCGCCCGACACGCTGCGCTTCGTCGCGGTCACGTCGCATCCGCAATCGATGCAGTTGCTCGAACGGCACGAACTGATGCCGCGCGTGCGCGCGGCGCTGCCCGATTTCATGGTGGTGCCGGCATTGCTGCGGGACGGCGATTACGCGCTGATCCTGCCGGAGACGATCGCGATCACGTTCGCGGCACGCCAGCCGTGCGTGCTGTACGAAATCGCCGGCGCCGGCGAATGGGCCGTCAACGCGTACTGGCATCGCCGCTTCGATGCGGATCCCGGTCATCGCTGGCTGCGCGCGCTGCTGCTGGAACTGTTCAATATCGGCGAGCAGGCACCGTTCGACGCATGGCTCGCCCCGCAGCCGCCCGCGTGCGCGTAGCGGCGCAAGCGGGCTCGCCGACACCGTCAGAACGACGTGAGGATGCCCGCGACGAGCGAGCTGGCGGTCGCGCCCGGTTTCGCCACCGCGACGCCGCCGCCGGCCGCGCCGTTGACGACGAAGCGTGCGTGCGCGCCGTTGCGCACCATCGCGGCGCCCGTGTACAGCACCGTGCGCTTCGACAGCGGATAGTCGAAACGGATGCCGTACGAATCGGCGTTGCCGTCGCTGTCGGCCACCTTCCGGTAATGGCCGACGCTCAGCAGCAACGACGCGCGCCCGATCGGCACCGTCGCGCTGAGTTCCATGATGTCGCTGTGCGGATAAGCGCTCTGGCTGTCGATCGCGGTCGCCACATCGGGACCGCCGCGATGACGCAGGTACAGCGCGGCCACCTTCACGACGTTGAAGTCGTACGAAATCGCACCGAGCGTGTAGTTGCCGTTCGCGGCCGTGCTCGTGGCGCCGAGCGTGGACGACGCAACCGGGCTGAACTTCTGCTGCATGTAGTCGACGTCGACCGACAGGCCGCCGTGCACGTAGTTGAGCCCCGCGCCGTACGTGTCGCCCAGCGTCGCCGGTTGCCCGGCCGCGCCGTTCGTGCCGCGCGCGGCCATCGCGCGCAGCATGAAGCCCGCGTAGCGCGGCGACGTGTAGCGCATCGAATTGCGCACGCGCAGGAACGCGGGCCCGACGAAGTTGTTGGTCGCGTTGCCCCATGCGAGCCCCGCGCCGAGCCCGGGCAGGCTGTACGTGACGAGCGTCGTATGCAGGATCGTGTAGAGCTCGCCGAACTGCACGCCGCCGAACGGCCCCGTAATGCCGACCCACGCTTCGCGGCCGAACAGCGCGCTACCGTTCGCCAGTGCGCCGCTCGCCGCGTTGAAACCGTCCTCGAGCTTGAAGATCGTCGCGTAGCCGCCGCCGAGATCCTCGACGCCCTTCAGCCCCCACTGCGACGCCCACAGGTTGCCGCTGCCCATGCGCGTCACGTGGTTCGGCCCGGTGTTCGCGTATTCGATCGCGGTGTCGATGCGGCCGTAGAGCGTCACGCTCGATTGCGCGACGGCAGGCAGCGCCGTGCACGCGAGCAGCGCGGCAAGCGGTACGGCAAGCCGGTCGGCCCGCCCGTTCGGTTGGTTCATGTTCGTCGTCCCGTGGAAGTGCCGGCGCCGGTCGGCCTCGCGCCGCGTGGTGTGAAGCGCGTTCGCCGCGAACGGCCAACGCTGCCGATAAAAAACGGGCCGAGTCTAGGAACGACAATTTCGGACGTCGACGCAATGCGCTCTATAACGCTTATAGATGCGCCGCATGAAGCGCGGGCGCCCCGCCGCACGCGCGCGGCGCGGCGGCCCGCGCGCACGGCCTCGGTGTTTTCTTTATCCGGGTCGGTAAATGTCCGTGTGGCGCGGCTGTCACTCCGGCTATGGCGGCCGAATTTGGCCGACTACGCTGCGTCTCCGATCGTGTCACCCGCACGCTTTCGCGCCGCGACGGCGCCCGGCCCGCCGGGCCGATGCCGCGCTTTTCCACCGCCCGCTCCTGGAGAACCCGCATGTCCGCATCCACGGCCCGCGCTGCCGACGGCAAGCGCTATACGTACGAATGGTATGTCGTCGTCATCTGCATGCTCGCGTACGTCTTTTCGTTCGTCGACCGCCAGGTCCTCGTGCTGATGATCGAACCGATCAAGCGCGACCTGCACCTGTCCGATACGCAGTTCAGCCTGCTCAACGGCTTCGCGTTTTCGCTGTTCTACGCGGTGATGGGCCTGCCCGTCGCGTATCTCGCCGATCGCTATGCGCGCCCGCGCATCATCTCGCTCGGCATCGCGCTGTGGAGCGTCGCCACCGCCGCGTGCGGGCTCAGCCAGCATTTCGTGCAGATGTTCGTCGCGCGGATGGGCGTCGGCGTCGGCGAGGCCGCGCTGTCGCCCGGCGCGTATTCGATGCTCGCCGACTACTTCCCGAAGGAGAAGCTCGGACGCGCGATCGCCGTGTATTCGCTCGGCTCGTTCATCGGCGGCGGCATCGCGTTCCTGATCGGCGGTTACGTGATCGCGCTGCTCAAGCATGCGAGCGCCTTCACGCTGCCGGTCGTCGGGCAGGTGCATGCGTGGCAGGTCACGTTCCTGATCGTCGGGCTGCCGGGGATCCTCGTTGCGCTGCTGTTCGCCGCGACCGTGCGCGACCCTCAGCGCAAGGGGCTCGCGCAGGATCGCTCGGGCGCCGTGCGGCGCGTGTCGATGCGCGATTCGCTGCGCTTCGTCGGCGCCCACCGCGCGACCTTCTCGTGCCACTACCTCGGCTTCTCGTTCTACGCGATGACGCTGTACTGCCTGCTGAGCTGGACGCCTGCGTTCTATATCCGCCGCTTCGGGATGACGGCCGTCGAAGCCGGCTACACGCTCGGCATCGTGCTGCTCGCCGCCAACACGGCCGGCGTGTTCTGCGGCGGCTGGCTCAACGACTGGCTGCTGCGGCGCGGCCGCGGCGACGCGCCGATGCGCGCCGGCGCGATCGGCGCCGCCTGCATGGCGATCCCCGCGACGCTGTTCACGCAGCTCGACAGCCTGCCGGCGTCGCTCGCGATGCTGGTCGTCGCGATGTTCTTCGCGTCGTTCCCGATGCCGACGTCGACCGCCGCGATGCAGACGCTCGCGCCGAACCAGATGCGCGCGCAGATCTCCGCGCTGTTCCTGCTCGTGTCGAACCTGATCGCGCTCGGGATCGGCACGACCGTCGTCGCGCTGTTCACCGATCGCGTGTTCGGGGCGCCGGCCGCGGTCGGTCATTCGATGTCGATCGTCAACGTCGCGGCGGCCACGCTGGCCGCGCTGCTGCTCGCCGTCGGCTGCCGCCACTATCGCCGCAGCCTCGATCGCGAACGCGGTCACGCGTCGGCCGCGGCGCCGCAGGCGGCCGGCGCAGGCGACGCGATCGCCGTCCGCTGACACGCCGGACACCTGAGCGCGCCCACGAATCATCCATCCCACTGATTCAGGCATCGCTTTTTAATCGATTTGATTTATGCGATGCCCGTCCCTATTCTCGATCGCATGACGGCGCGGCGCGCTGCCGCGCCGCTTTCCTCTACCCCACGGAATTTCCCATGCAAGCGAACCGCCACCAGGTCCGGATCGACGCGCTGATCGACGCGGCGCAGGACATCCGCTGTTTCCGGGTCTCGCGCGTCGACGGCCAGCCGTTCGACGCGTACGAGCCGGGCGCCCATATCGACGTCACCGCGCCGTCCGGCATCACGCGGCAATATTCGCTGTGCGGCGACCCCGACGAGCGGGGCAGTTATCTGTTCGCGGTGAAGAAGGAAACGCGCTCGCGCGGCGGCTCGCGTTCGCTGCACGACGACGTGCGCGTCGGCACCGAATTGTCGATCGGCACGCCGCGCAACCTGTTTCGTCTGACGGATGACGCGAGCGAGCACGTGCTCGTCGCGGCCGGCATCGGCATCACGCCGCTGCTGTCGATGACGTACGCGCTGAACCGGCGCGGCGCGCGCTACCGGTTGCATTACTTCGCGCGCAGCCGCGAGCACGCCGCCTTCGTCGACGAACTGTCGGTCGAGCCGTTCGCATCGCACGTGACGTTCCATTACGGCGTCGAGCCCGATGCGCTCGCGGCCGAGCTCCGCGGCTGCGTCGCGTCGATCGATGCGCACGCACATGTCTATACGTGCGGCCCGGGGCCGTTCATGGATGCGGTCGTCGCCGCGGCCGCCACGCGCGTTCCCGACGAGGCGATCCATCTCGAACGCTTCGCGGCGGACCCCGTCGCCGCGGAAGCGGGCCACACCGCAGCCGACACCGGCGCTGCCGACGGCTTCGAAGTGCGCCTGCGGCGCAGCGGGCAATCGGTGCGCGTGACGCCCGACACGTCGATCGTCGACGCGCTCGCGCGCATCGGCGTCGAAGTCGATACGTCATGCGGCGAAGGCGTGTGCGGCACCTGCATGGTGCCCGTCGTCGACGGCGAGCCCGATCACCGCGACCACTGCCTGAGCAAGGCCGAGCGCGCGAGCAATGCGGTGATCTGCTGCTGCGTGTCGCGCGCGCGTTCCGCCGTGCTGGTGCTCGATCTCTGATAAGCCGAGTGCGTCGACATGCGGCGGCGCCGACCTGGCGATCGACCCATGCGCCGGAGACCGGTGCAGGCCGGCGCCGGCGACCTCCATCGGCCGCCCGTCGCGCCCCGCCCGAGCGTCATTCGTCGAAGCGCTCGACGATCTCGGCGAGCAGCGCGCGCATCCACGCGTTGCCCTCGTCCTCGTGGAAGTGCTCGTGCCAGTGCATCGTCACCGGTGCGGGCGGCAGCGTGACCGGCAGCTCGTACAGGCGGAATGCGTTGTCGCGGTTCAGGATCTGCGCGAGCCGCTTCGGCAGCGTCGCATACAGATCGGTGACCGACAGCACGCTCGGCAACGCGACGAAGTGCGGCACCTCGAGCGCGATGTTGCGGCCCACGCCCTGCGCGCGCAACGCATCGTCGAGCGCGTGGTGGCTGTGCTCGACCGATTTCACGTTGACGTGCGCGGCGCGCACGAACTGCTCGAGGCTCAGCGCGACCGCCGTCGGCAGCCCGCGCCGGCGCGCCGTCATGCATACGTAGGTTTCCTCGAACAGCACCTGGTGGCGCGTGCGCGGCATCAGCTCCGGCAGGTTGCCGATCGCGAAATCGAGCCGGCTCGCGCGCAGCGCTTCCTCGATCTCCTCCACCGGCAACGGCTGCACGCTCAGCGTCACGCGCGGCGCACGGTCGCGCAGCGCCTGGCAGATCGCCGGCAGATACGCCATCTCGCCCGCATCCGACAACGACAGCCGGAACGTGCGCGTGCTGGTGGCCGGATCGAAGCGCTCCGCATAGCGCAACGCGACGCGCACCATGTCGAGCGCCTTGCCGACGATGCCCGCGAGTTCGAGCGCGACCGGCGTCGGCTGCATGCCCGAACGCGTCCGCACGAACAGCGGATCGTCGAACAGCGTGCGCAGCCGGCCGAGCGAATAGCTGACGGCCGGCTGCGACAGCGCGAGCCGCTCGCCGGCCTTCGTCAGGCTGCGTTCCTCGACGATCGCCTGGAACACGCGCAACAGGTTCAGATCGAGATGATCGACCGACGTCATCACCGCCTCCATCATTTGCCGCATTTATTGACTTTCCAATTTTAGATCAATTTGACGGATATGTAGCGGAAGACGAGACTGGGCATTCGAAACCGCGCCCGGCGCGGCCCGATTTCGCGACTCTTTCCCCACGACGACGATGAGCGACATTCCCTACCAGACGATCGACACCCGCGCGTTGCATGGTCTCGCGCAGCCCGACCGCATCGCGCCCGCGATGTATTACGACCCCGCGCTGTTCGAAGCCGAACTCGACCGCATCTTCTACCGCACCTGGATCTGGGTCGCGCACGAGAGCGAGCTGCCGAATCCGGGCGACTTCGTCACGACGACGATCGGCCGCCAGCCGGTAATCGTCGTGCGCGACAAGACCGGCGACATCAACGTGCTGCAGAACCGCTGCCGCCATCGCGGCGCGACCGTGTGCGAAGCGCACAAGGGCAACGCGAAGGGCTTCACGTGCCCGTATCACAGCTGGTCGTATGCGCTCGACGGCACGCTGCGCGCGCTGCCGTACGGCGACGGCTACGAAGGCGTGTGCGAGAAAGCCGACCTGCCGCTCGTGAAGCTGCGCGTCGGCGTGTACCAGGGGCTGATCTTCGCGAGCTTCAACGACGCGATCGAACCGCTCGAGGATTTCCTCGGCGGCGCGAAGCCGTGGATCGACCTGTTCATGAAACAGGGCGCCGGCTACCCGATCAAGGCGAACGGCGAGCACAAGTTCAAGTTCAAGGGCAACTGGAAGATCCAGCTCGAGAACACCACCGACCTCTACCACTTCCCGGTCGTGCACAAGTCGTGGATGAAATCGATCGACGACGAGACGGCCGCCGCGATCACGAGCTTCATGACGAGCGAGGACGCGTTCTGCCGCGCGCTCGGCAACGGCCACAGTCTCGCGGTGCTGATGCCCGAGCTGATCGATCTCGACGAGGACGACGGCGCGCCGCTGCCCGAGCGCTTCGCATCGCTCGCCGCGACGCTCGCCGAGCGCCATGCGCCGGACGAAGTGCGTCGCATCGTGCGCTCGCTGATGGGCGTCGGCTTCAACCTGAACCTGTTCCCGAATCTCGCGCTATCGATGGCGTTCTTCCGCGTGCTGCGGCCGATCTCCGCGCACGAGACCGAGATCCGCCACGTCGCGCTCGCGATGGACGGCGGCCCCGACGAAGCGAACCGCGAGCGGCTGCGCATTCACGAGCACTTCCAGGGCCCGTTCGGCTTCGGCAGCCCCGACGATGCGGAAGCGTGGGAGCGCGTGCAGCGCGGCGCGCACGCAGGCCCCGACGTGCCGATCCTCGTGAATCGCGGGCTGAACCGCGAGACGACCGCCGCGAACGGCGAAAAGACCGCGCATGCGACCGACGAGACCGGCATGCGCGAGGCCTACCGGCAATGGCGCAACATGATGGAGCAGCAATGATGGACGACCGCAACGCCCTTTTCTCCGAGCAGACCTTCGCCCGCGCGGTCGAATTCGTGTGGCGCGAAGCGGAGATGCTCGACCGCCGCGACTACCGCGCGTGGCTCGACCTGTGGGATCCGGCCGGCCACTACGTGGTGCCGATCGATCCCGACACGACCGATTTCGCGGCGACGCTGAACTACGTGTTCGACGACCGCGACATGCGCGAGAAGCGCGTGCAGCGGATGATGTCCGGCTATTCGGCATCGGCCGCCGATGCGGCGCGCACGGTGCGCACCGTGTCGCGCTTCACGCTGGAAAGCAGCGGCGCCGACACCGTCGAGCTGAAATCGGCGCAGGTCGTCGTCGCGTACAAGCGCGGCGTCGCGACGCTGTTCGCGGCCGACGTCACGCACAAGCTGCACGTCGATGCCGACGGCGAGATGCGGATCGCCGAGAAAGTCGTGCGCCTGATCGACTCGACCGAAGCGCTCAGCGCGATCGGCTTCCTGCTGTAAGCCGCGGCCGGTTCGCCGTCGCCGACGCAACGGTGAGCCGGTCACCTTCACCTGTGAGCGGCCGGCGGTTCGCCGTCGCCCGCGCAAAGGTGAACCGGTCACCTTCACCTTTGCGCGGCGAGCGCTTCGCCATCGCTCGCGCAATGGTGAGCCCGTCACCTGCACCTTTCCGGACGACCATGCCCACACTCGAAGTTTTCCTGCCGGCCGGCCACGACGACGCGCGCAAGGCCGAACTGATCGCCCGACTCAGCAACGCAACCGTCGACGCGATCGGCGCACCGATCGAATCGGTGCGCGTGCTGCTCACCGAGCTGCCCGCGACGCATATCGGCCTCGGCGGCCGCAGCGCCGCGGACGGCGCGCCGCCATCGCTGCCGGTGATCGTCGCGATCCTGATCGCCGGCCGCACCGACGAACAGAAATGCGCGCTGATCGCCGCGCTGTCCGACGCGGGCGCGACCGTGCTCGACGCGCCGCTGCACGCGACGCGCGTGATCGTCAAGGACATTCCGAACACGGACTTCGGCATCGGCGGCCAGACCGCGCGGGCGCTGGGGCGCTGACCATGCGCCGCGCATCGCCGCCCCGCCGTGATGCGACGCAGCCGCTAGGCGGGCGCGTCGGCGAGCGGCAGCGTCACGCGGCAGTCGAGCCCGCCGCCCGCGGCCGGGCTCGCGGCGATCCGCCCGCCGTGGCGCGCGACGATGCTCTTGCACAGCGACAACCCGATGCCGTTGCCGCCGATCTTCGACGACGAGAAGCCGTCGAACAGCCGGTCGTGCGCGCCGGCTTCGATGCCCGGGCCATTGTCGATCGCCCGCAATTCCGCGTGGCCGGCCACGTTCGCGGTGCCGAGCGTCAGCGTGCGCGGCACGCGCTCGCAACTGGCGAACGCCTCGATCGCATTGAACGCGAGATTCAGGATCACCTGCCCGATCAACACGCGCTCGCAGCGGATCGGCAGCGGCGCGTCGGCCTGCACGATCGCGACCGTCACGCCGGCCTCCTTCGCGCGCAGCTCGATGAAGTACGCGACATCCGCGAGGATGTCGCGCAGGTCGACCCGCACGACGACCGGCTCGCGCTTCACGATGAATTCGCGCACGCTCTTGATGATCAGCGCCGCATGCTCGGCCTGCCGGTCCGCGCTGCGCAGCCCCCAGATCGCGTCGTCGACGGCGCCGTTGCCGTTCAGCCGCCGCACCGCGCCTTCGATGAAATTACGCACGGCCGCGAGCGGCTGGCTCAGTTCGTGCGCGATCACGGTCGCCATCTCGCCCATCGCGTTGTAGCGGCCCGCGTATTCGAGCATCCGCGCTTCGGCGCGACGCGCGTCCTCGATCGCGACTTCGTCGCTCACGTCGCGGAACTGCACGAGCAGCCCGTCGAGATCGTCTTCGATCTCGACCTGCCGGCACAGGATGCGCAGCCAGCACGCCGAGCCGTCGCGCCGCACGATCCGGTAGCGCTGCGGCGCGGACGGATGCGCCGACGGCGCATCGCGCAACTGCGCGACGAGCCGGTCGCGATCGGCCGCGCAGCAGTAGTCGAGCACCTCGCCGAGCGGCTCGTCGGGCGCGAGGCCGAGCACGCGCCGGCCCGACTCGCTGATGAACTGCACGCCGCCGTGCGGCGTCACGACCGCGATGCCCTCGTCGAGATCCTGCATGAACTCGCGCAGCCGCGCCTCGTAGCGGCGCAACTGCTGGCGAACCGCCTCCTCCGCGCTGATGTCGCGAAACTGCACCATCACGACGTCGCGCCCGCGCAGCGGCACGTAGGTCGCGGTGGCCTCGGACAGCATGTCGACGCCCGTGCGCGATCGATAGCACCATTCGTACACCTGCGGCCCGTCCACGCGCGCACGATCCCATGCGCTCACCGCGATTTCGCGGCGGTACTTCGGCTCGGGGCGCGTCATGTCCGGCGCCTTCAGCGGCAGCAGTTCCTCGACGGAAAAGCCGAGCGCGATGCACGCCGCGCGATTCGCCCACACGATCGCCCGGGTGCGCGCGTCGTGCAGCAGCACGCACGTGGTCAGCGCGTCGAGCAGCCGGTGGAAATCGTCTTCGTCGGGAAAACTCATGATCGGATTCGGAGGAAGGCGCGCGGCGTCGTCGCGCGGCCGGAAACCCAACATAGCACCGGCGCGCGCCGATCGCATCTGAAGATTTCTTTAGGCCGGCACGGAGCGTCACCAGTCGCGCGGCCCAACGCACCAATTGCTGCGTGTTTTCGGCGTTTCTAGACTGGGGTCTGTTTGCATATGAAACGCACATGCGAATGCCCGAAATCGCCCCACTCCCAGGAGACTTTCATGCCGCAAGCCGCCCTCGCCATCGAATCCGCACCGGCCTCGCCGCCTGCGGCCAGTCCCGCGGTCGGGCAGTCGTCGCCGCTCGATGCGGTGATCGAAACCGTCGCCGCGCGCCGCGAGGAATTCGAGCGGCTGTCGCACGTGCCGCGCGACGTCATCGCGCTGTTCAAGCAGGCCGGCATCTATCGCGCGGGCACGCCGCGCCGCTTCGGCGGCGACGCGCTCGCGCCGACTGCGTTCCTCGACACGATCGAACGGATCGCGACCGCCGACGGCTCGGCCGCGTGGGTCGCGAGCTTCGGCTCCGCGAACGTCTACCTCGCCGCGCTGCCGCTCGCGACCCAGGCCGAGCTGTACGCGAGCGGCCCCGACCAGGTGTTCGCGGGCGGCCTGTTCCCGGTGCAGCCCGCGCTGGCCGCGCCGGGCGGCTGGCGCGTGAACGGCACGTGGAAATTCGCGAGCGGCTGCAAGGGCGCCGACTGGCTCGGCGTCGGCATCGCCGTGCCGGGCGCGCAGGACGCCGCACCGAACAAGCCGCGCACGGCCGTGTTCCGCGCCGCCGACGTCGAGATCGTCGAGAACTGGAGCGTGGTCGGCATGCAGGGCACCGGCAGCCACGACCTGCGCGTGAACGACCGCTTCGTGCCCGAAGCGTGGACCTTCGTGCGCGGCGGCGAGCCGACCGTCGACGAGCCGCTGTACCGCTACCCGACCGTCGCGTATGCGGCGCAGGTGCTGGCCGTCGTCAATCTCGGCCTCGCGCGCGCGGCGCTCGACGTCGTGAACCGCATGTCCGGCGGCCGCCAGACGACGACCGGCGCGCCGCGTCTCGCCGATCGCGCGTATTTCCGCATCGAGCTCGCGAAGGCCGAGGCGCAACTGCGCTCGGCGCGCGCGTTCTTCTACGACGCGACCGACTCGGTCTGGCAATCGATCCTCGCCGGCAATCCGGTGACGCCCGACCAGGTCAGCCTGCTGCGGCTCGCGGCCACGCAGATCGCCCGCGAAGGCGCGAGCGTCGTCGAGCGCGCGTACCGCCTCGGCGGCACGGCGGCGATCTATCGCACGCATCCGCTGCAGCGGCTGCTGCGCGACGCGATGGTCGTCACGCAGCATGCGTTCCTCGCCGAAGGCAACTTCGACGGCGCGGGCGCGGTGTTTACCGGCGTCACGCCGTTTCCCGGCTATCTGTGACCCGCATCGACCGACGCCTTTGACGAATGCGCATGAAGCCGGACCCGACGCGCCGTCGCCGGCCGGTTCGTGCACCCGACCGATTCCTCTGGAGAACCCGATATGTCCGATTCGAATCCGCTGCCGCTGCGCGTGCTGTTCTGCTGCGGCGTGTCGCAGAATTTCTTCGACCTGCCGCGCGAGCGGATCGGCGAAGTGTGGCAGGCGTACGGCGCGATGCTCGCGGCCGTCGAAGCGATGCCCGGCGTGCGCGTGCTCGGCGTGATGGACGACGACCGCCTCGTGGTCGGCCAGGCCGACGGCGCGCCGTGGACCTTCTACATCATGGCCGACGTCGCCGATTTCGACACGACGGTCGCCGTGTGCAACCTGTACCGCACGACGCCCGTCGGCGAATACAACCTGTGGCGCTACGGCAAGATCGAGGCACGCGTGGGCCGCGCGCTGACCGTGCCGCCGGCCGCGCAGCCCGCGGCGTGAGGTGCGCGATGACCGACTCGTCACCTGCCGCGATCGACGCGATCGACGCGATCGACGCGCTCGCACGGCGCGTCGCGGCGCTCGACGCCGAACGCGCGGTGCGTGCGACGCTCGCGCGCTACATGGCGCTGTGCGACGTGCCCGAAGAGGCCGGCGCCGGCCCGTCGCTGGCCGAGCTGTTCACGGCCGACGCCGTGTGGGAAGGCGTCGGCACGCAGTACGCGCGGAAGTTCGGCCGCGTCGAAGGCCCCACCGCGATCGTCGCGATGCTCGGCCGCTATCTGCCGCCCGATCCGCATTTCGCGGCGAACCTGCACTTCCTGACGTCGGAGTCGATCGAAATCGGCGCCGGCCACGCAAGCGCGCGCGGCCGCTGGATCATGCTGCAGGCGTCGCGCTATGCGGACGGCTCGGCCGAACTGATCGCCGCGCGGCTGACCGTCGATTTCGCGCCGGCCGCCGACGGCGCCGCCTGGCTGATCCGCCATTTCCGCACCGAACGCGTGCTCGACGGCCCGTGGCCGCTCGCCGCCGCGCCACGGCCCTGATGTTTCCCGCTGCTTTCGCACGATACCGACCATGACAGGCTTCATCGACGCTTTCACGCTCGGCGGCCCCGGCCCGACGATCGCGATCAAGGACACGATCGACATCGCCGGCCATCCGACCCGCGCGGCGAGCCGCGCGCTCGCCGACGCGCCGCCGGCCGGACGACACGCGGACGTGGTCCGCCTGCTGCTCGACGCCGGCTGGCAGATCGCCGGCAAGGCGAACATGCACGAACTCGCATTCGGCATGACCGGCATCAACGACTACACGGGCACGCCCGTCAATCCGCAGGACGCCACGCGCATTCCGGGCGGCTCGTCGAGCGGCTCCGCATCGCTCGTCGGGCTCGGCGCCGTCGACGCGGCGCTCGGCACCGACACCGGCGGCTCGATTCGCGGGCCGGCCGCGTGCTGCGGCGTGGCCGGGCTGAAACCGACGTTCGGCCGCGTGTCGCGGCGCGGCGTCGCGCCCGCCGACACGACGCTCGATTGCGTCGGACCGTTCGCCCGCGAGATCCGCACGCTCATCGCGGCGATGGCCGCGATCGCGCCCGACTTCGACCGTGTACAAGCGGCGGCTTGCGCAGCCGGCTGCACGGTCGCGCAACTCGCCGTCGAAGCCGATCCGGCGATCGCCGCCGCGCTCGACGCGGCCGTTCGCGCGTCGGGCCTGCGTTCGCACACGATCGTGCTCGACGAAATGCCGGCCGCGTTCGCGGCGGGGCTCACCGTGATCAACGCGGAAACGTCGCGCGCGTTCGGCCATCTGGTCGAAACGGGCCGCCTCGGCGCCGATCTCGACGCGCGACTGCGCACGGCCGCGACAACGACACCGGCCGCGCTCGCGGAAGCCGAAGCCGTGCGCGCACGCTTCACCGCGCAGGTCGATGCCGCGCTCGAACACGCGGACGTCCTGGTGCTGCCGACGCTGCCCGCGTTGCCGATCACGCTGCAGCAGGCACGCGACGGCGTATCGGTCATCGCGATGTCGTCGCTGATCCGGCCGTTCAACCTCAGCGGCCATCCGGCGCTCAGCCTGCCGCTGCCGCTCGCCGGTTCGCCGCTGAAGGCCGGCTTGCAGATCGTCGGGCGCAAGGGCGCGGATGAAAGGGTCTGCGCGATCGCGGCACACTTCGAAGCGGCACTGGCCGCATGAACCACGATGCGGGCGCCGCTTTCGCCGGCGCGCGCCCTCGAACCACGGGACCCACACCATGTCACACCGAGTCGTCCTCGTCACCGGCGCCGCGCGCGGGCTCGGCGCCGTCATCGCCGAACGCTTCCATGCGGCCGGCTATCGCGTCGCGCTGGCCGACATCGCCGCCGACGCCATTCACGCGCATGCGCGCGAACTCGATCCGAGCGGCGAACGCGCGATCGCGTGGCCGCTCGACGTCACGTCGAAACGCGATTTCGAAGCGGCGCGCGATGCGCTCGTCGCGCGCTGGGGCATGGTCGACGTGCTCGTCAACAACGCGGGCGCATCGAAGGTCGTGCCGGCGATGGAAATCACGGCCGAGCAGTTCGACCAGGTGATCGACGTGAACCTGCGCAGCGTGCTGTTCGGCTGCCAGGTGTTCGGCCAGTACTTCGCGCAGCGCGGCGCGGGCCGCATCGTCAACATCGCGTCGCTCGCCGGGCAGAACGGCGGCTCGGCGACGGGTGCGCACTATGCGGCCGCGAAAGGCGGCACGCTGACGCTGACCAAGGTGTTCGCACGCGATCTCGCCGCGCACGGCGTCACCGTCAACGCGATCTCGCCGGGGCCGCTCGATCTGCCGATCGTGTACGAAAGCGTCGCGCCCGACAAACTGCGCCAGGTGCTCGCGAGCCTACCGGGCGGCAAGCTCGGGTCGGCCGGTTTCGTCGCGGATGCCGCCGTGCTGCTCGCGTCGGGCGACGCGCATTTCGCGAACGGCGCATGCTGGGACATCAACGGCGGGCTGTACATGCGCTGAACGCGCCGAACCTCATCGCGACGATTCCGCGTCGTCGCCCCACACGACCATCACGTCGCGCACCAGCGCGGCGATCGACGTCGCGCCGAGCTTCTCCTTGATGCTCGCGCGATGCACGTCGACGGTCTTCACGCTGATCGACAGATCCGAGGCGATCTGCTTGCTGCCCTTGCCGTCCACGACGCCGCGCAGCACTTCCTTCTCGCGCGCGGTCAACGCATCGAGCCGCTGGCGCAGCGCGCGGTGGCGCTGGCCCACCGCGTGCCGCTGCTGCGCGAGCCGCAGCGCACGCTGCACGCGCTCGAGCATCTGCTGCGAGTTGTACGGCTTCTCGACGAAATCGATCGCCCCGTTCTGCAGCGCGCGCACCGACATCGGAATGTCGCCGTGCCCGCTGACGAAGATCACCGGCAGCGTCGCGCCGCGCGCATTCAGTTCGGCCTGCACGTCGAAGCCGCTTTTCTCGGGCATGCGCACGTCGAGCACGAGGCAGGCCGGCAGGCTCACGTCGAAGCGCGCGAGAAAGTCGGCGGCGTTCGCGAAGCCCTCGGACGCGATGCCGACCGATTCGAGCAACCACGCGAGCGACGTCCGCATGCCGCCGTCGTCGTCGACGATGTATACGATCGGTGCGGGTGACGTCATCGCGGGGGTCTCGCTGAATATCGGTATCGCACGCGCCGCACGGAAGGCCGTTGGCCGGCGTGTCGTTCGCGTGGGGAATGTGCGGCACATCATAACGAGCCGAAAACCCGCTGAAAACCCCTGCACGTGCCGCACGAACGCGCCATCGCGGTTTTTTTAGCGCGCGGCGACGCGCAGCTAGGTAGAACCTTTAGATGCGTTGGCAGGAACGCCATCCCGATCGTCAATCGTGCGAATGGTCGACCGCATTTTCGCGACGTACGCTTGGGTCATCGTCGGCGATCCGTCGCTGCGCTCGCCGCGCTGCGCCGCTCGCCGCTTTCGTCCACTCAGGAGCGCCCATGTCTTCCACGACCGATATCCCGCGCCCGGCGCGCGTCGAACCGACCGACGCGCAGAAGGCCTTCCGCCAGGCGATGGCCCACCTCGGCGCGGCCGTCAACGTGATCACCACCGCGGGGCCGCACGGCCGCTGCGGGATCACCGCGAGCGCCGTGTGCTCCGTCACCGATGCGCCGCCGACGCTGCTCGTGTGCCTGAACCGGTCGAGTGCGATGCATGCGACCTTCGAGCGCAACCGTCAGGTCTGCATCAACGTGCTGCCGGCCGAGCACGAGCTGCTCGCGCGACACTTCGCGGGGCTCACCGACCTGCCGATGGAACAGCGCTTCGAGCTACCCGTGTGGGATCGCGGCGAACGGGACGTGCCGGTGCTGCGCGATGCGCTCGCGAGCCTGCAGGGCACGATCGCGGAGATGAAGGAAGTCGGCTCGCATTCGGTGATGTTCATCGAGGCGACGTCGATCCGCGTGCGCGACGACGGCGACAGCCTCATCTACTTCAGCCGCGCGTTTCATCGCGTATCGCGCACCGCTTGCGTGCGGTAACGATGCCGGCACGCGGCGCGGCATGCGCGTTCGAGCGGACTACGCGGACGCCCGCAGCGCGCGCTGCCCGGCCGCCAGTGCAGCGCCCGCGAACAGCGTCAGCGCGGAATACACGAGCCCGCGCGCGAGCCCCGCACTGTCCGACACCCAGCCGATCGCGACCGGCCCCGCGATCTGCCCGAACGCGAAGACCGTCGTGAATGCGCTGATGCCCTTCGCCCAGCCGTCGGGCGGCAGGTTGTGCCGCACGAAGGCCGTCGTGGAGGCAACCGCCGACAGGAACGTCGCGCCGAACAGCAAGCCCGACGCGAACGCGGCAGCCGGATGCACGAACAGCGCGGGCATCAGCGTCGCGACGCCGAGCAGCGCGTTGAGCACGGCGAGCGCCTGGCCGCCGCGCATCCGGTCGAGCAGCCCCGACCACAGCCGCGCCGACACGACGGTCGCGACGCCGAGCATCACGTAGAACGCGGCGACGACCGTGCCGCTCATCCCCGCACCGCGCAGCAGCGCGACGATGAACGTCATGTAGCCGATATAGCCGACGCCGAACAGGCCGTAGCCGGCCAGCGCGAGTGCGAAGCGGGCGGGGCTCGCGGTCGCTGCCGGTTTCGCGCCGTCGGCCGGTGCGACCGGCGCCGCGTGCACGCGCTCGATGCGACGCGCAGCCGACACGGCCACCGCCGAGAACAGCACGCACGCGACCGCGAGTGCGAACCAAGCCGGCTGCCAGCCGTGTACGCGATGCGCGAGCGTCGCCGGCACGAGCAGCGACGACGCGACGATGCCCCATCCGGTGCCGCCGTAATAGAGGCCGAGCAGCAGCCCTGCGGCGCGCGGCGCGGCGGATGCGAGCCGCGCGGCCAGCACGCCGCCGCTGATGAAGATCGACGCGCTGCCGATACCCGTCGCCAGCCGCTGCGCGAGCAGCGCGTGCATGTCCGACGTGAGCCCGCTCGCGGCCATCAGTACGGCGGTCAGCGCGCAGCCGGCCGCGAGCAGCGTGCCCGCGCGCCAGCGCCGCGACAGCAGCGGAAAGGCAAGCGCACCGATCAGGTAGCCGGCCGCGTTCGCCGTGTTCAGCGCGCCGGCCTGCGCGAACGTCCAGCCGAGATCGGCCTTCATCGGCGGCAGCAGCAGCGCATACGAAAAGCGTGCGAGGCCGAGCGCGATCGCGCTGCCGAGCGACAGACGGATTGCGAGCCGCCACGCGGCCATACGGCCGGGATCGGTTGCGCCGGCGTCCGGCCGCGAGCGGCCGGCACGCTCCGGTTGCGGCACTGCGCGCATCGGGAGTGTCTCCATCGTTGTTCGATTCCGGGGCTTTCGCCGCCGTCGGTCGATCATACTTGAGCCGCCGTGAAACCGGCGCGCGCTGCCGGCAGAAAACCGTCAGCCGACACTGGCACGCACTATCGCCCGAGTCCGGCCACGAACGCCGCGAGCAGCGCGCGCCCTTCGGGCCATCCGCCCAACCCCGACGCCGCGTTCAGATGGCCGCGTGCGCCAAGCAGAAGCGGCGTCGCGCCCCGTTCCGCGACCCATTCCAGCGCGCGCCCCGACGGATCGTACGGATCGTCCGTGCTCGCGATCGCCAGCACCGGCGCGCGTCCGAACCGACCGCTCGGCAGGTTCGCGAACGCGGCGGCGGCAACCGGAAAGCGCGGCCCTGCCGGATCGGGCACGGCCACGAGAAACGCGCCGCGCACCGCGCGCGCCGACACCGCATGCCAATGCGCGAACAACAAGCAGCCCAGCGAATGACCGATCACGAGCGGGGGCGTCGCCGCGCTCGCCACGGCCGCGTCCAGCGCCGCCGTCCAGTCGGCCAGGTCGGGCGCATCCCACGAAGCCGGCGCGATGCGCGCGGCGCCGGGAAACATCGTCTCCCAATGACTCTGCCAATGATCCGGTCCCGAATTGCCGATACCCGGCACGATCACGATCGCCTGATCCATCACGCTCTCCGTCAACGAAAAGCCCGAGTGTGACCACGCGCCGGCCGGCACGGAATGGCAAGTCATCGGTTATTGAGACAAAATGCCGATGAATCAACGGTACCGGAGGACCGTCATGCCGGACGAAGCACTGGATCGCCTGGATCTTGCGATCCTCGAAGCGCTGCAGGAGAACGCGCGAACGCCGCTATCGGAAGTAGGCAGGCGCATCGGGCTGTCGCAGCCCGCGACCTCGGAGCGCGTCAAGCGGCTGGAAGAACGCGGCATCATCGCCGGCTACGGGGCACGAATCGATCCGGCGGCGCTGGGGTTGGGCATGACGGCCATCGTCCGGCTCAAAACGACTCACGAGCACATCAAGCCGGCGCTGCGCACGTTCGCCGAGATGCCGCACGTCATCGAAGTCCATCGCATGACCGGCGACGACTGCTTTCTGCTGAAGGTGCTGGTGCCGACACCGGGCCAACTCGAAACCCTCATCGACGCGATTGCCCGCTTCGGCGCGGTCACGACTTCGCTGGTGCTGCGCTCCGAACCGACCAAGGCGATCGGAAAGGCGTTGCTGGGATGACGTGCGGATCGGCTGCGTGACACATGAATCGGCGGACCGGTTCGAGCGCGAGGCGATCGCGCACGCGTTTTTCTCGAATGACATAAAGCGCAGCAATCCTGGCAATTGAATTCAAATTAAAAATAACCTGATTGATTTCGTCGATCCGGATTTCTTCAAATAAAAAAATGATGCACGATCCGTCGCTCGTTTTATCCGGTTTTTCCAATATATGAACCGCCATTGACCCGTGTTTAGCACGTCATGGCTAAAAACATTGCAGCACATTGCATTCGCAAATTCACCAGACTAATATCGACGCCACTCGTCCGGTATTCACAAAATCCGGAACGAGGAGCGGCAATATTTTTGCCGCGCTTTCATGTTGAATCACTCATGTTCACCACAGGAGAATTGACATGCAGGAAACTCGGCAGATCGAATTGCTTGACTGGATGCAGGAAGACACGCACCCCGAGGCCGTCGACATGATGGTCGAGGACGCCGTGGTGCCGTTCGGCACCGCGCTCTGGCCGGTCTGAGCGGGCCACCCGTTCTCGCGGAAGGGCCGCGGCCCTTCCGCCGCTTCCGGAGATACGCATGCTGAACCTGCACCGCGCGCTCGGCTTTCACCCGGCGCTGCGCGACAAGCTGGCACGCGGCGAATCGGGAAAACTGCTGGTCGGCTACGACACCCGCAATCGCGACGTCGCGTTGCGCGCCTTTTCCGCCCTGCCCGACTCGCTCGCCGCGACCACCCTCTGCCTCGAAAGCACCCCGCCCGCCGACATCGCCGCCGCGCTCGTCGACGCCGACCTGTTCGTGCTGCTGTACGACTCGTCGTGCCTGCCGACGCCGTCGCCGAGCGGGCCGCCGTTCCTCGCCGCGATCCGCCCCGCGATCGTCGAGCACTGGAGCAAGTCGGTTTTGTTCAAGGATTACGGCCCGCATCTCGACGAGGCGTTCGCCGAATCGCTCGACGACATCGCCGCACGCAACGGCCGGCTGATCGAGGCCGCCGCACGCGCGTCGCAGATCCGCTTCGTCGACGAAGCCGGCAACGCGCTGACGGGCTCGCTCGCGCTCGACCAGAAATGGACGAGCGTGGACGGCATGGGCAACCTCGACGTCGTGCCCGGCGAGATCGCGACGCACGTGACCGACCTCAACGGCTCGGTCGTGTTCAGCGGCACGTTTCTCGGCACCGTGCCGTTCGCGATCAAGTACAAGGTGGCCGAGCGGCTCGCGACGCTGCATGTCGAACACAGCACGATCGTCGATTTCGACACCGACGATGCGGGCTTCCGGCGCGATTTCTCGACCTATCTCGACCGGCACGCGAATCACCGGCGGATCGAGGAATTCGGCATCGGCACGAACCTCGGCATACGCGGCCTGTACGGCCGCAACGCGGGGTTCGAGGAACGCCATCCGGGGCTGCATCTGGGGCTTGGCGGCGGCGAAAACGGCAGCCACCATCTCGACCTGATCTTCGCGCGCGGCACGCTCGCATTCGACGAACGGATCGTGTTCGACGGCGCGTTCGCCGTCTGACGCAGCGGCGGATTGCTCAGGCTTCGGCGGCCGCCGCGTCGCCGAGCCACTTGAACATCACGAAGCAGTCGACGAAGCCGAGCCGCGCGTGACGGTATGCGCGCGGCAGCCGGCCGACGATCTCGAATCCCAGCTTCTGCCACAGCGCGACCGCGACCTCGTTCGTCGCGACCACCGAATTGAACTGCATCGCGAGAAAACCACGCTCGCGCGCCGCCTGCTGAGAGTGCTCGCACATCAGGCGCGCGACGCCGCGTCCGCGCGCGGCCTCGCTCACCATGTAGCCGCAGTTGCTCACGTGCTTGCCGGGGCCGGCCGCGTTCGCCTTCAGGTAATACGAGCCGAGCACCACGCCGTCCTCCTCGGCGATCCACGTGCAGAGCGGCGCGTCGAGCCACAGTGCGCGCGCCGCTTCCGGCGTCGGGTCGGGATCGAATGCATAGGTTTCCTGAGCAGCGACGACGGCGCGATAGGTCGGCCAGAAGCGCGCGAAATCGTCGTCGGTCATCAGGCGGATCGTGATCATGCGGGGGCTCTCGTGACGGTGATGTAGACGGGCAAGACGAGCAAACGAGCGATCGTACCGCGATTCGTCGCGGGTCGCCTGCCCGCAGCGCCGCGCTGCGCTGCGCTGAGATATGCGTCCGGCGGCACGCCGTGTCAGCGCGTGGACGCCTGCGAGAAGCTCGACAGATCGCCGAAGCCGAGCCGCTCGGCCACGGCGCGCGCCCCTTCATCGCCCCATCGATACCGGCCGTTTGGCCGAATCGTCACGCGCCATACCGGATGAAAAAATGATCGTCGGCCGGGAAGCGAGCGCCATGCCCTGACACCCCGAGCCATGGCGACGCCGCATGCGCGTCGGCCACCCAGCCATTGCGATGCGAACCGTCTCGCTCCATTTACTTCTTTGTAGTTTATAAGTTACAATGCCCTCCAGGTTCGAACTGCTTCGCTATCAGCGCGACGACGGTCGCGAGCCTTTCACCGAATGGCTGAACGCCGTGCGCGACAAGCTCGCGCAGGCACGAATCCGCGAGCGCCTGCGCCGTGTGCAGGCCGGCAATTTCGGCGACTGCGAGCCGGTCGGCGAAGGCGTGATCGAACTGCGCGTCCATGTCGGCGCCGGCTACCGCGTGTATTTCGGTCGGTACGGCGGCGCCTTGGTGTTGCTGCTGTCCGGCGGCGACAAGGCCGGTCAGTCCGACGACATCAGGCGCGCGAAGGAACACTGGTCGAACTGGAAACGGAGGCAAACATGAACAAGCTCAAAGGCGCGGTATCGCACCACGACGCGGAAGTCGCCGAACTCGGCGCCGATCGCGAGCTCGCGGTCGCCTATCTGCGCGTCGCGATGGAATCGCTCGACGATCCGGAGAACCGCGCGGCTGGCCTGCTCGCGCTGCGCACGGTCGCGGAAGCGTACGGCGGGCTCGGCGCCGTCGCGGCCGAGGCCGGCATCAGCCGCGAATCGCTGTATCGCACGCTGTCCCCGAGCGGCAACCCGACGCTGAAAACCCTGCTCGCGGTGCTCAAGACCGTCGGCCTGCGCCTGTCCGTCGTGCCCGCGCAGCCGTCGCACGCGTAAGAGGCGTACATCGCGCCCTGCCCATTCACGGCGTCACCATCCAGACCAGCAACATCTCGTCCGGCCCGGCCGTCGTCCCCGCCGGCCGATGTGCGATCGTCGGCTCGACCGCCAGCGCGTGCGCAATCGCCGCCGCATCGTCGATCGTCGTCGTGTGCACGAGCGTCATCAGCCGCGTCGGCCGGCGCAGCGTTTCGCGATACAGCGCGCCGTACCACAGCGGCCGCATGCCGAGCGCATCCTGCAACACGTACGGATAACGCCACAACCGCAGCACGAAGCGGCTTTCCGGGTGGGCCGGATCGACGCGGACGAACACGCGCCGCGTGCTTTCTCCATGCGTGTAGCGCGGCAGCACGGGCAGCGTGTCGACGGGCGCCTGCGGCGCCAGCCAGCGCAGCGCGGTGGCCGGCGACCATGGCGTCGCGCGCTGCCAGCCGGCCTGCGCGAGATGACGGACGAGCGTGTCCGACGTCGCGCTCCATTGCAGCGGCAAATATTCCTCGCGATCGCCGCCGATCTCGGTGCGCCGCGTCGGTACGCGTTGCCACCCGCCGCGCAGCCACTGGTCGACGGTCATCGCGACCACATCGCCGACATGCGGACGCGCCGCGCGATCGCGCTGCCATTGCGCGGGCACCGTCCATACGCCGGCCGTCGCGAGCACGACGACGACCGCGACGAGCGCGCCGCGCGGCTGCACGTGCTCGCGCACGCGCCAGTACGCATAGGCGCCGGCGAGCAACGCGAACCACGCGAGCCCGAGGCTCCATCCGCCCAGCAGGCCCGACAGCCAGGTATCGCCGACGTACAGCCGCGCGAAGCCGCCGAGCACGATCCACAGCACGACCGCCGTCACGACCGGAATGCGCCACAGCGCGGGCCGGTCGCGCGTGAGCAGCCAGCCGAGGCCGCTGCTCGCGAGGATCGCGAAGGCGGCGTCGGCATCGGGCAGCGGCACGTGCAGCGCACCGGGCGGCAGGCTCGCGGGCGTCGCGCCGGGCACGCCCGCGCCGAATGCCGGCACGAGCACGACGGCGACGCCGACCGTCGCGAGCCACCATGCGGCCGTCAGCCAGCAGCGATGGATCATCAGCCAGACGAGCAACGCGGCCGCGACGATCAGCCCCGTGTCGTGCCCATGCAGGATGGCGAGCGCACTCATCGCGGCGTCCGCGGGCGGCGTGCGCAGGTTCTGCAGGAACGCATACAGCGCGATGTCCGCATGCATCAGCGGATCGTTCGCGACGACGTCCTGCACGATCCCAGCGAACAGCCACACGCAGCCGATGAACAACAGCGCGAGCACGGGCACCGCGCCCGGCAACCCGCGCAGGTACGCGATGCCGTCGTGCAGCCGCGCGCCGAACCGCGGCCAGCGGCGCGCGCATGCATGCACGGCTTCGGCGAGCGCGCGGCGCAACAATGGCCAGCCGCGCCGCAGCGCGACGCGCACGCCGATCCACACGAGCGCGACCAGCGCGGCCACGACCAGCAGGATCGCGGCGACCCGCACGCTGATCGCCGCGGCGAGCGCGGCCGACGCGCCGAACAGGATGCCCGGTGCGATGTGGACAGGCGCCCACACGAGCGCCGAGATCACGTTGACCGGATAGAACGACCGGCGCGGCAGCGTCGCGCAGCCGACGACGACCGGCACGACCGCACGCACCGGCGCGAGAAAGCGCGCGAGCACGATGCTCTTCGTCCCGTGACGCAGCACGAACTCCTCGCCGCGCGCATAGGCGCTCGCATAGCCGAAGCGCGTCCACGCGTTGCGGATCATCCCGCGGTAACGCCGCCCGAGTTCGTAGCTGATCCCGTCGCCGATCACCGCGCCGACGGCCGCGACGCCGATCGTCGCCCATGCGTCGAGCGCGCCCGCGCCGATCAACGCACCGGCCGCGAACATCACGGCGCCGGCCGGCACGATCGTGCCGATCAGCGCGATCGCCTCGGCGCAGGCGGCCACGAACACGATCGCCAGCACGAGCAGCGGATGCGCGCCGATCGCGCCGATCCACGCGTGGATCGTGTCGCTCATCGCACACTCCCGGACGGGGCGGCCCGGTGCGCGAACGGCGGGCCGGCAGGGGGATCGGATACGTTCATCGCGACATGCGCACGCTCGCGCCGGTGGCGGGGTCAGGGATCAATCGAACTCGTGTTGCCGCGCGTCGGCCTCGAGCGGTGCGTCGCGGTAGCCGACCGTCGCGATCTCGTGCAGATAGCGCGCAAGAAACGCGCCGATCGAGCCGGCGGCCTCGTATTGATGCACGTGCCGGAATTCGTGCGTCAGCAGGCGGCGTGTGTCCTGCCCGCGCAGCACGTACACCGCGTGGCCGAGCGTGAGGCCGATCGTCCCGGGCGACAGCAGCCCCGTGTCGCGGGCGATCGCAGCGAGCGTCGGCGTGTCGGGAAACGGCATGCGGTCGACCGCCACCACGCGGATCCGGTCCGCTTGCACGACGCCCACCGTGCGCGCGTCGTCCGCTTGCGCCGGCGTCAGCGGCGCCCCCAGCGCGAGCCCGCGCACCGCCTCCGCTTCGGCCCACGCGACGGCGGCGGGCAATGCGGACGGCAGGATATCGGCAAGATCGATCATCGCAGGGGCTCCTCGGTTCGCGCAGATGGCATCGGGCACCAGTTTAGTCCCGATTCGGAACGGTTCGCGGGGTGGTTCCGGCGCTGCCGCGCAAGCCCGCGTGGGCTGCAACGACCACCGGGAATACCCTGATTCGCATGGGCTGCGCACGGTATGCTTTCCCGTGAATTATTTCGCCGCGGTGCACAGTCCGCGATCAACCATCCCGAAAATTTCGCGAACGCGTACCGTTTTCGGGTTCGGGGGCATATATTGATCGGAAGAACGGCCGCGGCGACAACCCGAACAGCAATTCGCGGCGTCATCCCGAAGAGGATCGCTGGAAGATGATCAGGGTAATTCTGGCTGACGATCACGCAGTCATGCGGGACGGGCTGCGTCACATCCTGGAGCGGGCCGGCGGTTTCGAGATCGTCGGCGAGGCGAGCGACGGCGCGGGCACGCTCGCGCTGGCCGAGCGCGCCGCCGCCGACGTGCTGCTGCTCGACCTGTCGATGCCCGCACCGACCGGCATCGAGCTGATCCGGCTGGTCAGGCGTCATGCGCCGTCGCTGCGCACGCTGGTGTTGACGATGCACGCGGAAACCCAGTACGCGGCGCGCGCGTTCAAGGCCGGCGCCACCGGCTACCTGACGAAAGACAGTGCGACCGCCGAGCTCGTCGAGGCCGTCGGCAGGGTGGCGGCGGGCGGCGTCTACGTGAGCCCGTCCGCGGCCGAAAGCCTCGCTCACACGCTGCGCGAGCCGGCTCAGGCGCTGCCGCACGAGCGACTGTCCGCGCGCGAGCTCGACGTGATGCACCGTATCGTCGCGGGCCGGACCGTCACGCAGATCGCGTCCGAGCTCGCGCTGAGCGCGAAGACGGTCAGCACGTACAAGATGCGGATTCTCGAGAAGATGGCGCTGCCGCACGAAGCCGCGCTGATCCGCTACGCGGTGCGCCACGATCTCGACTTCGACGCCGACGACGCATGACGGCCACCTTCCGCCTCCCGCCCGCACCGCCGCCGCCGGACGACGACGATCCGGACACGTCGCGCCTGTTCATGTCGTCGCTGCCGCCGGGCCGGCGCGAGCGGCGGCTCGCGCTCGCGACGGTACTCGTCTCGGCCGCGATCTTCGCCGCGCTCGCGCCGTTCGCGGCCCTGCCGCTCGCGCCGGGCGGGGCGTTCATTCCCGTGTACCAGTCGGCGATCGTCGTCAACGACATGGTGACGGCCGGCCTGCTGCTCGGCCAGTACGCGATCCTGCGCGAGAAGCCGCTGCTCGTGCTGGCGGGCGGCTACCTGTTCACGGCGTTCATGGCCGGCACGCACATGCTGACTTTCCCCGGCCTGTTCGCGCCGACCGGCCTGCTCGGCGCCGGCGAACAGACCACCGCCTGGCTGTACCTGTTCTGGCATGGCGGCTTTCCGCTGTCGGTCGCCGCGTACGCGCTGCTGCGCGCGACGTCGCGCGGGCGCCCGGCCCCGGCCCCGCAGCGGCGCGCGGCGATTCCGGTCGTCCTCTGCATCGCGGCCGCGGTCGGCGCGACCGTCGCGCTCGCGCTGCTCGCGACCGCCGGCCACGACCTGCTGCCGCGCATCATGAGCGGCAACCGGATGACCGCGACGATGACGAACGCGATCACGGTCGTCTGGGGGCTGAACCTCGTCGCGCTGATGCTGACGTGGCGGCAGCGGCGCCGCCATTCGGTGCTCGACCTGTGGGTGATGACGGTGCTCGTCGCGTGGCTGTTCGACATCGCGCTGTCGTCGATGCTGAATCACGGCCGCTTCGACCTCGGCTTCTATGCGGGGCGCGCGTACGGTCTCGTCGCGTCCGGCGTCGTGCTGTTCGCGATGCTGTTCGAGAACGGCCGGCTGCATGCGCAAACGGTGCGCGCGCTCGCCGGCGCGCGCTACCAGCATCTGCTCGTCGCGCAGAAAAGCGCGCAGTTGAACGATGCGAACGAACGGCTCGAACAGCGCGTCGCCGCGCGCACCGCGCAACTGAGCGCGTCGAACCGCGACCTGCGACGCGAAGTCGAGGAGCGCGTGCGCGCGGAACGGGCGCTGCAGGCGTCGCGCGAGGAACTGCGCGAGATCGCCGCGATCAGCGCCAGCGCGCGCGAAGCCGAGCAGCGCCGCATCGCGCGCGAACTGCACGACGAACTGGCGCAGACGCTCGCGACGCTGAAGAACGATCTCGAATGGCTGATCGACCACGTGCCGCAGGACGACGCCTCGCTCGCTCGCAAGATCGCGGCGATGCATGCGCTTGCGCGCGGCGCGGTGGCCGCGACGCGCCGCATCGCGTCGGACCTGCGCCCGCTGATGCTCGACGATCTCGGCTTCGCGGCGGCGATGCAATGGCTCGTGGAGGATTTCCGGCACCGTCACGGGATTGCCTGTTCGCTGCACGTCGAGCCGCCCGAACTGCAACTCGACGAGCCGTACGCGACGGCCGTGTTCCGCATCGCGCAGGAAGCGCTCGCGAACGTCGCCCGGCACGCGGCCGCGTCGCACGCGAGCGTCGAACTCGTGTCCGGCAGCGAAGCGATCGTGCTGACGATACGCGACGACGGCGCGGGATTCGATCCCGCGGTGCCGCGCAAGTCGGGTTCGTTCGGGCTGGTGGGGTTGCGCGAGCGTGCGTACCTGGTCGGCGGCACGCTGCGGATCGCGACGACGCTCGGCGAAGGCACGACGGTCGAGGTCGAGATTCCGCTGTCGCCGGCGCCGGTCGGGCATGGCGAGCTCGGGGCTTCGCAGCGGTAGATCAGGGCGGCGAAAGCCCCCGCACGACGGTGACTTAGCCGACCGCCCTCATCGAGCGCGCCGCTTTCAGCATGCGCTCGAGTTCCACGCGGACGTTTACCGCATCGATGTATTCGCCCGTCCGCCGTGCCTCGTCGCACGATGCCAGCCCACGTGCGACGAACTCGCGCGGCGCGGGGCGCGCAACGTCATCGCAAGACATGTTCATCGTCGTCGCTTTCTTCATTTCCTGCTCCATTCGTCGCATGTGCGTCGCGTGGTAGCGCGCTGGAGTACTTGCCGTCGAACCGGCATGCGTCGTCCAGTTTCAAAATTATCGGAAACGGCCGACGCTGCGACAGCGACGCACGCCATCACGCCCGCGCCGCCACCATCCCCCGCTCCGAGCGCGTCCACGCGACCAGCGCGCCGATGCCGAGCAGCGCGAGGCACACGATCGGCACGATCATCGGCCCGAACGCGGTGCCCGTCATCTTGCCCGCGAACGGCATCAGGTTCTGGCTGAAGAAGCCGCCGAGGTTGCCGATCGAGTTGATCGCCGCGACGCTCGCGGCCGCGCGCGCGCCGGTGAAATAGCGCGGCGGCATCGACCAGAAGCACGGATACAGCAGCGGAATGCACGCGCCGCCGAGCACGAGCGCGACGAAGCGCAGCGGCGTCGACGGCAACACGAGGCTCAGCAGGAAGCCGAGCGCGCCCAGCGCCGCGACGATCGCGATCGTACGCAAGATGCTCTTCGCGCGACGCAGCTTCGCCGGCAGCCACAGCAGCAGCACCACCGCGAGCGCCCACGGCAGCATGCTCAGGAACCCGTTGGTCGTGCTCGACACGCCGAACGATTTCACGAGCGTCGGCAGCCAGTACGTGACGCCGTACAGCGACGTCGACATCAGCATGTAGGTCGCCGCGAACAGCATCACGCGCGGATCGAGCAGCGCCTTCCACGGCTGGCCGTGCTCGGCCTGCGCCGGCTTCTCGCGCTCCAGCGCGGCAGCGACGATCTGCTTCTCGCGCTCGTCGAGGAACGGCGCTTCGCGGAACGAGGCGGGCAGCACGCGAAACACGACGATCGCGACGATCACCGCCGGAATGCCCGTCGCGACGAACACCCACTGCCAGCCCGCCAGCCCCCACACGCCGTTCAGGCTCAGCAGCACGCCACCGACCAGCGAGCCGAGCATGTTCGCGAGCGCGCTGCCGAGCGTGAAGATGCCGAGCACCTTCGCGCGGTAGCTCTGCGGAAACCACAGCGTCAGGTAATAGATCACGCCCGGATAGAAGCCGGCCTCGGCGATGCCGAGCAGGAAGCGCAGCGAGCAGAACACGGGCATCGACGTCGTGAAGCCCATCAGCACCGTGATGAGCCCCCACGTCAGCATGATCCGCGCGAGCCACACGCGTGCGCCGTAGCGATGCAGCGCGAGCGTGCTCGGCACCTCGAACAGCAGGTAGCCGATGAAGAACAGCGACGACGCGAGCCCGAACGCGGCTTCCGTCATGCCGAGGCTGTGCACCATCTGCAGTTTCGCGAAACCGACGTTCTGCCGGTCGATGAATGCGATCAGGAACATCACGACGAGGATGGGCATCAGGCGCCGCGCCATCTTCGACATGATGCGCCGTTCTTCGGCGGACGCGGGGTCCAGGGTATCGGTAGCGTTCACTTCAGGCTCCTTGCGTGAATCGGTTGCGTGTCGGTTGCATATCGGTTGAAACGGCGCCGCGCGCGACGAACGTGCCGGCGTCGGGTGGTTCGGTGAATGGATTCGGATCGCGGCGGACGCGGCTCAACCCGACCGGTAGTCGTCGAGCATCGGCGCGAACATCTCGTGCCACGCGCGCGGCTTCGCCTTGATCGTACCGGCCAGATACAGGAATTCGACGTAGTCCATCAACTGGTTCGGCAGCACCGAGAAACGCGTGTCGGGCGCGGCGAGCATCCGCATCACGTCGTCGTGCGACACGCCGACGCCCGACGACGCCGCGTAGAGCGCGGCTGCCGCGCGCGGGTCCTGCGCGATCAGGCGGTTCGCTTCGTCGAGCGCGCCGAGAAACGCGACGGCCAGCGCAGGCTGTGCATCGACGAGCCGCTTCGGCGCGAACACGACGTCGAGCGTCAGCGGGCCGAGCACGTCGACCGAATTCACGACGCGATGGATGCCCGGCTGCCGCAATTCGAGCGTAGAGAATGGCGGCGACGTGAAATGCGCGGTCACGCCGTTCTCGCGACGGATCAGCGCCTGCATCGCCTGTGGATGCGGCAGGTTCACGGTGATCGAATCGAGCTGCGCGAAATGCCTGGCGCCGAGCTGCCGGCTCGCGACCATCTGCAGCACGACCGCCGACAGCGACGTGCGGATGCCCGGC
The DNA here is from genome assembly GCF_001526325.1 of Burkholderia sp. MSMB1826. Taxonomy (NCBI): domain Bacteria; kingdom Pseudomonadati; phylum Pseudomonadota; class Betaproteobacteria; order Burkholderiales; family Burkholderiaceae; genus Burkholderia; species Burkholderia sp. MSMB1826. The sequence continues at coordinate 36,628 of NZ_LOYN01000058.1, forward strand.
ACCGCGATCCGGTCGGACGGCGTGAAGTCGCGCAGCGACACGAGGCCCGGCCGGTTCGCGTTCAGCGACAGCGACGTGGTCGACAGCCCGCTGATGCCGATCACCTCGACGTTCGGAATGCCGCGCGCCCGCGCCCACAGTTCGATGAACCCCGGCGCGCCGGCGCCCGCGAAATCGAGCGTGCCGGCCATCATCGCGTCGTTGACGGAATTGCCGCCGTCGAGCAGCACCCATTCGACCGCGACGTCGCGCATGCCGTGGCGCGCCGCATGCCGCTCGAACAGCCGCTGCTTCTCCATCACGAGCAGCGGCAGGTACAGCACGCCATAGCCTTTCGAGATCCGCACCGTGCGCAGCGTCGCGCGCACCCGAGCCGGCGCGGCGAGCACGCCGAGCCCGGCAGCGATCAGCGCGCGGCGGCGCGGCGACATCGTCATGCGCACACCGCCGTGCGGCGGGCGGCCAGCGGCCACGCGCAGGCCGGCGTGGCGCCGCGGCGCGCGTTCGTCGTGCCCGTGACATGCTGCATGTTGCCGTCTCCTTGAATATTTCTGGTATTAATGCCGTCCTTGACCCTGCTTCCGGCTCGACACAGGTTATCGACCGAGTCTGAGAAAATGCTGACATCCCGGCCCCGGGAAAACCCCTAATCCACCTACCTGCAAACGGCACCATGCGCATTCTCGTCGTGGAGGACGATGCCGAAATCGGCGCGGCGATCCGCAGCCGCCTGGCCCGGCTCGGCCACGCCGTCGATCTCGAAACCGACGGCGCGACCGCGCACGGGCTGCTGCGCGTCGAGCGCTTCGATCTCGTCGTGCTCGATGCGAACCTGCCCGGCATGGATGGCTTCACCGTGCTGCGCAACCTGCGCGCGTCCGGCAGCACGACGCCCGTGCTGCTCGTCACCGCCCGCTCGGCGATCGACGACCGCGTGAGCGGCCTCGGCCTCGGCGCCGACGACTACCTCGTGAAGCCGTTCGACTATCGCGAACTCGACGCGCGCGTGCAGGCGCTCCTGCGCCGCAACAGCGGTCACGCGAACGACGTGCTGACGCTCGGCGGCCTCGTGATCGACCGCAGCAGCCGCCTCGCGGAACTCGACGGCCAGCCGCTGTCGCTGTCGCGCCAGGAATTCGCGCTGCTCGAAATCCTCGCGAGCCGCCCGCAACGCATCTTCTCGAAGGAAGAACTGCTGAATCAGTTGTTCAGCTTCGGCAACGAGCCGACCGCGAACGCGGTCGAGCAATACGTGACGCGCGTGCGCCGGAAGCTGCAGGGCAGCTCCGTCGAGATCCGTACCGCGCGCGGAATGGGGTATCAGATTGCCGCGCATTGACTGGTTCCCGAAGACGCTGTTCGGGCGCACGCTGCTGTTCATCGCGCTCGTCGTCGCGACCGGCGCGCTCGCGCTCGCGGCGATCGCGCGCTACTACGCGGGCGTCGCGGCCGAACGCGCATACGACCAGTTGCTGGCGGGCGCGTCGATCCAGGTCGCGGAAAACCTCTACGTACAAGGCGGCGTGCTCGCGCTGAATCCGCCGGTCGCAGCGCTGTCGACGCTGTCGCGCTACGACCTCGTCTACTACAAGGTCGTCGATTCGCGCGGCGTGGTCGTGGCCGGCTACAACGATCTCGCGAGCGCCGCGACGCTCGCCGCCGCGAAGCAGGGCCCCGCGTTCGCGAATGCCGTCTACCAGGGGCACCCGATCCGCATCGCGACGATCGCCCGCTACATGCCCGAGGAAAGCACGCCGGGCTGGGCGCTCGTGACGGTTGCGCAGACAACCAATGCGCGTCAGCAGCTGACGAACGACATGAGCCTCAAGGTGTGGACGCTGATCCTGCTGATGAGCGTGCTCGCGATCGGCGCGAGCGGCCTCGCGATCCGGCGCGGCCTGCGCCCGCTCGCGCGGATCGGCACGATCATCGCCGCGCGCGACCCGGCCGACCTGCGGCCCGTGGCCGTCGATACGCCGAGCGAGATCGACGCGATCATCGGGTCGATCAACGGGCTGATGCGACGGCTCGCCGAGCGGATCAACGCGATGCAGCGCTTCATCGCCGACGCCGCCCACCAGATGCGCACGCCGCTCGCGCGGCTCGATGCGCAGATCGAGCTGCTCGACGGCGAGGCCGACCCCGCGCGCCGTGCGGCGCGGCTCGATGCGCTGCGCGCGACCTGTGCGGACGTCGGCCGGCTCACCGGCCAGTTGCTCAATCATGCGATGGTGATTCATCGCACCGAGGCCGTGCCGCTGCAACCCGTCGAACTCGTCGCGCTCGCGAAAGAGGTGCTGGGCCGCACGATTCCGCTCGCCGGCGAGCGCGACGTGGCCGTCGCGTTCGCGAGCGACGCGCCGCAGGCATGGATCGACGGCGATGCGATCAGTCTTCAGGAAGCGCTGTCGAACGTGCTGCACAACGCGTTGCTGCACGGCCATGCGGACGACATCGTCGTGTCGGTCGCCACCCGAGGCAACGCGGATCGGGCGGTGACGCTGACCGTCACCGACAACGGGCGCGGGATGCCGCGCGAGCACTGGGACGCGGCCCTGCAACCGTTCGTGCGGATCGCGCCGGACGGCAGCGAGCGCCGCACGGGGTCGGGGCTCGGGCTCGCGATCGTGCAGGAAGTGATGAAGGCGCATGGCGGGCGCGTCGGGTTCGCGTTTCCGGAGGCAGGCGGGTTCGCGGTGGTGCTGACGTTTCCGCGTGCGGCGGCGACGCACGCGAATCACGCGTAAAGTGAAGCCCCCCTACACCGCCACCGCCTCCCCACCGAGATACGCATCGCGCACGCGCTCGTCGTCGAGCAGCGTTTTCGCCGGCCCTTCCAGCACGACGCGGCCCGTCTGCAGCACGTATCCGTAGTGCGCGATCTCCAGCGCGAGGCTCGCGTTCTGCTCGACCATGAACACCGTCACGCCCTGCCGGTTGATCGCGTCGATCAGTTCGAGCACCTTGTCGACGTAGAGCGGCGACAACCCCATCGTCGGCTCGTCCATGCAGATCAGTTTCGGCCGCGCCATCAATGCGCGCGCCATCGCGAGCATCTGCTGCTCGCCACCCGACAGCGTGCCCGCGCGCTGCGCGAGCCGCTCGCGTACGCGCGGAAACAGATCGAGCACGCGTTCGTAGTCGTCGGTCACCGCCGCGCGATCGCCGCGCGTGTAAGCGCCCATCAGCAGATTCTCGCGCACGCTCATGTCGCCGAACAGCCGCCGCGCCTCCGGCACGGCCGCGATCCCGCGCCGCACGCGCTGCGGCGTCGCGAGCGCCGTCACGTCGTCGCCGTCGAAACGCACGACGCCGCGCTTCGGCCGCATCAACCCGAGAATCAGCTTCATCGTCGTCGACTTGCCGCTCGCGTTGCCGCCGAGCAGGCTGACGATCTGCCCGCAGCCGACTTCGACGTTCACGTCGAAATGCACCTGCACGGGCCCGTAGAACGTGTCGAGGTGTTCGAGTTTCAGCAGTGCGTCCGTCATGGTCGTATCGGGTCTCGAAGAAAATACGCTCATGCGGCCGCCTGCACGGCACGACCGGCCGACGGGCCGCCCGCATGACGGCGGCCGAGATAGGCCTCGATCACGCGCGGATCGTGCCGCACGTCGCGCGGCGCGCCTTCGGCGATCTTCACGCCGTTGTCGAGCACCATCACGCGGTCGGACACGCGCATCACGAGTTCGAGCTTGTGCTCGATCAGCAGAATCGTCAGGCCGCGCGCCTTCAGCGACTGGATCAGTTGCAGCATCTCGGCGGTCTCCGTCTCGTTCATCCCGGCCGTCGGCTCGTCGAGCAGCAGCAGGCGCGGATGCAGCGCGAGCGCGCGGCCGATCTCCACGCGCCGCCGGTTCGCATACGACAGGCTGTGTGCCGGATGATCGATGCGCGGCGCGAGCCGTTCGCCGAACCCGGCGACGATCGCGCGCGCCTCTTCGCGCAGTTCGGCCTCCTCGCGCCGCACCGAGGCCGGCCGCACGAGCGCGCGCAGCACTTCGGCAGCCGCGCCGAGCGCGGGCCAGCCCGGCCGCGCCGCACGCAGCCGCGCATGCGCGCCGATCAGCACGTTGTCCAGCACGCTCAGGTTACCGAACACGCGGCCGTGCTGGAACGTGCGCGCGATGCCGAGCGCCGCGAGCCGTTCGGGCACGGTGCCGGTGATGTCCCGGCCGTAGAACGTCACGCGGCCGGCATCGGGCCGGTCGGCGCCCGCGATCAGGTTGAACAGCGTCGACTTGCCCGCGCCGTTCGGGCCGATCACGCTCAGCAGTTCGCCGTCCGCGAGCGTCAGGCTCGCGCCGTCGAGCGCGGTCACGCCGTCGAAGCGGCGTGTCAGGCCCTGCACGTCGAGCAGGGGTCGAGTGGTCGTCATCGCATTCCTCCTCACACCGTGCCGAGCAGGCCCTGCGGCCGGAACCGGACGAGCAGCAGCAGCACGAGGCCGTAGATCAGCATCCGGTAGTCGGCCGCCCAACGGAACAGCTCAGGCAGCCCGATCAGCGCGATCGCGCCGACGATGCCGCCGAGCACGTTGCCGAGCCCGCCGAGGATCACCATCGTCAACGCGAGGATCGACACCTGCGAATCGAAGGTCTGGTGATTGATGTAGCTGTACAGGTGCGCGGCGATCCCGCCGCTCACGCCCGCCGCGACGCCGCCGACCGCGAACGCGATCGCCTTGTAGCGGTTCGGCGCGATGCCGTGCGCACGCGCGGCGACGTCGTCCTCGCGCACCGCGCGCAGCGTGCGGCCCAGATGCGAACGCAGCAGCCGCACCTGCACGAGCGCGAACACGACGAGCACCGCGAGCGTGAACCAGTACGCGGCGCGCGCGGTCGTCGCCCACGGCAGCGGCGCGATGCCGGTGATGCCGAGCGGGCCGCGCGTCAGGCCGTCCCAGTTCAGGATCACGAGGCTCACCACTTCGCCGATGCCGAGCGTCGCGATCGACACGTAATGCCCGCGCAGCCGGAATGCCGGATAGACGAGCAGCGTGCCGAGCACGGCCGTGACCGCGCCCGCGCACGGAATCGTCACGGCCGGCGACCAGCCGAGATCCGACGACAGCAGCGCCGACGCATACGCGCCGATCACGAGCAGCGCGGCGTGGCCGAGCGAGATCTGCCCGACCGTGCCCGCGACGAGCGTGAGGCTCAGCGCGAGCAACCCGTACAGCCACGCGTTGGTCAGCGTCTGCAGCACGTAAGGCGATGCGCCGAGCCACGGCAGCACGGCCGCCGCCGCGATCAGCACGACGAGCACCGGGCGCGGCACGCGCACGGCTTTCGCGGCGGCGAGGAAGGTGCCGGTCATCGGCTCCGGCGGCAGCGCGCGGTTCGCGCTGAACAAGCCGTTCGGCCGCCACACGAGGAACACGATCAGCAGCCCGAACGCGAACAGGTCGCGATAGCTGGTGCCGAACAGCGCGACGCCGTAGCTTTCGACGAGACCGAGCAGCAGGCTGCCGGCGATCGCGCCGGGCACGTTGCCGAGCCCGCCGATCAGCAGCGCGACGACGCCCTTCAGCGTCGCCTGGAAGCCCATCGCCGGATCGATGCTGTTGTAGTACATGCCGACCAGCAGCCCGCTCACGCCGCCGAGCGCGCACGCGATCGCGAACACGGTCTGGTTCACGCGGTCGACGTCGACGCCCATCTGCAGCGCCGCGTCGCGATCCTGCGCGGTCGCGCGCACGGCCCAGCCGAGCCGCGTGAAGCGCAGGAAGCCGTACAGCAGCGCAGCCGCCGCGAGGCCGATGCCCGCGATCAGCAGGTCGAGCGAGCCGAGCGTCGCGCCGGCGATCCGCACGTGCCAGTCGGGCAGCGGCGTCGGCACCGCGCGCGGGTCCGCGCCGAACGCGAGTTGCGCGAGCTGGTCGAGGATGAAGCTGATGCCGATCGTCGCGAGCAGCGGCGCGATGCGCGCGGCATGGCGCAGCGGCCGCAGCCCGATCCGCTCGATCGCGATGCCGAGCGCACCGCAGCCGACCACCACCGCCGCGAGCGCAAGCGGCAGCGGCAGCCCGAAGCGCGTCAGGCACAGCCAGCCGATGAATGCGCCGACCATGTACACCGAGCCGTGCGCGAAGTTGATCAGGTGCGACACGCCGAAGATCAGCGCGAGCCCAACCGCGAGCAGCGCGTAGATGTTGCCGACGATGAGGCCGTTGAGCGTGTAGTCGAGCCAGGAAGCCATCACGATGCGTCCGTCAGGTGCAGGCGGTTCATGTCGGGCTCAGCGCGCCGCGAGCTGCGGCTTCGCGCCGTCCCACAGCGCCCACTGCCCCTGCTTCACGACCAGATACACGGTGCGCGCGCCCGCGACGCGGCGCGTCTGCGGATCGAAGCGCACCTTGCCGAAGATCACGCTCGGCACGTCGCTGACCTTCGCGAAGCCGTCGTGCGCGGCCTGGCGCGTCGTGCCGTAGCGGCGCAGCACTTCCGCCGACAGGATCAGCGCATCGTAGGCGCGCGCCACGAACGAATCGGGATCCGCGTGGAATTTCGCACGATAGCGCTGCACGAACGCCTGCACCTCGGGGCGCGGTTCGGCCGGAAAGAAGTTCGATTCCGTATAGACGCCTTCGACGGCCGTGCCGCCCAGCTCGAGGAACTTCGGCGAATACACGGAGCCCACCGCCGCGATCGGCAGCGCGACGCCCGACGTGCGCGCCTGGCGCACGATCTGCGCGCCGTCCGCGTAGTACGAGATCAGCACGATCGAATCGGGCTGCGACGCGCCGATCCGCACGAGCGTCGAGCGGAAATCCTTCTCCGCCGGCTGGTAGCCTTCGGCCGCGACGACCTGCGCGCCGAGCCCGGTCACGGCCTTCGCAAAGATGTCCTTGCTGGTGCGGCCCCAGTCGGTATTCAGGTATAGCACCGCGATCCGCTTGAAGCCGAGCGCCTTCACCGCGTAGCGTGCGAGCAGCGGCTGCTCCTCGGCCTGGCTCAACGCGGTGCTCCACAGATAATCGCCGCCCTTCGTGAAATCCGGATGCGAATTCGTGAAGCCGAACTGCACCAGCTGGCCGCGCTGGTAGATCGGCGACGCAGCCATCGACGTCGCGCTCGAGAAATCGCCGAGCTCGATCGCGATGCGCGGATCGGCGACGAACTTCTGCGCGATCGCCACCGCCTGGCGCGGGTCGCTGCGGCTGTCCTGGAAGTCGATCGCGAGCGGCCGGCCGTGAATGCCGCCGCTGCCGTTGATCTCGTCGAGCGCGAGATCGAAGCCGCGCTTCCACTGCTCGCCGTACTGCGCGTCCTGGCCCGTGAGCGGCCCGCTCACGCCGATCACCACCGGCTCGCCCGATACGCCGGCCGCGAGCGCGCCGCCCGTCGACAAGCCCCATGCGGCAGCGAGCGCCGCCACCGTGCCCAGCACGCGTCGCCATGCGCCGCGCGCGTCGTTCCCCGAAACGTTCATGCGTCCCCCAGCTTCAGTCGGTCGAAAAGAGTGAGGGCATGTAACCATCCGGTTCAGGACGATCCAACGAAGTTTTGCGCATATCGATATCGCACGCGGCGCGAAGCAGGCGACGCTCGTGAACGGCCGCCCATCCGTCGCACGTCGAGCGACGTGCCAACACTCACCGCATCGCGTTGATTCGATTGACGTTTCGTTCTCGTCACCCCGTGCAACCGGCACGCATGCGCATCCGACCGGCCGCCGCGGCAATCGCGCGCTTCGCAGTTTTCCCGCTGTCGATAGCAAAAATCATTATATGAATCGCGCATGCTCGCACTCCTACAATGCGCAAATTGCATCATCGGAACGCGTCATGGAGCTGCATCAACTCGAAGCCTTTTCCGCGGTCATGTCAGCCGGCAGCGTGACCGGCGCGGGCGAACTGCTCGGCCGCTCGCAACCGGCCGTCACGCGGCAGATCCAGGAACTCGAAGCCGATCTCGGCTACGCGCTGTTCGACCGGCATGGCCCGCGCGTCACGCCGACGCGACGCGCGTTCCTGCTGTACGAGGAAGTCGAACGCTCGCTGGTGGGCCTGCGCGCGATCGAGGCGCGGGCGCGCGCGCTCGGCGACGAAAGCGCCGAACCCGTGCGCATCGCGGCCACGCCGTCGCTCGCGGCCACGCTCGTACCGGCCGCGCTCGCCGCGCTGCCCGACGGTGCGCATGCGCCGCACTATCAATTGCGCAGCGAATCGGCCGAGCATGTCGTGCACGAGGTGCTGGCCGGCACGGCCGATGTCGGCGTGCTCACGCTGCCGATGGCGCATGCCGGGCTCGACGTGCAGTGGATCGCGCAGGCGCCGTGCGTCGCCGTGCTGCCCGCCGGCGACCCGCTCGCGGCAAAGCCGCGCATCGCGCTGCGCGACCTCGCGCGGCGCCGCATCGTGACGGTCGCGAACCGGCACCGGTTGCGCCAGCGGATCGACGCGGCGTTCGCCGCCGCGCGCGTCGAGGCGCGCGTATTCATCGAAACCAACGCGTCGCTGAATGCGGTCATGGCCGCGCGCGCGGGCATCGGGATCGGCATCGTCGATCCGGCCACGGGCGTCGCGCTGCCGGTGGACGGCGTCGTCGCGCGCCCGCTCGACGTCGACATCCCGTTCGCATTCGGCGTCGCAACACCGGCCGGCAAGGCACGCACGGCGGCCGTCGATGCGCTGCTCGATGCGCTGCATCGCACGACGCGCGCGCTGCTCGACGACGTGATCTTTCACGACGCCGCCGCGCACGACGCGCTGCTGCGCGGCGACCGGCTGCGCACCGATCGCGCGACGCGCCCGCCTCGCCCGGCACGGACTCGCCGCGCGCGCCCGGAGGCCGCATGACAACCCCGCTCGACGCACTCGAAGCGCGGCTCGCGCAGGACCTGCGCTGGCTCGACCTGCCCGCGCCGTCGTGGGTGCCGCCGCGCGAAGCGGACGGCGCGCGCGTGCTCGACGTCGCCATCGTCGGCGGCGGCATGGCCGGGCTCGCGGCCTCCGCCGAGCTGCGCCTGCTCGGCATCGACAACCAGTGCGTGATCGACCGCGCGCCGGCCGGCTACGAAGGCCCATGGGTCACGTTCGCGCGGATGGAGACGCTGCGTTCTCCGAAGCAGCTTGCGGGCCCCGCGCTCGGCCTGCCCGCGCTGACGTTCCGCGCATGGTTCGAAGCGCAATACGGCCGCGACGCATGGGACGCGCTCTACAAGATTCCGCGCCCGCAATGGATGGACTACCTGCGCTGGTATCGGCGCGTGCTCGACCTGCAGGTGCGCAACGACACGACGCTCGTCGCGCTGCGCCCGCGCGACGACGGGTTGCTCGCGCTCGACGTGCGCGGCAACGGCGAAGCACAGACGCTGCTCGCGCGGCACGTCGTGCTCGCGACCGGCCGCGACGGGCTCGGCGGTCCGTACGTGCCGCCCGTCGCGCAACGCGCGCCGCGCACGCGCTGGGCCCATTCGTCCGAGCCGATCGACTTCGCCGCGCTCGCGGGCAAGCGCGTCGGCGTGGTCGGCGCAGGCGCGTCCGCGTTCGACAACGCGGGTACCGCACTCGAAGCCGGCGCCGCCCGCGTCGACCTGTTCTTCCGCCGCGCGGACATTCCGCGCATCAACAAGCTGACGGGCATCGGCAGCCCGGGGCTCGTGCACGGCTACGCGGATCTCGACGACGCGACGAAGTGGCGCTTCATGCACTACGCGCTGACGTCGCAAACGCCACCGCCGCGCGACAGCGTGCTGCGCGTGTCGCGCCACGGCCATGCGCATTTCCATGCGGGCAGCCCGATCGACACGCTCGCCGACCGTGCGGACGGGCTGGAAGTGACGACACCGCGCGGCCGCTACACGGTCGACTTCCTGATCTTCGCGACGGGTTTTCATTCGGACTGGGCCACGCGCGAGGAATTCGCGTCGTTCGGCGCACACGTGCGGCGCTGGAAGGATCGCTATCGGCCGGAACCGGCGCTGTGGCTCGACGAGCTGGCCGAGTCGCCCGATCTGGGCCCCGCGTTCGCGTTCCAGGAGCGCGAGCGCGGCGCCTGCCCGGCCGTCACGCGAATCCATTGCTTCAACCATGCGGCGAGCCTGAGCCACGGCAAGCTGTCAGGCGATATCCCGGCCATCAGCGCGGGCGCGCAGCGGCTGGCACGCGGCATCGCGAGCCGGTTGTTCGATGCCGATCGCGAGCGCCACTACGACGCACTCGTCGCCTACGCGAACGCGGAGTTGCAGGGCGACGAATGGCGCGACGCCGATGCCCTCGATCACTTTGACGACGAAGGAAAACCGAAACGATGACTGACTCCATCACGCCGGCCGTCGTGCCGGATACGATCGACGCGGCAGCCGGCCTGCGGGAAGGCGACGCCGTCGCCGCGCTGCGCCGCGCCCGCGACAAGGTGCGGCTGCCGACGCAACTGAGCGAAGCCGCGCTGTTCGATCCCGCGTTGCCCGATCTTTCGCCGATCGAACGGCTGCATGCGGCACGGTATGTCGCGCGGCAGTCGAATGCGCACGCGCTGGCCGACATCTATCGCGCCCGGCTGCTCGACGCAGGCGGTACGCTCGACGACATCGAACGCGCGGATGCCGATGCGTTCGACGCGCTACCTCGACGCCTCGGCGCAATCCTCTTGCACGCGAAACGCCTGACGCACGCGCCGGCCGACGCGCGCGCATCCGACCTCGACGCGTTAAAGTCGGCCGGACTCACGACGCCCGCGATCGTCGCGCTGTCGCAGCTCGTCGCGTTCGTCGCGTATCAGTTGCGCGTCGCCGCTGCCGCGCGGGCGCTTCAGGCACGTGCCGCGAAGGAGGCCGCATGACGACTGCCGCCCACGGCTTCACGTCCGATACGCTCGGCTGGCGCGCCTGGCTCGACACGGTGTCGCTCGACGCGGCGACGCCCGATCAGCTCGCGGTGCTCGAAGCGAGCCATCCGCAAGCGAAAACGTCCGACTATTACCTGCTGCTCGTCCATCTTCCCGAGATCCTGCGGCAGCGCTCGGCCGTGTTCAACGCGATCATGTACGGCCCCGGCGGGTTGTCGCGCGCCGAGCGCGAACTGGCGAGCACGGCCGTATCGCGCGTGAACGGCTGCGTGTACTGCGCGTCGGTGCATGCGCAGCGCTTCGCGCAACTCGCGAAACGCACCGATGCGATCGAACAGGTGTTCGACGATCCGGCAACGGCCGGCACGACGGCGCGCGAACGCGCGATCGTCCGCTATGCGATCGCGTTGACCGAACGGCCGGACGCGGTCGGCGAGCACGACATCGCGGCGCTCGAAGCCGAAGGGTTGACGCACGAGGAGATTCTCGACCTGTCGCACGCCATCGCGATCTTCGCGTGGGCGAACCGGTTGATGCTGACGCTCGGCGAGCCGGTGTTCCCGGCACCGGCGGCCAATGGCTGAGCGCACGGAAAGACGTGGCGCGGGCCGGGGCCGCGTCACGCCTTGTGCGTCGACAACAAAATACTCGTCTCGGTATTCGCGATCCCGTCGATCAACCGGATCGCGCCGAGCACGCGATCGAAGTGCTCGAGCGAATCGGCATGCAACTCGGCGACGAGATCCCAGCGCCCGTTCGTGCTGTGGATCGACGCGACGTTCGGGTGCCCGCGCAGCACCTTCACCACTTCCGCGCCGCGATTGCCCTGCACCGCGATCGACATCAGCGCGCGGATCCGGTGCCGTTCGGCCGCCGGCTTGAGCCGCACCGTATAGCCGACGATCACGCCGTTCTTCTCGAGCCGCGTGAGCCGGTTCTGCACGGTCGCGCGCGCCACGCGCAATACCTTCGCCAACGCGACGACGGGCAGTCGCGCGTTGTCGCGCAGCAGCGCGATGAGCTGACGGTCGACGTCGTCGAGCGTGATCATGAACGGCCTTCCTGTTGAGCGTGAACCGGCCGCCAGCGTGCCGGAGGTGCCCCGTTCCGGCCCGCGCAAACTGGTCAAACTGCCGGAATGGGTTGGCAATGTGCAAAGTCTACCGAGGAATCTGCCACTTTTGCCGTCTTTTTGTTGGCTCGACTCGCGGAAATAATGACTCCATCGGCCGGCCGACGCGCCGCGCCGCCGCTTTTTTCGGAAAGCCCGGATTCGCGCCGACGCCCTGCCCGGCCGACCCGAACGCCCGGACACCCGTACCGGCACCGAATATGGAGACAGACCGATGACTCGCTTCCTCGACGTTCCCGCCACCGCCCGCCTGGTCGCCCGAACCGGCGTCACGACGTTCTTGCGCGAACTCGTCGACACGCTGCGTGCCGATTACCTGCACTGGGCCGATTTCGACAAGTCGCCGCGCGTCGCGTGCCACTCGCGCGACGGCGTGATCGAACTGATGCCCGTCGCGAACGCGTCGTTGTTCGCGTTCAAGTACGTGAACGGCCACCCCGTCAATGCGGCGCGCGGCATGCACACGGTGATGGCGTTCGGCGCGCTCGCCGAAGTCGATACCGGCTACCCGCTGCTGCTCGCCGAACTCACGCTCACCACCGCGCTGCGCACGGCCGCGACGTCGGTCCTCGCCGCGCAGGCGCTCGCCCGGCCCGATTCGCGCACGATGGCGCTGATCGGCAACGGCGCGCAAAGCGAATTCCAGGCGATCGCGTTCCACACGCTGCTCGGCATCGACGAAATCCGCGTGTTCGACGTCGATCCGCGCGCGACCGACAAGCTCGTGCAGAACCTCGCCGCGTATCCGAAGTTGCGCGTCGTGCGCGCGGCATCGACCGCCGACGCCGTGCGCGGCGCCGACATCGTGACGACCGTCACCGCCGACAAGGCGTACGCAACGATCGTCACGGCCGACATGATCGAGCCCGGCATGCATCTGAACGCCGTCGGCGGCGATTGCCCGGGCAAGACCGAGCTCGAGGCGGGCGTGCTGAACGCGGGCCGCGTATTCGTCGAATTCGAGCCGCAGTCGCGCATCGAGGGCGAGATCCAGCAGATGCCGGGCGACTTCCCCGTCGTCGAGTTGTGGCGCGCGCTGCAAGGCGAGACGGCCGGCCGCGAGCGCGCGAGCGAGGTCACGGTGTTCGACTCGGTCGGGTTCGCGCTCGAGGATTACTCGGCGCTGCGCTACCTGTATGCGCTCGCGCAGCAGCACAACGCGGGCGTCGAGATCGCGCTGATTCCGCCGGCCGTCGATCCGAAGAACCTGTTCGCGCTGATCGACGATCCGGCCGCGAGCGCGCACGGTCACGCGGCGTTCGTGACCGAAGCCGTCGCCGCGTTCGCGCGCTGACCGTTCCGCGCGGGCGGCCCGTGCGCCGCCCGTTTTCCTGCTCTTCGCTCCCGCCGCTCATGAATCTCGTATCGATCCAGGCGCCGTCCGCCGTCGTGATGATCCGACCGCACCGCTTCCTGCCGAACCCGCAGACCGCGGCCGACAACGCGTTCCAGCGCACGGCCGGCGGCGGCGCGGGCGACACGCCGGCGGTGTCGGCCGCCGCGCGCGACGAAGTCACGGCCGCCGCGCGCACGCTCGCCGACGCGGGTGTGCGCGTGCACGTGTTCGACGACCACGGCGAGCGCGACACGCCCGACTCCGTGTTCCCGAACAACTGGTTCTCGACGCACCCGGGCGGCCATGTCGCGCTGTATCCGATGCACAGCCCGAACCGCCGCCGCGAGCGGCGCGCGGACGTGATCGAGATGCTGAAGGCCGAGTATCGCGTGCAGGACGTGATCGACTACTCGGGCCTCGAATACGACGACGTGTTCCTGGAAGGCACCGGCGCGATGGTGCTCGACCACGTCGCGCGGATCGCGTACGCCGCGCGCTCGCGCCGTGCCGATCCGGTCGCGCTCGAACGCTTCTGCACGAATTTCAACTTCGAGCCGATCTGCTTCGACACGGCCGATGCGAACGGCACGCCGATCTATCACACGAACGTGATGATGAGCATCGCCACCGAGTTCGCGATGGTCGGCCTCGACCTGATCGCCGACAGCCGCCGCCGCGGCGAGATCGCGCAACGCCTGACCGAAACGGGGCGCGCGGTGATCGCGCTCGATCACGCGCAGATCGCGAATTTCGCGGGCAATACGCTGGAATTGTCGGGGAAGGATGGCCGCGTGCTCGCATTGTCGCGGCGCGCATACGATTGCCTCGCGCCGGCGCAGCGTGCGACGATCGAGCGCTCCGCGCGATTGCTGCCGCTCGACGTGCCGACGATCGAACTGGCCGGCGGGTCGGTGCGCTGCATGCTCGCGGGGATTCATCTGGCGCGGCGTTCGACGGCGGCGCGTGACGGCGTCGCAGTCGAACCGGCGGAAAAGCGGCACGATGCGGTGCCGCACGCCTGAACGAAGCGAGGCTCCGACATCGCGCCGCGGTTGGCGGTTGGCGGTTGACGTGATGCTTCGGTCTCCGAACAAGATCGAAGCACCCTGTCGCGCTTTCAATCGGCCAGCAGCTTCAACCCTGCCGGCAGCGTCTCGCCGAATACGCGCACCGTGTCGGCTTCGTCGAACGCGATCGCTTCACGGACCATGTCGATCCACGCCGCCGATGCATTCGCGGCCGACAAGCGCTTGACGACGGCCTCGCGCGTGTCGTCCGGCAGGTCGCGCGAGCGGTCGCCCGTCATCCGCGCGATCTGTGCCGCCGCGAACGCCGCGGGCTCGACCTGCTTCCAGTCGAGCGCGAACAGCGCATCGAGCCAGCCGATGACGATTTCCGGCGGCACGACGCCGTGCGCGCTGCCGTAGAACGGCCGACGCGCACCGATCCGCCCGAGCGCCCACGCACACAACGTACGTTCGGCCGGCTTCTGCAATTGCGCGATCAGGCGCTCGGCGAGCTCGACCTTGCGCTCGACGGGCAGCCGTTCGAGCGACGCGGACAGCCGCGTCATGTCGGCCGGCCCGACCTTGGTCGGATCGAACGGCAGCTTGCGCCGCTTGTCGTCGGACGGTTCGAGGAACGCGATCGCGTCGCGCACCTGCGTCTGCGCAGCATCGTCGAGGCCGCCGGCCACGCGCCGCCACAGCGTCCACCACTCGGACCACACCTGGGCGTCGGTCACGTATTGAATGCCGTCGTCGAACAGCGGCCACAGCTGCTCGATGCGCCACGCGTCGAGCGGATGGCCGAAGCCCGGACGCAGGCAATACCCGGCAAGATTCAGCCAGGCGCGCTCGTGATCGGCCGAGCGACGCCGCCGCCGCGCCCGCGCAAGCAAAGCGTCGAACAGTTCGCGTGCGAGCGCGACGTCCCAGTCTTCGCGCGCGCCGAGCACCTGTTCGAGTTGCGCGCGCAACCGGCGCGTGTCCTTCGGCGTCACGCCGGCGGCCTTGCTGCCGAACGAGCGCTCGATCAACGCGATCGCTTGGTCGAGACGCGGATGCCGCGTGGCCGCGGCATCGTCGCCGTGAACCGGCGCATCGCCGCGCAACTGGAATTCGAGCCGCCAGCGGCGCGTCGCGTCGTCGGTCGCGATGCAATGCATTTCGAGCGTGCCGACCTCGGTCAGCGACGCGGTGAGCTTCACCGGCGTGGCGCGCGCGTCGCTGCCCGCCTTCGCATCGACGACCGTCGCGATCGGCGGCAGCCGCACGAAATCGCCGCCGTCGAGATCGACGAGATCGCCGGGTCGATATTGCGTGTCGGCCACCGTCGACACGAGGTGAAAACGCACCGGCTGCCCGAGCTGCAGCGCGAACGTGCGATCGTCGAGCCGGATCTCGCGGCCCTCCTCCGAGCCGCGCGGCAGCAGGCAGACGCCGCGTGCGGCCGAATCGTCCGCGCCATCGTCGAGCACGAGGAAATAGCTGCGCGCGGAGCCGCCGCCGATGCGCGGCGCATGACCGGCACGCGCGAGCCCGTAGGCCACCGCGCCGCGTGCGACGGCCACATCGGGATGCGCGTTGTGCAGTACGTCGAGCGGCGCGTCGCGCCACGCGCCGAGCGTTTGCGCGAGACGGCCGGCGAGCGCGCCCGCGCGGAACACGCCGCCGTTGAGCAGCAGCGTGTCCGGCAGCGGGCCTTCCGCATGACGCGTCAGGAATGCGGCGACGTGGCGCGTGACGGCCGCGTCGCTCGCATACGGCAAGCCGAATTCGACGATCGCCGCGCGCGCACGGCGCGGCAGTTCGCCGGCATCGACCTGCGGAAAGAACCCGTCGACGACGATCCGCTCGACTTCCTGCCGTGTCAGTTCGGCCGAGCGCGCGCCGCCGACGAGCTTGCTGCCCGCGCCGAGCAGCGTGACGGTGACGGACGCCGGCGCGTCGTCGCCGAGCAGCCGCTCCTTCGCCGCGCGGCAGCGCTCGACGAGCTGCGACAGGCTCGCGGCCGACAGCCGCGTACCGGGCTCGGTCAGCCGCGTTTCGACCAGGCGCGCGAGCGCGAGGTCCATGTTGTCGCCGCCGAGCATCAGATGGTTGCCGACGCCGACGCGCGTGAAGGTCGGCTCGCCGTCGTCGCCCGGCGCGACGTCGACGAGCGTGAGGTCGGTCGTGCCGCCGCCGACGTCGCAGATCAGCACGCGCCGCGCGGCGGCGAAGGTGTCGCGCAACGTGTCGCGCTGGCCGTACAGCCAGTCGTAGAACGCGGCCTGCGGCTCTTCCAGCAATCGCAGCGCCGGCAGCTTCGCGCGTCGCGCGGCCTCGACGGTCAACGCGCGCGCGCCGTCGTCGAACGACGCGGGCACCGTCAGGATCACGTCCTGCTTCGCGAGCGGCGCATCGGGAAAGTGCGCGTCCCATGCGTCGCGCACATGCGCGAGATAGCTCGCGCTCGCATCGACCGGCGACACCTTGTCGACGCCGTCGGCCGCGCCCCACGGCAGGATCGCCGCGAGCCGGTCGACCGACGCGTGCGACAGCCAGCTCTTCGCGCTCGACACGAGCCGGCCCGGCACCTGCGCACCGAGCGTGCGCGCGTAACGGCCGATCACGGCCGGCGGCGCATCGTCCGCACCGCCGTCACGGCCGGCCGACCCGCCGTCACGGCCGCCGCCCGAATGGGTGCGCGCGCCGCGCGCGCCGGCCGCCTGCCACGGCAAGCGCAGCGCGTCCGGCGGCAACTCGCCCGCCGCCGGGTGATAGCGCACCGACGGCAACAGCGGCTGCGCGGCCACCGCGCCCGGCCCGACCAGTTGCTCGACGTCGAACACGCGGATCGCGTCGGAACCGGTCTCGACGTATGCGACGACGGTGTTGCTCGTACCGAGGTCGATGCCGACCGTATAACGCTTCATCGTGCTCAGGCGGCGCCGCGCACGTCGAACTCGACCTTCCAGCGCTCGTTCGTGCCGCTCGGGATCGCCTCGAGTTCGAGCGTGCCGGCTTCGGTCACGCGCGCATGCAGCTTCACCGGCACGACTTCGCCGACCGTACGCCCTTCGGCGGGCAGCGTCGCCTGGATTTCTTCGAGTTCCTGCAGTTCGTCCGGCGACCAGTAGTCGAGCAGCGTGCCGACCTGATCCTGACGGCGCACCGACGAACCGAAGAAGCGGAACTGCACCGGTTCGCCGACGACGAGGCCGAACTCCTGCGGCGGCAGCGCCGCGTCCGAGCCTTCCTCCATCCCGAACGGCGCGACGCACAGCGCCTGCACCGGCGGTTCGAGCCCCGGCACCGCGGGCGTCGCCGATTCGATCGCGACGTAGTACGCGCGCGCCGTGCCGCCGCGAATGCGCACGCCACGGCCGCGCTTCACGTAGCCGTAATACGCCGCGCCGCGCGCGACCGCGAGATCGAGATCGGCGCCTTCGAGCAGGCGCGCGGGCGGCGCGCCTTCGGCGGCGAGCCAGCCGTTGAGCGTGTCGAGCACGCGCTGCGTGAGCAGCGTCGACTTGAACACGCCGCCGTTGAACAGCACGGCGGTCGGATGCAGGAACGTCGCGCCGGGCGGCAGCGTGCGCTGCACGCCTTCGAGCGTGTCGAGCGCCGCGACCTGGCGGCCGAGGAACGCCGCGAGATGGCGCGTGATGCCGGCGTCCTGCGCATACGGCAGGCCGAGCTGCGTCAGGCCGACGCGCGCGCGGCTCACCGGGCGCGCGGCGGCGTCGACTTGCGGGAAGAAGCCTTCGAGGATCGTCTGCGTGAGTTCCGCGCGCGTCAGCTCGGTGCGGATCGAGCCGCCGATCAGCTTCGAGCCGCGGCTCGGCACGACGAGCGGCACCGTGTCGGTGGTCGGGTCGGACAGCAGCGTTTCCTTGGCCGAGCGGCACGCGTAGGTCAGCGCGCGCAGTTGCCACGGATCGGCCTGCGTGCCCTGCTGCGCGAGCTTGCGCGCGACCACGTGCGCGAGCGCGAGGTCCATGTTGTCGCCGCCGAGCAGGATGTGCTCGCCGACGGCCACGCGATGCAGTTCGAGGTTGCCGTCGCGCTCGACCACCGCGATCAGCGACAGGTCGGTCGTGCCGCCGCCGACGTCGACGCACAGGATCAGGTCGCCGACCTGCACCTGCTTGCGCCAGCCGCCTTCGCTCTTCTGGATCCAGCTGTAGAGCGCCGCTTGCGGCTCTTCCAGCAGCGTCATCCGCGAGTAGCCGGCGGCCCGCGCGGCTTCCGCCGTCAGTTCGCGCGCGGCCGGATCGAACGATGCGGGGATCGTGACCGTCACGTCCTGGTCGGCGAACGGCGCGTCGGGATGCGCGTGGTCCCACGCCTCGCGCAGGTGCGTCAGGTAGCGAATCGAGCTTTCCAGCGGCGACACGCGCGCCACTTCCGGCGGCGCATCGCTCGGCAGGATCGCCGCGCGACGGTCGACGCCCGGGTGGCACAGCCAGCTCTTCGCGCTCGACACGAGGCGGATCGGCGTGCCGGCGCCGCGCGTGCGCGCCATTTCGCCGACCGCGAACGCACGCGAAGCCGTCCACGGCAGCGTCAGGTCGCCCTGCGTCAGCTCGCTTTCATGCGGCAGGTAAAGGAACGACGGCAGCAGGTCGCGCGATTCCAGCGCGCCGGGCGCGGTGAGCTGCGCGATCGGCAGCACCTGCTGCACGATCTTTTCGCCGTCGCTCGTGCTGCTGTCGACGTACGACAGCGCGCAATGGGTCGTCCCGAGGTCGATGCCGATCGAATAGCGCGGATCGCTCACAGTTCCACCTCCGCCGGCGCGATCACCGAGGCGTCGTGGCTGCCCGTCAGCTTCGGCAGGCGCACGTCGGACACGCGCCAGCCGCGATGGCTGACGGTGCCGGTGAACGGCGCGGCGCCGACCACGTTACCCGTCACGCGCACGGCCGTCGCGTCGAAACCGGCCGGCAGCGTCACGCGGCTGCCTTCGGCTTCGTCGCGCACCGGCACGATCGTGAAGTGTTCGCGCAGCGCGGCGCGGCAGCCGTCGTGCACGAGGCGCGCGGCGGCGCCGATGTCGGCGTCCGCGTAGCCGGCGATGTCTTCCTCGACGAAATCGATGAAGCGCGCATCGCGTTGCAGCAGGCCGAGCAGTTGCAGGGCGGCCTGCGGGCTCGCTTCGCGCAGCTCGGGGGCCGGCGCCTTCACGGGCGCCGCGGCCGGTGCCGGCGCAGCAGCGGGTGCCGGTGCTGCCGGGGCCGGGGCAACCGGCACCGCCGCCGGGACGCCGTCGCGCACGCGCAGCACTTCGGCCGCGAACTCGCGGTTGCCGAGCACGGAGAAGAACGTGCCGACGGCCAGCGACAGCCGGCCGAAGAAGGACAGGTTGGATTCGGGCATGGGGTCTGGACTCCTGTGGGCTCGCAGCACGGCGAGCGATCTTGCCTGGGCGCCCGGCGGCAACGTGCGGAATGCGCACTGCCGCCGCCCGGCGCGTGATTCGAACGCGCCCTCGCGGGTGCGGAAAACCCGTATTTTGCCCTGTGGCGGGCGAACCGGGCAGAAGTCGGGGGACAGAACACCGCGGCGCGGCAGTTTCGGCCGCGCCGGATCGCCAGTCGGGTGCGCCCCGAGCGCGATGCTGCGACGCGTCAGCGCGGCTTGCGCCGCCGGGCCGCCTTCGCTTCGAAATCGCGCGACAGCATGCCGAGCGTGACTTCGCCGAAGCGCGCGAGCAACGCGGCTTCGGCCTCCTTCAGCGTCGCCGACAGATGCGCGTTGACGGCCTGCTCGACCAGGCACTCGGGCGCATCCTCGGACACCAGGTCGGAAAACAGCGGCGGCTCGCCCACCGCGCGATAGACGTCGAGCAGCGTGATGTCGTCGAGCGCGACGCTCAACGCCCAGCCGCCGCCGTGCCCCTTCTCCGACTGCACGTACCCGCAATCGCGCAGCCCGCCGAGCAGGCGCCGCACGACGACCGGGTTCGTGCCCAGCATCGTCGCGATCGTCTCCGACGTCAGCGGGCCGTCGGCCTGGTCCATGTGGATCAGCGCATGCAGCATGCGCGACAAACGGCTGTCGGTTCTCACGGGCGGGTCTCCCTTTTCTCGAAACTTCTGAAGTTGCGTGAATGATACCATCGCCCTATCATGCAACTTCTCGTGTTTCATGAGTTGTCCGCCAGCGGAGCACGTGGTCATTCACGCAGGTTCAGAAAGGAGTCGATGCATGCATTCCCATCATGAAGTAATCGTGATCGGCGGCAGCTTTGCCGGGTTGTCGGCCGCGATGCAACTGGCGCGGGCACGCCGCCGCGTGCTCGTGATCGACGCCGGCCGACCGCGCAACCGCTTTGCCGAACACGCGCACGGCTTCTTCGGGCAGGACGGCAAGCCGCCCGCACAGATCGTCGCCGAAGCAAGCGCGCAGCTCGCCGCGTATCCGACCGTGCAGCGCGTCGACGGCGAGGTCCGCACCGCCGAACGCGGCGCGGACGGCCGCTTCGACGTGACGCTGGCCGACGGCCGCCACGCGAGCGCCGACCGGCTGATTCTCGCGACCGGCATCCGCGACGAACTGCCGGCGCTGCCCGGGCTCGCCGAACGCTGGGGCATCAGCGTGCTGCACTGCCCGTACTGCCACGGGTACGAGGTCGGCGGCCAGCGGCTCGGCGTGCTCGCCACGCATCCGCTGTCGGTCCATCAGGCGATCCTGATTCCGGACTGGGGCCCGACGACATGGTTCACGCAGGGCGTGGTCGAAGCAAATGAAGAGGAGGCCGCGTTGCTCGCTGCGCGCGGCGTGCGCATCGAGCGCTCGCCGGTCGTCGAGATCCTCGGCGATGCGCCGCGTATCGACGCGCTGCGGCTCGCCGACGGTCAGGTCGTGCCGATCGACGCGCTGTTCATCGGCGCGCGCACGACCATGGCGAGCGAGCTTGCGCAGCAGCTCGGCTGCGCATTCGACGAAGGGCCGCTCGGCCCCGCGATTCGCGTCGATACGTGGAAGCAGACGAGCGTCGCCGGCGTGTATGCGGCCGGCGACGCATCGAGCCTGATGACCAATGCGACGTTCGCATCGGCATCGGGCGTGGCGGCCGGCGTGGGCGCACACCGGTCGCTGATTTTCGGGCTGGACGCGTAGGCGGGTGCGGTAAGCGCGGCGTCGCGATCGATTCGGAAAACTCAATGTGTCGGACGAACGTGACAGACGCGTTCGGGTGGTCCTCGTCGGCGCCGCCCCGTGCCACGCCGATGGCTTCGCCGCGCGATGTGCGGTTTAATGCTCGCCATCATCTGCATCAAGAGCCATGAAATGCTCGACCTCGACGACCTTCGACTCGTCCGCGCGATCGGCACGTCGCGCTCGCTGGCCGCCGCCGCCCGGCTGCTCGATCTCACGCCGCCCGCGGTCACGATCCGCCTGCAGCGGATGGAGGCACGCCTGTCCGCCAGGCTCGCCGTGCGTCAGCCGAAAGGCATCGCGCTCACCGACGAAGGGCAGCGGCTGTATCAGGAAGCCGTCGGCATTCTCGAGCGCGTGGAGGCGCTGCCGGTCGGCATCGCGGGCGACCACGGCGACGTGCAGGGCACGCTGCGCGTCGTCGCCCCGCTCGGCTTCGGCCGCAAGTACGTCGCCCGGATCGTGCGCGACCTGCACCGTGCGCATCCGAAACTCGACGTCTCGCTCCATCTGTCGGAAAGCCCGTTGACCAGCGCGGCGGGGGCCGACGTGGTCGTCCATGTCGGCAGCCTCAAGTCGTCGTCGTGGATCGGCTATCCGCTCGCGCCCAACGAGCGCTTCCTGTGTGCGAGCCCCGCGTATGCGCGCCGCATCGAGGACCTGAACCATCCGTCCGACCTGGCACGATACGACTGCCTGTGCCTGCGCGAGAACGACGAAGACATCCCGCGCTGGCGCTTCTCGCCCGGCAGCGGCGTCAAGGGCGAATCGCGGCGGTCTGCCGTCATCCGCGTCACCGGCGCGCTGTCGTCGAACGACGGCACCGTCATCACCGAATGGGCGCTCGCCGGACTCGGCATCGTCGAACGCTCCGAGTGGGACGTCGCGCCGCTGCTCGCGAACGGCAAGCTCGTCCGGTTGCTGCCCGGCTGGAACCTGCCGCCCGCGCCGGTGACGGCGCTGTTGCCGTCGCGTACCGGCCGCTCCGCGCGGCAGCGCGTGTTTCTCGATGCCGCGCGGCGGTTTCTCGATCCGCCGCCGTGGCGCGGCAAGGCGTGAGCCGGGGGCGCGATCCGCGAGATTCAGCCCATTAAATCCGGCTTAATGGCAGATTAGTCCTGCATTAAGCACGATGCGGGCCAACTGGCCTACAGTGAGCGCCTGGCAACCTCGCAATCGGACCCACCGTGGACCTTCACACGCTCAATACCCCGGCCGCATTGATCGATGTCGGCCGCATGCGTCGCAACATCGCGCGCATGCAGACGCATCTCGACGCACTCGGCGTCCGGTTCCGGCCGCACGTCAAGACCACCAAATGCCGGCACGTCGTCGACGCGCAGCTCGCGGCGGGCGCGCAAGGCATCACAGTGTCGACGCTCAAGGAAGCCGAGCAGTTCTTCGCCGACGGCATCCGCGACATCGTCTATGCGGTCGGCATGGTGCCCGCCAGGCTCGGCCAGGCGCTCGCGCTGCGCCGGCAGGGCTGCGACCTGAAGATCGTCGCCGACAGCCTGCCGGCCGCGCACGCGATCGCCGCCTTCGGGCGCGAGCACGGCGAACGTTTCGACGTGTGGATCGAGGTCGACGTCGACGGCCACCGCTCGGGCATCCCGCCCGAATCCGACCGGCTGATCGACGTCGGGCGCGCGCTGGCCGACGGCGGCATGCTGCTCGGCGGCGTGCTGGCCCACGCGGGCTCCAGCTACGAATACGACACGCCCGAGGCGCTGGTCGCGCTCGCCGAACAGGAGCGCAGCCGCACCGTGCGGGCCGCGGAGCGCCTGAGGGCCGCCGGCTTGCCGTGCCCGGTCGTGAGTATCGGATCGACGCCCACCGCGCTGGCGGCGCAACGGCTCGACGGCGTGACCGAAGTGCGCGCCGGCGTGTACGTGATGTTCGACCTCGTGATGCACAACATCGGCGTGTGCGCACTGTCCGACATCGCGCTGTCGGTGCTGACAACCGTCATCGGCCATCAGGAAGAGAAAGGCTGGGCGATCGTCGACGCGGGCTGGATGGCGATGAGCCGCGACCGCGGCACGCAGCGCCAGGCGCGCGATTTCGGCTACGGGCAGATCTGCACCGAAGCCGGCGACGTGCTCGGCGACTACCTGATGAGCGCCGCCAACCAGGAACACGGGATCGTGTCGCGCGCGGGCACGCCGGATACGGGTATCGCGCAGCGGTTTCCGATCGGCACGCGCCTGCGCATCCTGCCGAATCACGCATGCGCCACCGGTGCGCAACATCCCGAATACCAGGCCATCGGCGACGACGGCGACGCGCAGACGTGGCCGCGCTTCTACGGCTGGTGAGCGAAGTCCGGCGGCCATGCCGTGTCATCCGGAATTGACTGTTCGTCCAGTTTTGGACAAAATTTAAAAATTATCGATTCGTCTCGTGCCGAACAGGCCCCCATCATGCCGACCGACGCCCGCCTCCTTCTCCTCGACCGCGATGCCATCGAGCCCGCCCTGCAGGCCGGGCAAGTGATGGCGGCCGTCCGCGAAGCCTTCGTGCTGCACGGTCAACGGGCCGGACGCGTATTCCCGGTGGTGCGCGAGAAGCTGCATACCGGCGGCGTGTTCGGCATCAAGTCGGGCGACGTCGCCGGTCAGGATCTGCTCGGCTTCAAGGCCGCCGGATTCTGGCCGGGCAATCGGGCACGCGGCGGCGAACCGCATCAGGCCACCGTCGCGCTGTTCGATCCGGCGACGGGCAGGCCGCTGTGCATCATGGACGGCAACGCGATCACCACCGCGCGGACCGGCGCCGCGGGCGGCCTCGGGCTGCAGTTGCTCGCGCGCCGCGACAGCACGCGGATTTGCGTGTTCGGCACCGGCGTGCAGGCGCGCGTGCAACTCGACTACGCGCTCAGGCTGCTGCCGCGGCGGTGCGCGGTGCAGTACGTGAACGTCAGCGGCGAGCCGGACCCGGCGTTCGAATCGCACTTCGTCGAACGGTGCGAGATCGGCGTGGCGCGCGACCGGAACGAGGCGGTCGCCCATAGCGACGTGGTGATCACGGCCACGCCCGGCGGCGGCGCGTTGTTCGACGCGGATGCGGTTCAGCCGGGCACCCACCTGACCTGCGTGGGCGCCGATACCGCGGGCAAGCGCGAACTTCCCGCGGGCGTGCTGGAACGCGCGCGCATCGTCGTGGACGATCACGACCAGGCGCGCAGCATCGGCGAGTGCCAGTGGGCGCCCGATTTGCCGCGTACGGAAATCGGCGACATCCTCGCGGGTGCGACGTCGGTCGACCGTGCCGCGCACGAGATCACCGTCTTCGACATGACCGGGCTCGCGCTTCAGGATCTGACCGTCGCGCGCTTGCTGTATCGGCATGCCCTCGACCACGGCACCGGAACCTCCGTTCCGTGGCCCTGGTAAAACGACTTCCCGCTTTCCGCCGCCATGCGTCTCGCCAAAGTTTCCGCCCTCTCGTTCGACCTCGACGACACCCTGTGGCCGTTCGGGCCGTCCGTCGTCCGGGCCGAGGCGGCGCTTCGCGCATGGCTGATCGAGCATGCGCCCCATACCGCGAGCGTGCTGCCGACGCAACAGGCGCTCAGTGCGCTACGTGAGGAATACGAACGTTTATACCCGGATCTCGCCGGCGACTATCGCGCGATGAGAATCGGGTCGATCCGGCTCGCGCTGGAACGCGCGAACGAAGACGTCTCGCTGACCGACCGTGCTTACGACGTCTTCTACGCGGCGCGCAATCGCGTCGAATTCTACGAAGACGCGCTGCCGGCGCTGGCGTGGTTGAGCGCCCGCTTTCCGTTGATCGCGGTCACCAACGGCAACGCGGATCTGCGGCTGACCGGCGGCGGCGAATTCTTCCGCACGACGCTCAGCGCGCGTGCCTTCGGCTTCGCCAAGCCGGCACCCGAGATCTTCCATGCGGCGGCGGCCGCGCTCGACGTCCGTCCGGCCGAATTGCTGCATGTCGGCGACGATTTCCACCTCGATATCGTCGGCGCATTGAATGCGGGGCTTCAGGCCGCATGGGTCGTGCGCGAGCCTCGGGCCGAAGGAGAACGGGCGCCGCGGCATCCGGCGACGCCGCATCTCACGTTGCGCGATCTGGCGATGCTGTGCCGTGCGCTTGGCGGGCCCGACACGGTGTCGCGCTCGTAAGCGAACGCGGCGGGTCATGCCGATACGGCACATGACCCGCCCCCCGTTTCACGCCGCCTGCCTCGCCTCCGCGATCCGCTGCGGCGCCTTCGGCCGCGCATACAGCCGTTCGAGATACGCGCGCAATTGCGGGAACGGTTCGATCAGGTGGCATTCGTTCGCCCAGTCGATCAGGTAGGCCGTCACGCAATCGGCCACCGTCAGCGCATCGCCGACGATGAACTCGCGCCCTTCGAGATGCTTGTCGAGAATGACGGCCATCGTGGCGAAATCCTCGCGCGCCAGTTCGATATCGGCCGGCGAGCGCTTCTCCGGCGGATAGAGGAACGTATGCCGCGTGATCCGCCACAGCGGCTGCTCGAGCTCCGTCACCGCGAACATGATCCACCGATAGGCCTGCGCCCGCAGCACCGGATCGACGGGCAGCAGCGCCTTCTCCGGGTATTTGTCCGCGAGATACAGCACGATCGCGGCCGATTCGGGAATCACGAGGTCGCCGTCCACCAGCACCGGCACCTTGCCGGCCGGATTGAGGCGCAGGAATTCGGGCCGTTTGTGTTCGCCCTCGAGCAGGTTGACCGACACGAATTCGAAATCCGCATCCAGTTCCTTCAGCCCCCACAGCGCCCGTTGCGAGCGGGTGCCGGCAAATCCGTAAAGCTTCATCGCCAATCTCCATCCAGAACGTCGGAAAAAAGCCCGTATCCGGGCCACGCGCAGCGAACCGGGCGACACGCAGCGCCCGGCATCGCGCGTCGCTCACGCGCCGGGAATCGCCAGCACCGGCATCACGTCGACCGACACGCCCGGGAACAGCGTGAAATGCGGATGACCTTCGAACAGCGCGGCGGCCGCGTCGTGCGACGCCGCCCGCACGACGGTAAAGCCGGTCAGCGCATTGACCGTGTCGCGGATGCCGCCCGCGTCGATGGTCTTGGTCTTGCCGAGCGGCCCGCCCAGTTCGACGATCGCGTCGCGATGGCGCTCGACCCACGCATGCCATGCGGCGATGCCGTCGCGCTCGCGCGTGCGCCGCTCTTCCTCGGGCAGCGCGAGCCATGCCTTCATCGCCGGGCTATCCTGGCTCCCGAGAAATACGGCGAGATACACCTGTTGTTGCGCACTCATGCCTTCTCCTCCGATGACGGACGCAGCGGGTTGCCGCGCCTCGACCTTGACAAGATAGGTTGATATCAACACAATTGCAACATGGCACGAAAAGAAAAGCTTCCCTTCGAAACGACGCTGATGGTGCGCGATTGCTGCCTGTGCCTGCACATGCAGCGCGCGGCACGCAATCTGGCGCGCATCTTCGACGATGTGCTGCGCCCGCTGGATCTCACCAACGGCCAGTTTTCGCTGCTGATGTCGTTGAACCGGCCGCAACCGGCCCCGATGAAATCGGTCGCGTCGCTGCTCGCGATGGACCGCACCACGCTCACCGCGGCGCTCAAGCCGCTCGAGCGGCGCGGCCTCGTCGCGATCGCGCAGGATCCGGACGACCGGCGCAGCCGCCTGCTCGAACTGACCCCGGCCGGGCACGACCTGCTGGCTGAAGCGTTTCCGCTGTGGCAGCGCACGCATGCCGAGATCGAGCGGCCGTTCGCGCCGGGCGAAGTCGACCAGTTGCGCAGCCAGTTGCGCACGCTGTCGATCGATCCGGGTTCGCGCGGCTGAGCCGGCGCACGACGCGCGCCGCGGCGGTCGCGCGCACTTCCTGCCACGCGTTGTCAGCAGACATTGCCGGCCGCCGTCGCACCGCCCGATTCGGTGGCAATATCGCTCGGCACGACAACCGATCCGGTATCCACGAGGAGACGAGCATGGGCAACAACGAGAAAGGCGCGACTTTCCGGTCGCTTCACCGTGCGGGCCAACCGCTGACGCTGTTCAACGTGTGGGACGCCGGCAGTGCGCGCGCGGTGGCCGATGCCGGCGCCGTCGCGCTGGCCACCGGCAGCTGGTCCGTCGCGGCCGCCAACGGTTTCGTCGACGGCGAGCAGATGCCGCGCGCACTGATGATGGAGGTGCTGGAGCGGATCGTGCGCGCGACGGACCTGCCCGTCACCGTCGATCTCGAGAGCGGCTACGGCGAGCGGCCGGAGGAGGTCGGCGAGACGATCGCGCTGAGCATCCGGGCCGGCGCGATCGGCTGCAATCTCGAAGACAGCGTGCCGTCGACGGGCGAGCTGCGCGACGTCGACGCCGCGGCGGCCCGTCTCGCGGCAGCCCGGCAGGCAGCCGATCGCGCGGGCGCCGACTACTTCATCAACGCGCGCACCGACGTATTCTTCAACGCGGCCGCCGATACGCACGACGAACGATTGCTCGACGCGACGCTGGCGCGCGCCCGCGCGTATGCGGCGGCCGGCGCCGACGGCCTGTTCGTGCCGGGCTTGCGCTCGCCGGCGCTCATTCGCGCGCTGACGGCCGCGTCGCCGCTGCCGGTAAACGTGATGCGCGTCGCGGAAACGCCGACGCTCGCCGAACTCGCGGAATACGGCGTCGCGCGCATCAGCCACGGGCCGTATCCGTATCTGCAGGCGATGAAGACGCTGGCGGCGCTGGTCAG
The DNA here is from genome assembly GCF_001526325.1 of Burkholderia sp. MSMB1826. Lineage (NCBI taxonomy): Bacteria > Pseudomonadati > Pseudomonadota > Betaproteobacteria > Burkholderiales > Burkholderiaceae > Burkholderia > Burkholderia sp. MSMB1826. The sequence continues at coordinate 64,759 of NZ_LOYN01000058.1, forward strand.
GCAGGGCGGCTGACGGATTCACGCGGCGGCGGGCGTTCGCCGCGCGTCGAACGATGACATCGCGTGTCATTGGCGCGCGATACGCCCGCTTCTACGCTTCGGGTGTCGCGCCGCCATTCCGGCAGCGCCCGTCGTCAGGAGACATCATGTGCGCGTATCCGCTTCCGCGCGACTGAAACACGCCGCCGGCGCAGTCGCTGCGCCCTCGCGGTCATCCCGATCGGCTTCATCCGCGAAGGCGTCGTGCTGCGCGACTTCTCGCCGGTCACGACGATCGGCACGCCGCAAAGCGCGGCCGCGCAGGAATTGCGCATGGAATGCATGTTTCCCGCCGACGACGCGACCGACGCGCGCCACCGGCGATTGCTCGACGCGCACGCGCCGGCGCATCGACGACGCTCAGGATACCTTGATGAAATCGATGAACGCGCGCAGCGCCGGCGGCACGAGACGCCGCCCGGGATAGTACAAGAAGGGGCCCGAGAACGGCCGCCACCACGGTTCGAGCACGGGTTCGAGCGCGCCGCTGTCGAAATGCGGGCGCACCCAGTCTTCGAACAGATACAGGATGCCGGTACCGGCGATCGCCGCATCGACCAGCAGCTCCGTCGCGCCGCCGATCTGCACCAGCAGCGGGCCGACGGCCGGCTCGACTCGCACGACCTCGCCGTCGCGCTCGTACTCCCACGGCGGCATCGCGCCGCTGGCGAAGCGCCCGCGCAGACACCGATGGTCGAGCAGATCGCGCGGATGCCGCGGCCGGCCGTGCCGGGCGAGATAGCCGGGCGCCGCCGCGGTCGCGAAGCGCTGGATGCGCGGGCCGATCGGCACCGCGATCATGTCCTGTTCGAGCCGTTCGTCGTAGCGGATGCCCGCGTCGCATCCGGCCGCCAGCACGTCGACGAAATTTTCCTCGGCGATCACTTCCAGCCGGATATCCGGATACGCGTCGAGAAAGCGCGGCACGATCGCAGGCAACACGAGCCGCGATGCGCTGACCGGCACGTTGAGCTTCAGCGTGCCGGCCGGCCGGTTCCGGAATTCGTCGATATCGTCGAGCGCGGCCGCCACTTCGGTCAGCGCGGGCCCGAGGCGCGCAAGCAGGCGCTCGCCGGCTTCGGTGGGCACGACGCTGCGCGTCGTGCGGTGCAGCAGCCGCACGCCGAGCCGCGCTTCCAGCCGGCGCACGGCCTCGCTCAGCCCCGACGCGCTGAGGCCCGTCATGCGTGCGGCGTCGCGGAATCCGCCGGCGCGTGCCACGGCCATGAACGCGTTCAGATCGCCCAGATCGGTTTGCATCGTTCGCCTTTTCGTACAACCCGTGCGAATTATGCCGGCTTATCGCGCAGACGACTCGTCCCTATGCTGAACGTATTCATTCCATCGACAGGAGCACGTCATGCCCGACATTCGCCCCACCGCCACCTTCAAGCTCGGCGATCGCCACGTCAAACGAATCGGCTACGGCGCGATGCAGCTTGCAGGCCCCGGCGTATTCGGCCCGCCGAAAGATCGCGATGCTGCATTACGCGTGTTGCGCGAAGCCGTCGAGTCCGGCGTCGACCATCTCGACACCAGCGACTTCTACGGCCCGCACGTCACGAACCGGCTGATTCGCGACGCGTTGCATCCGTATCGCGACGATCTCGTGATCGTCACCAAGATCGGCGCGCGACGCGGCGACGATGCGTCGTGGCTGCCCGCGTTCGCGCCCGACGAACTCGAACGGGCCGTACACGACAACCTGCGCAACCTCGGGCTCGACGTGCTCGACGTCGTCAACCTGCGCATCATGTTCGACCCGCACGGGCCGGCAGAAGGATCGATCGAAGCGCCGCTGGCCACGCTCGCCGAACTGCAGCGGCGCGGGCTCGTCCGGCACATCGGCCTGAGCAACGTCACGCCCGCGCAGGTCACGGAAGGCCGGCGGATCTGCGACATCGTCTGCGTGCAGAACCACTACAACATCGCGCATCGCGGCGACGATGCGCTGATCGACGCGCTTGCCCGCGACGGCATCGCCTACGTGCCGTACTTTCCGCTCGGCGGCTTCTCGCCGCTGCAGTCGTCGACGCTGTCCGGCGTCGCCGCCCGTACCGGCGCGACGCCGATGCAGGTCGCCCTTGCGTGGCTGCTGCGCCGCGCGCCGAATGTCCTGCTGATTCCCGGCACGTCGTCAGTCGCGCATCTGCACGAGAATCTCGCAGCAGCCGACGTCGATCTGCCGGCAGACGCGCTCGCGGAACTCGACCGCATCGCGGGCGTCGACGCCGCCTGACGCGGACGATCGCCCGGCGGCCCGTGCAATGCGGGCCGCCGGGCCGCCGGGCCGCCGGCCGCCGGATCGCCGGCCGGTCAGGACGCGACCACGCCAACCCGCTTCGGCACGCCGGTCACGATCGTCGCGACCGCCACCGCCAGCACGATGGCCGCGCCGACGAACACGCCCGCCGCGCCGTTCGCGTCGAACACGACGCCGCCGGCAGCCGCGCCCGTCGCGATCGCGAGCTGGACCGCCGCGACGATCAGCCCGCCCGCGCTCTCGGCCTCGTCGGGCACGGTGCGCGTGACCCACGTCGACCACGCGACCGGCACGCCGCCGAACGCCATTCCCCACAATGCGACGAGCACCGCGTCGATCATCGGCGCGCGGCCGAGCACGACGAGCGCGACGCCGAGCACGACCATCAGCGCGGGCATGCCGATCAGCATCGGCCGCAGCCGGTGTTCGAGCACGCGGCCCGCGAGCGACGTGCCGACGAAGTTCGCGATGCCGTAGCCGAGCAGGATCGCCGACAGCCCGTTCACGCCGACGCCCGCCACCTGTTCGAGGAACGGCCGCAGATACGTGAAGAACGCGAAGTGCCCGGTGAACACGAGGATCGTCGCGAACATCCCGAGGCCGACGGTCGGCCGGCGCAGCACGTCGATCAGCGTGCGCAGTCGCGTCGTGCCGCTCGGCGGCATCGACGGCAGCGTGATCATCTGCGACACGAACGCGATGCCGCCCAGCACGGCCGCGATCAGGAACACGTTGCGCCAGCCGATCAGGTGACCGAAGTAGCTGCCCATCGGCGCCGACGCGATGGTCGCGACCGCCACGCCGCTGAAGATGATCGACAGCGCGCGCGGCACCATCGCCGTCGGCACGAGCCGCATCGCGGTGGCCGTCGCCATCGTCCAGAAGCCGCCGAGCGCGACGCCGAGCACGACGCGGCCGAACAGCAGCATCGCGAGGTTCGGCGCGAACGCCACGGCGAGGTTCGATACGACGAGCAGCACCGAGAACACGAGCAGCACGCGGCGCCGGTCGATCGTACGCGTGAGCGCCGAGATCAGCAGGCTCGTGACGAGCGCGACCGTGGCAGTGGCCGTGACGGCCTGTCCGGCCACGCCTTCGGTCACACCGAGGCTCTCGGCCATCGGCGTCAGCAGGCTCGCCGGCAGGAATTCGGCCGTGACGAGTCCGAACACGCCGAGCGCCATCGCGAATACCGCGCGCCAGGCCGGTTCGCGGGGGGCCGCCGTCGAGGCGGCCGAGGAAATTCCGGGATTCATGCGGGGTTCCGTGTCGGTTAGGGAAAGTACTGATGAGGGCGTATCGTAAGGACCGGCAGCAGGACGGTCTATGACATACAATCCGTTCTTGTTGATCGAACGTCCGTATCTCGATATGTCCGAGCCCCTTCTGCCCCCGATTCCCGACGTGCACGACCTCGTCAGCGAGCTGCTGCTGGGGATGCGCCTGAGCGGCGTCCAGTACCGCCGCATCCAGGTCGCGCGGCCGTTCGGAATGAACTTCGGCCATGCGCCGGGCCGCGCGCAGTTCCATTTCGTCGTGCGTGGGCCCGTGCTGCTGCGCGACGCGTCGGGCGACACGATGCGGCTCGAGGCGGGCGACGCGATCCTGTTGCCGCACGGCGGCATGCACGCGCTGGTGTCCGATCCGGATGTGCCGTGCCGCGAGATCAACGGCTTCGAGATCGCGAAGATCTGCGATACGGTCGCGTCGGTGGCATCGGCCGGCGTCTCGCCCGCGACCTGCGCGACGACGGAGCCCGGCGCCGGCGACGCGCTGATCTTCAGCGCGTGCATGGAGCTCGACCTCGGCGGCATGCAGCCGCTCGTCGGCACGATGCCGAAGTTCATGCACGTGGGCACGCTGCTCGCGCGCTACCCGGAGATCCGCCCGATGCTCGATGCGATGGAGCGCGAAGCGTGCACCGCGCGCGCGGGCTTCGCGGGCATCCTCGCGCGGCTCGCGGACGTGGTCGCGGCGTTCATCGTGCGCGGCTGGGTCGAGTGCGGATGCGGCGACGCGACGGGCTGGGTGCAGGCGCTGCGCGAGCCGAAGCTCGGCCGCGCGATCGTCGCGCTGCATCGCGACCCGGGCCGCAACTGGAGCGTCGCGGAACTCGCGACCGAAGCGGGCGTGTCGCGCTCGGTGTTCGCCGAGCGCTTCCTCGCGGCCACCGGGATGACGCCCGTGCGTTACCTGACCGAGCTGCGGATGCGGCTCGCCGCGCAGTGGATCGCGCGCGACCGCGAGGCGATCGAAGCCGTCGCGTACCGACTCGGCTACGGTTCGCTCGCCGCGTTCAGCCGTGCGTTCAAGCGCGTGGTCGGCAAGCCGCCGGGCGCCGTGCGCGCGAGCGGCGACGTGCACGCCGAAGCGTAACGCCCGACGCGCGGCGCCGGCGTGGGCCGCGGCCCGCCGGCCGTCACTTCAGCGTGTCGAGCCGGTCGATCAGCGCCGTCGCGCACTGCACGGCGAGCGCCGCACACTGCGGCGCATCGACTGCCGCGCCGGCCGCGACCGTACCCTGCACGATCCGCCCCAGCAATTCCTTCGCGAGCTCGGCGATCTCGCGGTCCCGCTCCGTCATGATGTCCCTCCTGCGCGTCGACGATTGCGTCGTTCGCCCGTTCGGAGCGAACGCTGTGCCCGCGCCGCTCAACGGCGCGTCGCCCGCACGACGATCTGCGCCTGCGTGTCGCGCTCGATGCGCTCGAGCGACGCGCGCAGCGCGGCGAACTCGTCCGGCGTGCACACCTGACGGCCGAAATCCGCCTTCATCCGCCGCGTGACCTGCACGACCCGCGCGGCCGCATCGAACACGTAATGCGACGTGAAGTCGACGAAACGGTCGTGCACGGCCGCATCGGCCGGCAGGTCGGTCACGGCGACGCCTGCCGGCAACGCGATCTGGCCGGTCTCGTCGAACGTGCCGCCGAGGCAGCCCCACGGCTGCGTGCGCACGGGCTCGGCCAGCCAGGTCTCGACCTGCGTCGCGATGCCGCCCGTCAGGCTCGACAGCGCGGGCAACGCGGTCGTGCCGTCCGGCCATACGAAATGATCGAGCGTGCCGGTCACGGTCACGTCGAACGGCCCGTCGGTCGCGCGCCGGTCGCCGGTCGACAGTTGCACGCGGCCGCGCAGGCCGCTTTGCGCCAGGCGCTCGTTCGCGAGTTGCGCGATGCGGTCGCGCGACGCGCGGCGAAACAGGTTGCGTTCGAGTTCGGCCGTCCAGCCGTCGTCCTCGACATACGCCTGAAAACGCGCGGCGCCGGGCCGCGCGGCATCGATCGCGATGCGCGCGGTGCGGGCGCGCGGCTGCGTGGCCGGCGTGCGCGACAGCACGCCCGTATCGACCAGCAGCGCGGGGCGATCCATCACGATCGGCGGCAGGTAGCCGAACGCGATGCCGGCCGTCGTCGTATCCGCGTAGCGCCCGAGATCGGGCAGCCACGTGATCGCATGATTGATCGCGCCGCCGCCGTAGCCGGGCACCGACGGCAGCGTGTACACGGCGCCGAGATTGATCAACACCGGTTCGCTGCGAATGCCGACCGCCGCCAGCAACGCGCCGAACAGCGCGACATGATCCTTGCAGTCGCCGTAGCGGTTGCGCAGGATGTCGGTCACGCGATGCGGCGCGGCGGCCGTTTCGCCGAGAAACAACCCGACGTAGCGCACGTTCGCCTGCACCCAGTCGTACAGCAGGCGCGCCTTGTCGCGCGGATCGGCGGCATCCGCCGTGAGCGCGCGCGCCAGTTGCACGACGGCCGGATCGTTCGCGCTCGGGTCGACCGCTGCGTCGCGGTAGCGCGCGGCGAACGCCGCGTAGTCGGGCAGCGTCGACACGACCAGCCGGTCGCCGTAGGTCGGGTAACCGACCGCGCCGCGCTCGATGCGATCGTACGTGCCATGCCGGTAGTCGAATTCGTAACGCGTGCGGCCGTTCGCCGTGACCGGCGGCAGCGCGACGTAGCCGCGCGCATCCGCATACAGCGGCATGTCGGCCGGCACGTCGAAGATCAGCCGCTGGCGGTCGACCGGCTCGCGCGACGGCTCGACGTAGTAGCCGAAGTAGCCGCGATTGACCGGCTTCGTGCGGGTCTTGCGGAACGCGACGCGCGTGCTCGACCCGGCTTCGACGCCGGGGAACACGACGGTGCGCAGCAGCCCGTCCTGGAACGTCGGCGCGCCGGCCGAGCGCGGCTCCTGCACGTCGCGGATGCCGTCCGCGCCGACCGGATGCGCGACGCCGTCGCGGTCGATCGTCTCGGCCGCGAGCAGCTCGACCTTCTCGAGATTCTTGTCGAACCAGACGTAGCGCTGCGCGACCGCGTCGATGCCGTTCGCGTCGTTCGCGCGCAGCGTCGAATCGTCGTGCTCGTCGAGCGAACCGTCGTGCTGGATCACGAATTCGTGGACGTCGCTGACGAGCGTGACGGGCGCCGTATCGCCCGCATCGGGCGAGTCGCCGGTGCCGCGCGTGTCGGCCGCGGCCGTACCCGCGCCGAGCGCCACCGCGCACGCGAACAGGCAGCCGGACCATCGGGAAGGAAACCGCACCACGTCGAAGCTCTCCGCGCGTTCGTTGCCGGGTATCGGCGTCGCGCGCGAGGGCGGAAGTCGTACCGCATGACGCGCGGATGACAAGCCACCCGCGTACCCGCCGCGGCGCCGTCGTGCGGCCCAGTGTGGGTGACGTACCGGCGAGCGTCAAGCCGCGGCGCGCAAGGCCGGCGCCCGCCGTAGCGCTCCGATCGACGCCACCCCGTCCGGCACAGCCGCCACAGCGCTCCGATCGACGTCACCCCGTCCGTCATCCCCGCCCCGCCCGAACGCGATCCGCATCGGCGTCCCGGTCGTGCGTTTTTCCCCGCAATTCGACATTTGTGCGCGCGCAACAATGGCGATGCCTCGCGCCTGGCGCGGCGGTCTTTAAAACCACATCTCTCGAGGACATACCATGCAACTCCAATCCCATCCGGCATGCCGCCCGTTTTACGAAGCCGGTGAACTCTCGCAACTGTCCGCCTTCTACGAAGAAGGCCGCAACGTCATGTGGATGATGCTGCGATCGGAGCCGCGGCCGTGCTTCAACCAACAACTCGTCACCGACATCATTCATCTCGCGCGCGTCGCCCGCGACTCGGGCCTCAAGTTCGACTTCTGGGTGACGGGCTCGCTCGTCCCCGAGCTGTTCAACGTCGGCGGCGACCTGAGCTTCTTCGTCGACGCGATCCGCAGCGGCCGGCGCGACCAGCTGATGGCCTACGCGCGCTCGTGCATCGACGGCGTGTACGAGATCTACACGGGCTTCGGCACCGGTGCGATCTCGATCGCGATGGTCGAGGGCAGCGCGCTCGGCGGCGGCTTCGAGGCCGCGCTCGCGCATCACTACGTGCTCGCGCAGAAGGGCGTGAAACTCGGATTCCCGGAGATCGCGTTCAACCTGTTCCCGGGCATGGGCGGCTATTCGCTGGTCGCGCGCAAGGCGAACCGCGGTCTCGCGGAATCGTTGATCGCGACCGGCGAAGCGCACGCGGCCGAGTGGTACGAAGATCGCGGCCTGATCGACGAGACGTTCGACGCCGGTGACGCGTACCTCGCGACGCGCACCTTCATCGACGTGACGAAGCCCAAGCTGAACGGCATCCGTGCGATGCTGCGCGCCCGCGAACGCGTGTTCCAGTTGTCGCGCTCGGAGCTGATGGACATCACGGAAGCGTGGGTGCATGCGGCGTTCACGATCGAGCCGAAGGACCTCGCGTACATGGAACGCCTGGTGATGCTGCAGAACCGGCGCGTGTCGAAACTGCGCACGGTGTAATGCGACGGGCGCCGCCGGCGGCCGGCGGCGCCCGTTTCCGGAACGACCCTCAGGCGATCAGCCTGAGCTTTCTCGTCTCCGCGAGCCACGCCTCGAACGCCTGCGCCGGCATCGGCCGCGCGTAGTAGTAGCCCTGCGCGTGATCGACGTCGAGCTGCTTGAGGAATTCGGCTTCCGCATGCGTTTCGACGCCTTCGGCGACCACCGCGAAATTCAGCGCCTTCGCGAGCGACACGACCGAGCGCACCAGCGCCTGCGAGCGCGGATTGCGGTCGATGGCCGAGATGAAGGTACGGTCGAGCTTGATCACGTCGAGCGGCAGGCGCGACAACTGCGACAGCGACGAATAGCCGGTGCCGAAATCGTCGAGATGGATCTCCGCGCCCAGTTGGCGGAACTGCCGCATCAGCCCGATGGCCGCCTCCTCGTCCTCGATGAAGCAACTTTCGGTCAGCTCGATGTCGAGCAGGCCCGGCTTCAGCCCCGCGGCGTCGAGAATCGACGCGAACTGGTGGACGATGTTCATGTCCTGCAACTGCCGCGCGGACACGTTCACCGCGATCCGGACACCGAGCCCCTTCGCCTTCCATGCGGCGGCCTGCGCGGCCGCGGTGCGCATCACCCAGCGCCCGAGCGGCGCGATCAGCCCCGACTCTTCCGCGAAACGGATGAACTCGACCGGCGCGACGAGCCCGCGATCGGGCGACTGCCAGCGGATCAGCGCCTCGACGCCGTGCACGTCGCCCGTCGCGATATCGACGACCGGCTGGTAGTGGAGCACGAACTGCTCTTCCTCGAGCGCCTTGCGCAGGTTGGTGTCGAGCCACATGTACTTCGCGACCTTCTGGTTCATCTCCAGCGAGAACACGCGATACGTATGCTTGCCCGCTTCCTTCGCGACGTACATCGCGGTGTCGGCGCTGCGGATCAGCGTCTCGAGCGAATCGCCGTGCTGCGGATACATCGCGATGCCGATCGAGCAGCTCGTGTAGACCTCCATCAGCCCGAGATGGATCGGCGTGCGCAGCCGCTCGAGAATGATCTGCGCGGTCGCTTCGAGCAGCGGGCGCGTGCCGTGTTCGAACAGCACGAGGAATTCGTCGCCGCCGAGCCGCGCGAGCGTCGCGCCGGACGGCAGGCAGCCGCTGATGATCGCCGACACGTCCTGCAACAGGCGGTCGCCGGTGATGTGTCCGTAGTGATCGTTGACGCGCTTGAAGTTGTCGAGATCGAGAAACAGGATGCCGACCTGCCCGCGCGTCAGCTCGGTCTCCTCGGCGATCGCCGTCCGGATGCGCTCGCTGATCGCATGGCGGTTCGGCAGCCCGGTGAGCACGTCGGTGTTCGCGAGCTCGGAGAGCCGCTGCTGCGCGTTGCGCTCCTCGGTGATGTCGATGCCCGAGCAGATCAGGAACTGTTCGTCGACGCCGCTGCCGCTCTGCACGAACTTGTTGCGGAACTGGAACAGGCGCGGCCCGTTGACCGTGTTGATGTAGCGCTCGACCGCGAACGACTGGTTGCTCGCGAAGAAGCCCGTGATGTTGCTGCGCGACTGCGCGCCCTGCTCGGGGCTCATGAACAGCTCGAACGCGCTGCGGCCGATCACGTCGACCTCGCGCTTGCCCGTCACTTCCTCGCACAGGCGGTTGAAGCGCTGCACCATCCCGTTGCGGTCGAGGATCACGACGAGCGAATTCACTTCGGACACGACCTGCTCGGCGAACGCGAGCCCGTGCGACAGATCGCCGGCGACGGACTCGGTATCGGAATAGGCGGACGCCGTGCCGGCCCAGTCGACCGTATTGACCTTCCTGCCGACGAGATGGAGGCTGACCGGGTTGCCGAACAGCACGATGTCCAGCACGAGGTGCGACGTGACGCCGGTCAGCGCGCGGATGCGCGCGGCCTGTTCGGTCGTCAGCGGGATCGCGACGTTGGTCAGGCCGCGGACCGCGGCCAGTTCGAGCGCGTTGCTGTCGCTGCCGAGACGCCAGCAGGGGCTGCGCGTACCGACATGCGCCTCGAGCACCGCGCTATCGTTTTCGTCATCCATGGACACGCCCCGATCCAAAAAAAACGCACAGTGTAGACGGAGGCGAGTGGGCCGACCGCCTTCCCGGGCCGCGCAGTGCGCATGCCCGGCAAGGCAGCCGTGATCGCCGTGACAGCGGGCCTCGTCCCGTACTTGTTTGCAGCTGATGCGGCCGGCGTTCGCGCGTGACGCGCGCAGGTTCTGCCTTACGAATGATGAGAGCCATCTTATCAAATGACGATGAAGATTGGCACTCACATTTAGAGAAAAGTGTCAAGGAACCGGCACTCGATTGGCAAGCCGGATTTTTCATGATCGGCCACTCGAGAACGGGCAGACGACGCGCCGCGCATCGAGAGCGGGTTGCCGGGCCGGAACCCGCGCCGGACGGGCGTTTGAGGCCGATCCGTGGTGACGGGGCCAGATCTTTGGCGAGACCGTGGCGGCAGGGGTCGAATCGCATGTCGCGATCCGCGTTTCCGCCATTTTTTGATTCCGCTCGCGCGTGAATGCGCCGCTTTATTCCACAGTCCTTTGCAATAGGCTTCACCCGCCCGCGCACCCGGCGCGGGGGTGCCCGCGCCGGGTGCGTCGCTCAGTCCGGCGCGCCGTAGCCGCCGCCGCCCGGCGTTTCGACGACGAACACGTCGCCCGGCGCCATCTGCGCGCGGCCGATATGGTCGAGCGCCTCGACCGTGCCGTCCGCCCGCTCGATCGTGTTGCGGCCGAGCGCGCCGGCTCCGCCGCCCGCCGCGCCGAACGGCGCGTGGATCCGGTTGTTCGACAGGATCGACGCGGTCATCGGCTCGAGGAAGCGGATCCGCCGCACCGCGCCGTCGCCGCCGCGCCAGCGCCCGGCGCCACCCGAGCCGGCGCGGATCCGGTGCGAATCGAGCCGCACCGGATAGCGCCATTCGAGCACCTCCGGATCGGTGAGCCGCGAGTTCGTCATGTGCGTCTGCACCGCGGCGACGCCCGCGAAGCCGTCGCCCGCGCCGCTGCCGCCCGCGATCGTCTCGTAGTACTGGTACCGATCGTTGCCGAATGTGAAGTTATTCATCGTTCCCTGGCTCGACGCGACGCAGCCGAGCGCGCCGTACAACGCGTTGGTGATCGCCGACGACGTCTCGACGTTGCCCGACACGACGGCCGCCGGGTATTCGGGGTTCAGCATCGAGCGGGCCGGCACGATCACGGTCAGCGGCTTCAGGCAGCCGGCGTTCAGCGGGATGTCGTCGCCGACCAGCGTGCGGAACACGTACAGCACCGCCGCCATGCAGACGGCCTTCGGCGCGTTGAAGTTGTTGTCGAGCTGCGCGGACGTGCCGGTGAAGTCGATCTCCGCGCACCGCGCCGCGCGGTCGACGCGAATCGCGACGCGAATCTCCGCGCCGTTGTCGAGCGGGTAGCGGTATGCGCCGTCCTGCAGCGCGCCGATCACGCGCCGCACGGCTTCTTCCGCGTTGTCCTGCACGTGCCCCATGAACGCGAGCACGACGTCGCGGCCGAACTGCGCGACCATCCGGCGCAATTCGTCGACGCCCTTCTGGTTCGCGGCGACCTGTGCCCGCAGGTCGGCCATGTTCTGCTCGACGTTGCGCGCCGGGTAGCGGCCCGACGCCAGCAGCGCGCGCGTCTCGGCGTCGCGCAGCACGCCGGCCGACACGAGCTGCCAGTTGTCGATCAGCACGCCCTCTTCGTCGATGTGCGTCGAGTCGGGCGGCATCGAGCCCGGCGTCGTGCCGCCGATGTCCGCGTGGTGGCCGCGCGAGCCGACGTAGAACAGCGGCGCGTCGGAGCCGTCCGCGAACACCGGCGTGATGACCGTCACGTCCGGCAGGTGCGTGCCGCCGTGGTACGGGTCGTTCAGCATGAACACGTCGCCGTCGCACATGCGGCCGCGGTTGCGCTCGATCACCGTGCGGATGCTTTCGCCCATCGAGCCGAGGTGTACGGGCATGTGCGGCGCGTTCGCGATCAGGTTGCCGTCGCCGTCGAAGATCGCGCACGAGAAGTCGAGCCGCTCCTTGATGTTTACCGAGTACGCGGTGTTCTGCAGCCGCAACCCCATCTGCTCGGCGATCGACATGAACAGGTTGTTGAAGATCTCGAGCCGCACCGGATCGGCGTCGGTGCCGAGCGAGCGGCGCGTCGGCAGCGGCGTCGTGCGCGTCAGCACGAGGTTGCCCTGCGCGGTCATCGCGGCGCGCCAGCCGGGCTCGACGACGGTCGTGCCGTTCTGCTCCGCGACGATCGCCGGGCCGTCGATCGCATCGCCGGCGCGCAGCGTGTCGCGCACATACAGCGCCGCGTCGTGCCACTGGCCGCCGGAATAAAAGCGCACGGCCGTGTGCGCTCGAGGCGCCGCGCCAGCCTCGCGCGGCGCGAGCGGCGCGAGGTCGACCGGCGCGTCCGAGCGGCCGATCGCCTCGACCGACGCGAGCTCGGCGACGAGCGGCGTGCCTGGCATCAGGAACGCGTAGCGCTGCCGGTACGCGGCCTCGAACGCCTGCTGCATCGCGGCGACGCTGCCAGCCGGTACGTCGAGCGCCGAATCGGTGCCCTGGTAGCGCAGGTGCACGCGCCGCTCGGTCGCGATCCGCTGCGGCGGCACGCCCTGTTCGAGCAGCGCGCCGATGGCCTCGTCGGCCAGCCGGTCGAGCGCCGCGTTCAGCGCCGGCAGCGACGCGTCGGTCAGCACGGCCTCGACCGCGCGCTCGCGCATCGCAGTCTGGTCGGCCAGCCCCATCCCGTACGCGGACAGCACGCCCGCGAGCGGATGCGCGAACACCTGCGTCATCCCGAGCGCATCGGCCACGCCGCACGCGTGCTGGCCGCCCGCGCCGCCGAACGTCGTCAGCACGTAGCGCGACACGTCGTGGCCGCGCTGCACGGAAATCTTCTTGATCGCGTTCGCCATGCTGCCGATCGCGATCTCCAGGAAACCTTCGGCGAGCGCCTCGGGCGTCTCGCGCCGCCCGGTCGCCGCGTGAATCCCGTCGGCGAGCGCCGCGAACTTCGCGACCACGCCGTCGCGGTCGAGCGGCTGGTCCGCATGCGGGCCGAACACCCGCGGGAAATGGTCGGGCTGGATCTTGCCGAGCATCACGTTACAGTCGGTCACCGTCAGCGGGCCGCCGCGCCGGTACGCGGCCGGCCCCGGATTCGCGCCGGCCGATTCGGGCCCCACGCGCAGCCGCGCGCCGTCGAAGCCGAGCACCGAGCCGCCGCCCGCGGCGACCGTATGGATGCTCATCATCGGTGCGCGCATCCGCACGCCGGCCACCTGCGTCTCGAACGCGCGCTCGAATTCGCCGTTGTAGTGCGACACGTCGGTCGACGTGCCGCCCATGTCGAAGCCGATCACGCGCTCGAAGCCGGCCGCGCGCGCCGCGCGCACCATCCCGACGATGCCGCCGGCCGGGCCGGACAGGATCGCGTCCTTGCCCTGGAACGCATCGGCGCGTGTCAGCCCGCCGCTGCTCTGCATGAACTGCAGGTTCACGCCCGGCATCTCGTGCGCGACCTGTTCGACGTAGCGGCGCAGGATCGGCGACAGGTACGCGTCGACCACGGTCGTGTCGCCGCGCGACACCATCTTCATCAGCGGCGACACCTCGTGCGACACCGACACCTGCGTGAAGCCGATGCGGCGGGCGAGTTCGGCCAGCATCCGTTCGTGCGCGGTGTAGCGGTAGCCGTGGATCAGCACGATCGCGAGTGCACGCACGCCGCCGTCGAACACGCGGCGCAACGACGCTTCGGCACCCTGAACATCGAGCGGCACGACCGCGTCGCCGTGCGCGCCGACGCGCTCGTCGATCTCGACGACCGTCTCGTACAGCGCGTCGGGCAGCACGATGTCGAGATCGAACAGGCGCGGCCGGTTCTGGTACGCGATGCGCAGCACGTCGCGAAAGCCGCGCGTCGTCGCGAGCGCGGTGCGTTCGCCCTTGCGTTCGAGCAGCGCGTTGGTCGCGACCGTCGTGCCCATCTTCACCATGTCGACCCGCTCGGGCGTGATCGGCTCGCCGGGCGCGAGGCCGAGTAGGTGGCGGATGCCGGCCACGGCCGCGTCGCGGTACTGCTCAGGGTTCTCCGACAGCAGCTTGTGCGTGACGAGCGTGCCGTCGGGCCGCCGCGCGACGATGTCGGTGAACGTGCCGCCGCGGTCGATCCAGAATTGCCAGCGCGCGGCGTCGGAGGAAACGGGGGAAAGGTGTCGGTCGGTCATGATGTCGGGTCGATGCGTCGTTGAATCGAGGGACGAGCGCCGCCGCACGGCGCGCGTCGCGCGCCGCGTGGCGGTACCGGTAAAAAGGGGAAAAGGGAGAAAGAGCGGCGCGGGCCGCTGCCGCTTACGCGGCGTCGAGTTCGCGGCCGCGGGTCTCGGGCAGCGTCAGCGCGGCGACGATCACCACGCCGTACGCGGCGACCGCGAAGATGCCGATGCTCGGGCCGAGCCCGTATTGCTTCGACAGCGCGCCGATCAGGAACGGGAACAGTGCGCCGATCGCACGGCCCACGTTGTAGCAGAAGCCCTGGCCGGACCCGCGCACGCGGGTCGGGAACAGCTCGGTGAGGAACGCGCCCATCCCCGAGAAAATGCCCGACGCGAAGAAGCCGAGCGGGAAGCCGAGCCACAGCATCGACGCATTGGTCAGGTTCAGCGACGTGTACGAGAACGCGATCACCATCGAGCCGACCGCGAACAGGATGAAGTTCGGCTTGCGGCCGAGGCGGTCGGTCAGGTACGCGCTCGTCAGGTAGCCGACCCACGAGCCGAGGATGATCATCGCGAGATAGCCGCCGGTGCCCATCACCGTGAGGTGCCGCTCGGTCTTCAGGAAGGTCGGCAGCCACGTCGTGATCGCGTAGTAACCGCCCTGCGCGCCGGTCGTCAGGAGCGCCGCGCGCAGCGTCGTCGCGATCAGCTTCGGCGCGAAGATCTCGGTGAGGCGCGGCGCGTCGGCCACTTTCGCCTGCGCGGCTTTCTCCTTCTCGTAGACGTCCGGCTCCTTCACGTAACGGCGGATCGCGACCACCAGCAGCGCGGGCGCGAGCCCGACGAGGAACAGCGCGCGCCACGCCTGCTCGGCCGGCAGCACCGAGAACAGCAGCGCATACAGCAGCGCGCACAGCCCCCAGCCGATCGCCCAGCCCGACTGCACGAGGCCGACCGCCCTGCCGCGGTCGCGCGCGCGAATCACCTCGCCGATCAGCACCGCGCCGGCCGTCCATTCGCCGCCGAAGCCGAAGCCCATCAGCGCGCGCGCCGCGACCAGTTGCGGGTAGTTCTGCGCGAGCCCGCACAGCGCGGTGAACACCGCGAACCACAGCACCGTGAGTTGCAGCGTGCGCACGCGGCCGATCCGGTCGGACAGGATGCCGGCGATCCAGCCGCCGAGCGCCGACGCGAGCAGCGTGATCGTGCCGATGAAGCCCGCGTCGGCGAGCGAGATGCCCCAGGTCGCGACGAGCGTCGGGATCACGAACGACAGCATCTGCGTGTCCATTCCGTCGAGCATGTAGCCGACCTTGCAGCTCCAGAACGCGCGGCGTTCGCGCGGCTGCGCATCCGCGTACCACGAGAACAGGCCGCTGCGCTCGCGGCTCGCGGGCTCGGCGGCGGGCGCCGCGAGGGTCTTGCTTTCCATGGTGGTGCTCCTGTCGTGATGCGCCGTCGAATGGCGTGTGGTGCGGTGGTCTCGGGTACGTCGCGTACGGGGCGTGCGGCCGGGTCAGAACACGGCCAGCGACGCGTTCGTGATGTCGGTCATCAGCATGTGGCCGGGCGTATGCGCGATCGCGATCGGCAGCTTCGCGTCCATCAGCGCGGTTTGCGGCGTCACGCCGCACGCCCAGAACACCGGCAGTTCGCCGTCGCGGATCGTCACCGCGTCGCCGAATTCGGGCGCGTTCAAATCCTCGATGCCCAGTTCCCGCGGATGGCCGATATGGATCGGCGCGCCATGCACGCCCGGGAACCGGCTCGTGATCTGCACCGCGCGGATCGCATCGGCGCCGCGCAGCGGCCGCATCGACACGACCAGCTGGCCGCCGAAGATGCCCGCGCGGCGGTTCGCGATCGACGTGCGGTACATCGGCACGTTGCGCCCTTCCTCGACGTGGCGCAGCCCGATCCCTTCGCGGGCGAGCATGTCCTCGAACGAAAACGAGCAGCCGATCGCAAATACGACGAAATCGTCGCGCCACAACGCTTCCAGCGATTCGACCTGCTCGGTCAGGCGGCCGTCGCGGTAGACGTTGTAGCTCGGCACGTCGGTGCGGATGTCGAGATCCTCGCCGAGCGCGTCGAGCCGGAACGCGCCCGGTTCGCCGACGCCCAGCAGCGGGCAGGCCTTCGGGTTCGCCTGGCAGAAGCGCAGGAAATCGTGCGCGTACGCGTCGGGCAGGATCGCCAGGTTCGCCTGGGCAAACGGGCCGCAATGGCCGGCGGTCGGGCCGCGGAACGCGCCGCGGCGCACGGACTGGCGGAATTCGGAAGGCGTCATGATGGTCGGTCGCGGAATCGGGATGACGGGGCGATGACGGTGGCGTGTCATCGGATACGGCGAAGAATAGAAAAGAAAAAAATTTGTCGCCAACGAGTTTTTTTGCGTCCGTTGTATAGAATTTCTTAACGGATCCGCGGGTTTTCCCCGGTCCCGTTCATTTTTCGTCGCCGGCAAGCTGCGCATCCACTGCTCGCCCGACCGCCATGAACACGCGTTTTCTCGAAACCTTCGTCACGCTCGCGAAGCTGCGCAACTTCCGCACGACCGCGGCCGCGCTGCATGCGACGCCGGCCGCGATCTCGCAGCGCCTGAAAGCGCTCGAGGACGAACTGCACACGGTACTCGTCGATCGCGACAGCCGTGCGTTCCGGCTCACGCCGAACGGCGAATACCTGCTCGGCTATGCGAAAGCCGTGGTCGAGGCGACGCAGGAACTGCAGGCCGCCGCGTCCGGCGAGCGCGCGCTGCGCGGCAAGCTGCGGCTCGGCGTGATCGAGACGGTCGTGCACAGCTGGCTGCCGCACTATATGCGGCGGCTCGCGGCCGACTATCCGCAGCTCGAGATCGATCTGACCGTCGACGTCAGCGTCGTGCTGCAACGCCGTCTGATGGCCGGCGAGCTCGACCTGATCATCCGCGTGGAAGGCAGCGACGAGGCGTCGGTCGTGTGCGACGCGCTCGCGAACTACCCGGTGCGCTGGATCGCGCGCGCGGGGCTGCTGCCGAACCTGCGCACGGGCCTCGCGCGGCAGGTGCTGCGCCAGCCGATCCTCACCTACGGGCGCGGCACCGCGCCCCATCGCGCGCTGGAAGACATCGTCCGCACGCTCGCGCATGCGCACGGCGTACCGCTGTCGGAGACGCGCATCACCGGCTCGCCGTCGATCTCGGTGATCGTGCAACTGGTGCGCGACGGCTTCGGCGTCGCCGCGATTCCGGTGCTGTTCGTCGATGCGCTGATCGCAAGCGGCGAAGTCGTCGAGCTGCCGCTGCAGCCGTCGCCGCCGTCGATCGTCGTGTCGATGTCGCGGCGGGCGGACGCGCCGCGGTTCGTGCACGGCGCGTCGATCGCCGCGCGCGCGGCGTGTCACGAGTATTGCGAGAAAAGCACGCGGTTGCTGGTCGAAGCGCTTTGACCGTGCAGCGATGGACGACGCGCGTTCGACATCGCCGCGCGAATCGCCCACAATCGCGTTCGACGCGCCGCCACGCCGGCGCCGCGCATCGCGAATGAAGGCCGGGCCGTCCGGCATTCGCCGCCTCGCATGACCGTGCACGACAGGAAGGCAACATGCAGATTCGCTCGGCTTCGCCCCGCCTGAACCTCGCGCGCGTCGTGATCGTCGCGCTGTATGCCGCGTCGCTGCTACTGCCCGTCGCGGCCGAACCGCCGAATGCAGCCGGCGCGGTGAGCTGGTGGCACGGCTACACGGTGCTCGCGCTCGGCGGGCTCGCGATCCTCGACCTGCAATTCGCGTGGCTCGGCAACCCGCTGCTCGTCGTCGCGCTGCTCAGGCCGAGCCGTACCGTGTCGGTGCTGCTGGCCGTGGTCGTGGTCTTTGCGGCCGGTTGGCATACGATTCCGACCGACGCGAACTACGAAACGATCCGCACGTTCGGGGCCGGGTACTACTTGTGGATGGCAGCGATGGCGGGCGCCGCCGCGTTGCCGTGGATCGACGGGCGCGCGCGGCAGGATGGCGGTGCGCCGAGCCTTGCGGCCGGTGCCGCGGGTGGAGGCGCGCCGACCGGCACAGGCGCAGGCCCAGGCGCGGGAACAAACGCAGCCGCCGGCAGCCCGGCCGGTGCGAAGGCCGCGCCGTCGTCGCCCCGACCGCACACCCGGCAAAGCGGCTGGACCGTGACCGCAACCGAGACACGCATCGCGTCGACCGACCAGACCGGCACGACGCGCGGCATCGCGCTGTCCGACCTCGGCGCGATCCTGATCGAAACCAGCGATCAGGGGCCGTTCGTGTCGGACGTCTGGTGGATCCTGTTCGATACGAACAAGCAGTTCGCGTGCGGCTTTCCGCAGGATGCCGAGGGCGCGAAGGCGGCCGTCGACCGGCTGCTCGACCTGCCCGGCATCGACCACCGCAAGGTCATCGACGCGCAGACGTCGATCCAGAACGCGACCTTCCCGATCTGGGAGCGCGCGACGGGCGCGCCGGGAAAAGCCGGGGCGGCCGCCTGACCGGCAACCCTTACGCGGATGGCCCCGCATGCGGCGGCGTCAGCTTGCCGTCGCCATACTCGCGAAGCACCTGCGAAATCACGACACGATAGCCGTCCAGCCAGCGCGCCTGCTTCGCCTTGGCTTCGAGATGCGCGGGATGCTGCATTAACTGCCGCAGCGCCGCCTCCGATTCCCAGTAGTAAACGTTCTGGATCAAGCCGGCTTGCGCGTTCTCCCACGTTTCCTCGCCGAGATAGCCGGGCGTCGCGCGCGCCATGTCGGCGATCTGCCGGTCGAGCCGGTGGAATTCGTCGTCGTACTGCCCGGCGCGAAAAATGAAAGTCGACGCGTACATGCCCGCTCGCTCTGTAACGATTGAAAGAGCGCCAAGTGTAAGGCACGCGCGGCGTGCCGCGATCGTCAGGTGGCGAGCGCAGCGGCGTCGACGCGATCGTCGAGCCACGCTTCGATGCGTGACGCATCGTCGCGCGCGGCGGCGGCGGATGCCGGCGTCGCCGCGAGCGCCCGTCGCGCCCGTTCCAGCGCCTGCGCGAAGCCGCGCAATTCTTGCGTCGCGGGCCGGTCGGCCGCATGTCGGCGCGCAAGCGCCGCTTCGATGTTGGCGCCGATCAACGCGAGCTGGGCGTCGATGAAGTCGACGCACAGCGCGCGGCAATGCGCGGAAACCTGAGCGACCGCCAGCAGGGCCGGCACGATCGACACGGTCAGGTAGCCACCAGGCGCCAGCCGCGACAGCGCATGACGCACGTCCTGCCCGCCATCGGTCAACGACGCGAACACGGCGTCGCGCCACACCGTGCGCTCGAACACGAGCGCAGCGCGATGCGCGTCGAGCGCCGCACGGTCCGCGACCTGTCCGGACGTCACCAGCGGAATCGAGAACACCGATTCATCGGCAGACCGCACGTGCCCCGCTTCGACGATGCAGTTCGCGCCCAGCCACACCGCTTCGCCGCGTCGCGCCGCGAGCACGCGGGCCTGCAACCGGTCGGGCAGCATCGGATCGAGCGGCACCGCGCGGCAGATCGACGGCTTGTTCGCATGCACGCCGCAGCGGCCGTCGTCGGCCAGCGCCGCGCAACGGCCCAGCGACGGATAGTCGTAGCCTTGCAGCGTCAGCGCGAGCCATTCGCCCTGCACGCGGCCGCGATGGAACAGCCAGTCCGCCAGCGCATCGGCCGCCGCGACGTCGTCCGCATCGAGCGCATGCTCGCGGCCGCCCGCTTGCCAGCGTTCGCCGATCCGCCGTTTCGGCACGCGGCGGATCGTCAAGGCGCCGACGAAGCGGTGCCGATGCCGGAACAGTTCGCGCAACGACAGCGTCGGCGCGCTGTTGCAGCAGCGTCCGCACGCGTTGCACGCGAGCAGGTAACCGGCTACCACGGCCGCCGCACCGAATCCTGGTAGCGCGTGAGGATGAAGTGCGCGACGTCGTCCGAGTGGTACGCGGCGACGAGCTGCGCGACCCACGGCTTCGCGCGATCGGCGTCGCGCACCGTGAGCACGTTCGCATACGGCGAGCGGGCGTCCTCGAGGCTGATGCTGTCGCGCGCGGGCTGCAGCCCGGCGCGGGCCGCGTCGTCGCTGTCGATCGCGACGAACGCGGCCGTGTCGAGCGCCGCGTAAAGCCGGTCGCGGCGCAGCGCGACGAATTTGAGCCCGAGCCGGTTGCTCGTCACGTCGCGCAGCGTCGCATGCAGGCCGGCCTTCTCGCGCAGCGTCACCAGCGTGTCGTTCTGCAGCAGCACGAGCGCGCGCGCCATCCCGCGCGGATCGGCCGGAAGCGCGACCGTCGCGCCGGGTTGCAATGCGTTCAGACTCGTCAGCTTGCGGGAATAGAACGCCATCGGCAACGTGACGGTCGGCGCGACTTCGGTCAATGCGTAGCGCTTGCGTGCGCGGGTCGCGGCGAGCTGTTGCGCATCCTCGAAGCTGGCTGCGTCGATTTGCCCGTCGGCCAGCGCCGTATCGATGCGCGATGCATCGTCGAATTCGACGACGTCGACGCGCAGCCCCCGCGCGGCGGCCACCCGCTTCACTTCGTCGAGAATCTGCGCATGCACGCCGCGCGTCACGCCGACGCGCACGGCCGGCCACGCGGCTTCGGCAGCCAGCGCCGCGCCCTGCTGCATCGCCGCGCACGCAATCAACATCCATGCAGACACGAAACGCCCGATGCCCGCCGTCATGACGCGTCCCTCAGGATCGTGCGAAAGCCGATATGCGACGCGCCGAGATCGGCTTCCTGCCGTTCGCGCGACGATGCGCGATAGCGCACGCAGTAATCGCGCGAGCACAGGAACGAGCCGCCCTTGATGACCATCGGCGTATCGTGCCGGCGCGTCGGCGGGGCGACGGCCGCCGTGTCGCCGTTCGTGTGGGATTGATGCGGGCCCGTGTACGCATCCTTCGTCCATTCCCATGCGTTGCCGATCATGTCGTAAAGACGAAAGCCGTTCGCCGCATAGCAGCCGACGGGGGCCAACCCCGCGTGGCCGTCCTCCGCCGAATCGAGCACCGGAAACGCACCCTGCCAGTAGTTCGCGGTCGGCTTGCCCTGCGCGTCGCGCGGCGCCGCATCGAGCGATGCGTCGTCGCGGCCGGCCTTGCCCGCGTATTCCCATTCGGCTTCGGTCGGCAAGTCGCGGCCGAGCCAGTGCGCATACGCGAGCGCATCGCGCTGCGTGACGAGCGTCACCGGCAGGTTGCCGAGCCCGTCCACGTCGCTGCCGGGCCCGCGCGGATGCCGCCACGACGCGCCCTTCACCCATGACCACCACGCGAGATCGCGCGCGTTCATCTCGTCGCGCGTCGGCACATGGAACACCGCCGCGCCGCCCTGCTGCTCGGCCTCGGTCACGTAACCGGTCGCCTGCACGAATGCCGCGAACTGCGCGATCGTCACGTCGGTCTGGTCGATCCAGAAGCCGCCGACGCGCGTACGGCCGTCGCCGACCGGACGCTCGTCCGCATAGCCGCGCGTGCTGCCGAACACGAACGCGCCGCCGCGCAGGTGCACCATGCCGGCCTTCGGATCGTCGCGCCACTTCGACGGCAAGCCCGAATAGCGTTCGCACTGACGCTCCGAACCGAGCGGCGCGAGCGCGCGGCCGCGATTCAGGTCGTCGAACGCGCCACCGGCCGACGCCGCCGGATTCGCATAGCCTGCCGCGAACGCGGCGGCGAACAGCGTGGCGGCCAGCGTCGCGCCGATCGTCCAGAAGCGGAACCGCATCGTGTCGCCCCCGCGCTCAGTAGTAGCCGCGCGGCCGCAGCGGCTCGACGCCGCCGACGTTGCTCATGTAGGCCTTCCACTGGTCGACGAGCGCGCCGATCACCGACGGGTTCTGCGCGGATACGTCGGTCGTCTCGCCGCGATCCGACGCGAGGTCGTACAGCTGCCAGTGACCGTCGAGCGGCCCGAGCGGCGGCTCGGTCCACAGCGCCTTCCAGCGGCCGTCGGCGCTGCGCAGGTAGGCGCGGCCATACGCTTCGTCGCCGAACGGCGCCGTGTGCACTTCGCCCGTCGCCGAGCCCGTGAGCACCGGCAGCAGCGACTGGCCCGTGACCGGATACACGTAGCGGTTGTTGTAGACGACCTTGCCCTTGTTCTGGTCGACGCCCGTCAGCGTGTTGACGAGCGGCGGCGCCGGCTGCGACGGCGGCGTGACGCCCGCGACCGCGAGGAACGTCGCCGTGTTGTCGGTCACGTGCGTGAACGCGCGCAGCGTCGGCAACGGCTGCGACTGGCCCGGCAGGTGCACGATCGTCGGCGTCGATACGCCGCCTTCGCCCGAATAGCCCTTCGTGAGCCGGAACGGCGCCGCGCTCACTTCGGCCCAGCGCAGCCCGTACTGCAGGCGCTGCGCATTCTGCTTGCCGTTGTCGGTGCCGAGCGCCGAATAGGTCGGCTCCTGCGCGTTCGCGGTATCGGTCGCGGTCGGGTCGGCGCCGGAATCGATCGGCCAGCCTTCCGCGCCGTTGTCCGACTGGAACATGACGAACGTGTTGTCGTATTCGCCGATGTCCTTCAGATGCTGGATCAGGCGTCCGATGTTGTAGTCGAGGTTCTCGACCATCCCCGCGTATATTTCCATGTAGCGCGCCTGCGCCCGGCGCTCGGCCGGCGACAGGCTCGACCACAGCTTGTCGACCTTGCCCGGGCCGTAGTCGACGTAGCCGTCCGCGGCCGAATGCACGGCGCTGACGTACTTCGCGCCGGCCTTGCCGTCGTTCGCGGTCGCAGGCGATGCGACCGTCGTCTCCGGCAGCCCGTCGAACGGTCTGAAGTCGGCGGGAATCAGGCCGAGCGCCTTCTGTCGGGCAATCCGCGCGTTGCGGATCGCATCGTAGCCGGCGTCGTACACGCCCGCGTACTTGTGCAGCCACGGATCGGGCACCTGCAGCGGCCAGTGCGGCGACGTGTAGGCCGCGTAGGCGAAGAACGGCTTGCCGTCCTGCTTGTTCGCATCGATGTACGAGATCAGTTTCTGCGTATAGAAATCGGTCGAATAGAACACGGCCGGGTTGCCGCCCGCGCCGCCCGGCTGCCCGGGCTGGCCAGGCTGCACGTAGCGGCCGTCTTCCGCGTAGTTCGACGAGCCGGCCGGCTCGTGCGCGAAGTGGTTCGTCGCCGCGCCGCCGAGCAGCACGTAGCTGCGCTCGAAGCCCCACTGGTCGGGTGTCTGCCCGCTACCCGTCGTACTCCCGACGATCCCCGAGCCGATGTGCCATTTGCCCGCGATATACGTGTGATAGCCGGCGTCCTTCAGCAGTTGCGCGAACGACAGCGCGCGGTCGTTCAGGTAGCCCTCGTAGCCGGGCAGCCCGCGCCGTTCGTCGGTCGGCACGCCCATCGTGCCTTCGCCGACGAGATGGTGATCGGTGCCGGACACCAGCATCGCGCGCGTGATCGCGCAGACGGTACCCGTGTGGTGGTTCGACAGGATGCGGCCGGACGCGACGAGCGCGTCGAGGTTCGGCGTGTCGATTTCGCCGCCGAACGCATGGATGTCGGAATAGCCGAGATCGTCGGCCATGATGTACAGGATGTTCGGGCGCTTGGCCGACGGCGTCGCGCTGGCCTGCGGCGGCGGATCGCCGTCGACGCCGCCGCACGACGCGAGCGACACCGCGCCGGCAATCGCGGCGCAGACGACACGGAAACGAAAAGCATGCAACGGCGACGCGGACTTTTTCATTGTTGCGGAACGCTCGATCTACGGGATCGGCGATCTTAGCGTCGCGCACGCGGCGCCCAAAGTCGGATTCGTCACATGCTAACGGGATGCGGGAATATGCGATGCGCGCCGTCCGCCACGCACCGCGCCGCCGTGCGTCAGCTGCGCCCGCCGAGGCTGCCGCCGCCGTCCACGGCCAGCACCTGCCCCGTGACGAAACCGGCTTCGTCCGACAGGAAAAACGCGATCGCGGCCGCGACGTCGTCGGCCGTGCCGAGCCGGCGCGCCGGAATCGTCGCGAGCACCTTGCGCTCGGCTTCGCTGCCGACCGGCCGCGTCTGGCGGAACAGTTCGGTCTCGATCGGGCCGGGCGCCACCGCGTTGACGGTCACGCCGTGTTCGGCGAGCTCGAGCGCCCACGTGCGCGTGCAGCCGACGAGCGCACTTTTCGCGGCCGAATATGCGGTGCGATCGAGACTGCCGAAGATCGCGCGGCTGCAGATGTTGACGATGCGCCCATGACCGCGCGCCTTCATCGCGTCGGCGAAATGCTGCGTGACCTGGATCGCGGCCCGCACGTTCAGATCGAACACGGCCTGCAGCGAGCCGAAGTCGATCTGCCCGAGCGGCTGCGGCAACGCGATGCCTGCGTTGTTCACGATACCGTCGATATCGGCCGACGCACCGATACGCGCGAGCGTCGCGGCCGTCTGCTCGATATCGGCGAGATCGCATGCATGCAGTTCCCCGGGGAAATCGATGCCCTGCGCGTGCCGCGCGACGCCGATGACGCGATGGCCGCGCCGTGCGAGCATCGTGCTGACCGCGAAGCCGATGCCGCGCGACGCGCCGGTGACGAGATAGGTGCGAGATGACATGATTCGTGCCTCGTACGAAAGAATCGATGACGGCGCGATGCGTACGCTGCCGCGCGTCGCATGCACGTTGCGCACGATTGTGCGTCAGGTGAGAAAAACGCGTACGGTCGCCGTCATCCGCTTCGCTCGCGTGGCCCGCCTCGTCGCCATCGGCCGCGCACGTCGCGACGCGATCCGCGATGCGAGCACGCCGCCTGCCGGCAATGCGAGCGCGAGCGCGACGAGCAGCGGCGCGAGCACCCCGACGGGAATCGGCCGCTGCGAGGCGATGAGCGCGACGGCGAGGGCCGAACTTGCCGAGCGTCCGGCTCAGGTACGTTGACGCGCCATGTGCCGCGTCAACCGACCATGCGCGACGGGCGCGGCTCGCGCTCGCGGCGATGCGGCTCTCCCTGTCCGTCTGCGTCATCCGACGCCAGCAGCCGCGGGATCTCGTCGACCAGCGCGTCGACGACGACGCGCACCTTCGACGGCACGTGCCGCGACTTCGGCCGCACCGCGAACACCTCCGCGCCCGACACGCTGTTGCTGTCCATCACCAGTGCGAGCCGGCCGTCGCGCAGGTACGGCGCCATCAGCCAGCACGGCAGCCATGCGAGGCCCGCGCCGGCGGCGGCGGCCTCGGCGATCGCCTGCAGGTCGTCGAACCGCAGGCGCCCGGCCACGCGGTGGTCGTGCACCTGGCCGTCCGCGCCGATGATCCGCCACGGCACCGGCTGCCCGCCGCGCGAGTACGCGATGCCGACGTGCGACACGAGATCGTCGAGCCCCGACGGCCGGCCATGCCGGTCGAGATACGCGGGCGATGCGCAGATGCCCATGCGCTGCACGCCCAGCCGCCGGCCGACGAGCGCACTCGTATCGGCCAGCTCGCCGATGCGCACCGCGATGTCGAAACCGTCGTCGATCAGGTCGGCCACGCGGTCGCTGAACGACACGTCGATTTCGAGCCGCGGATGACGCTCGACGAGACGCCGCATGACCGGGGCCACGCATTGGCGCCCGAACAGCACGGGCACGCTGATGCGCAGCCGTCCGGACGGCTCGCGCCGGCCCGCGTCGAGCGCGGCCTCCGTTTCGCCGAGTTCGGCCAGCAGCCGTCGGCATTGCTCGTAATAGACGTTCCCTTCGTCGGTCAGGTTGAGCTGGCGGGTCGTGCGCTGCAGCAGCCGCACGCCGAGACGGTGCTCGAGCCGCGCGACGACCTTCGCGACCGCCGAACGCGTGACGCCGACGCGCAGCGCCGCCGCCGCGAAGCTGCCCGACTCCACGACCTCGACGAATTCCGCGACGCCTCTCAGCCGCTCGTCCATGTGATTCCGCTCCGGTTCGTTCGCAGGTTTGTGTCCCATATGGAAACAGTACGTGGCCAAACTCTCGCCAATGCGTCCCCATACGCAACACTATGATAGTCCCGTCCCCTCGAACCAGGAGTCGAACATGCATGCATGGCAACTGAAACCGGGCGACGGCGTCGCCGGGCTCCGCCGCATCGACGCGGGCCGCCCGCCGGTCGGGCCGACCGACGTCGTCGTGAAGATCCATTCGGCCGGGCTGAACTATCGCGACCTGATGTTCGCGCGCGGCGATTATCTCGGCATCGGCGACGCGCCGCTGATTCCCGTGGCCGACGGCGCGGGCGAAGTCGTCGAAACCGGCCGCGACGTCACGCGCTTCAAGCCCGGCGATCGCGTGATCAACACGTATTTCCCGCGCTGGATCGACGGGCCGCCCACGCCGGCGAAAGTCTCCGGCTCGCCCGGCGCGCAATTCGACGGCGTGCTGGCCGAACACTTCGTGTCCGACGAAACCGCGCTGGTCGCGATTCCCACGCATCTCGACTACGACGAGGCGGCGACGCTGTCGTGCGCGGGCGTGACCGCATGGAATGCGCTGTTCGCCGACGGCGGCGCAGGCCCCGGCTCGACCGTCGTGCTGCTCGGCACCGGCGGCGTATCGATCGTCGCGCTGCAGCTCGCGCATGCGGCGGGGCTGCGGACGATCGTCACGTCGTCGAGCGACGCGAAGCTCGAACGCGCGCGTGCACTCGGTGCGGATGCAACGATCAACTATCGCGCGACGCCCGAATGGCAGCATGAAGTGCTGCGGCTCACCGACGGCGCGGGTGCGGATCTCGTCGTCGAGGTCGGCGGACGCGACACGCTGCCGCGCTCGGTCGCCGCGACGAAGCTGGGCGGCATCGTGTCGGTGATCGGCGGCCTCAGCAGCTTCGGCGGCCCCGAACTCGGACTGCTGTCGCTGATCGGCGGCATCCGGCGGCTTCACGGGATCATGGTCGGCAGCCGCGCGATGCTCGACGACGTCGTTCGTCTCGTCGACGCGAAGCGGATCCGGCCCGTCGTCGATCGCGTGTTCGGCTTCGACGAAGCGCCGGAAGCTTATGCGTACCTGCAGTCGGGCCAGCATTTCGGCAAGGTCGTGATTCGCGTCGCGGCGTGACGGGGGAAAGCGGCGCGATGCGCAATCGCGCACGCACGTCGGCGGCGACGGGCGACGAGTCGTCCGCCGTCCGTAGCCGCCGCCGCTTGAGCGCACTCCGTCAGAACCGGTGACGAATCCCCGCATGCACCATCAGTTGCTTCGACGTCGACGACAGGTCCGCTGCGCCGGGGATGAGCGCCCGATCGAGCGACGAACCCGTCGCGTCGCCCGCAACCCGCTGATACGCGCCCATCAGGTACACGTCCGTCCGCTTCGACAGGTTGTAGTCGGCCATCAGCCCGATCGAATGGATCTTCGGCTTCGCGCTGCCCGTCGTCGCGTCGTAGCGCACCGTCGTGTACACGTACTGCGCGCCGACGAAGCACGCCGGCGTGAACTGATATTTGCCGTTCAGCTCGAAGTTCTGGTACTTGATCGCCGTCACCGTGCCGCCGGCGAGCGGCCCCGTCACGGGCGCGATCGTCTCGTCGCCGAACAGGTAGCCGACGTTCGCGGTCGGACGCGTGACGTTGCTGTTCGTGTACGCGAAGCCGACCGTCGCGAGCCCGGCCGTGTAGTTGATCCCCACCCCGAAGATTCGCAGCCGCGCCGACGCAAAGTTCGCATCGGCGCCGACCGAACCCGCACCCGCGATCGCGCCGCCGGACGTCGCGCCGGGATCGTTCGCGTTCAGGAACGCCGCGCCGACCAGCAGCCCGCCGTGCTCGTACTGCGCGCCGATGCTCCACACCCGGTTGTTCGCGAAGCCCGTGTCGTTGCTGAAGCTGTAGGTGCCGCCGAACGAGAAGCCCGAGAAATCCGGGCTCGCGTACTTGACCGTATTGTCGACGCGGAACGTGTTGCCCGTGTTGTCGTTATCGAGCGGATGCGAGAACGGATAGACGCCCCAGCTCCCGTTCGCGGTCGTCGGCGCGAGATAGTCGACCACCGAATCGTATTGCCGGCCGAGCGTCAGCGTGCCGTAGCGCGTGCTGCCGAGCCCGACGTAAGCCTGCCGCCCGAACATGCGCCCGCCCTGCGCGAGCGTGCCGGCGTTCACGTTGAAGCCGCTCTCGATCTGGAACAGCGCGCTGTAGCCGCCGCCGAGATCCTCGGCGCCCTTCAGCCCCCAGCGGCTGCCCTGCGCGAAGCCGCTCGCCATCTGCCACGCACCGTGGCCGCCGACGTCGTTCGTATAGTCGATACCCGCGTCGACCAGACCGTAGAGCGTGACGCTGCCCTGCGCGAATGCAGGCGCTGCGCACAGCGCCGGAATCGCGACGAAAAAAATTCTCCAGTTCATTCGTTGTCCTTATCCGTTTTCCGGGCCTGCACGTGAATGCCCGCGCAATTCGCAGGCCGTGCAGGCGGTCATTCCCCGCATCCGGCGCGCGGTCGATCGCGCGCCGTCTCCTCACGTGCGGCGCGCCGACAGCACGCCACGCGGCTCACTTCGCGCCGTAGATGTCGAAATCGAAATACTTCCGGTTGATCCGCCGATACGTGCCGTTCGCGAGAATCGTCGCGAGCGCGCGATTGAACGCGTCGCGCAAGTCGGTGTCCTGCTTGCGCAGACCGAGCCCATCGCCCTGCCCGAAGTACTTCGTGTCGTCGATCGCTTCACCGGCGAATGCAAAGTCCTTGCCCTGCGGCTTCTTCAGGAATCCGTCGCTGGCCGCGATCGACGCCTGGAACGCCGCGTCGAGCCGCCCCGTCACGAGATCCGCGTAGACCTGGTCCTGGTTCGGGTAGGACACGATCTGCACGCCGGCCCGCTGCCAGTTCGCGATCGCATAGTCGGCCTGCGCGGAGCCCTGCTCGACACCGATCCGCTTGCCCTTCAGCGATTCGGCCGTCGGCAGCAGCGGCGAACCCTTGCGCGCGATCAGCCGCGCAGGCGCGTTCGAGATCCGGTTCGTGAACGCGATCTGCTGCATCCGCTTCGGCGTGATCGTCATCGACGACGCGATCACGTCGAACTTGCGCGCGAGCAGTCCCGGGATCATTCCGTCGAAGCTCGACTCGACCCACACGCAGCGCGCCTTCAGTTCCGCGCACAGCGCATTCGTGATGTCGATCCCGAACCCGGTCAGCGTGCCGTCCGGCAGCTTGTACTCGAGCGGCGGGTAGGTTGGATCGACCGCGAGCCGGATCTCCTTGCCCGCCCAATCGCCCGCATGTGCGGCCCCTGCCGCCAGCGCCATCGAGAGCGCCGCCATCCACTGCTTCATTGCCGTCTCCTTGTGTAGATCGTGAATCGAATTCGTCCGGCGCATCGGGCACCGGCTCGCCGCGTACGCCACATGCGCCGCGTCACGCGAGATATCGCTCCGCCAGCGCGACCCAATAGCTCGCGCCCGTCGCGAGACATGCATCGTTGAAGTCGTAGCCGGGGTGGTGCAGCCCGCATCCGGTCGCGCCATCGCCGTTGCCGTCGCCGTTGCCGATCGACAGGTAGCTGCCCGGGCACGCGTTCAGCATGAACGCGAAGTCCTCGCTCGCCGCGATCGGCCGCAGCTGAGGAATCAGCGCGCCGTCGCCGCCCCATTCACGCGCGACGTCGCGGGCGAACGCCGTTTCCGCCGCGTGATTGACGAGCACCGGATAGGTGTGCCGGTAGTCGATCTCGGCCGTCGCGCCATAACTCGCGGCCTGCCCGTGCACGATCTCGCGGATGCGCCGCTCGAGCAGCGCGCGCACGTCCGGCGACAGCGCGCGCACGCTCAGTTCGAGCTCCGCGTGCGGCGGAATCACGTTCGACGCGGCGCCCGCATGGATCGCGCCCGCCGTGACGATCGCCAGCTCCTGCGGATTCACGTTGCGCGACACGATCGTCTGCAGCGCCATCACGATCGACGCGCAAACCACCACCGGATCGACCGTCGTGTGCGGCGCGGCGCCGTGCCCGCCACGGCCCGCCACGCGCACGCGCACCTCGTCGGCCGACGCCATCGCCGGGCCGTCGCAGAAGCCGAGCACGCCGGCCGGCAACCCCGGCACGTTGTGCATCGCGAACACCGCGTCGCACGGGAACCGCGTGAACAGCCCGTCGTCGAGCATGCGCTTCGCGCCGCCGAGCCCTTCCTCCGCCGGCTGAAAGATCAGGTTCAGCGTGCCCGTGAAACGCGCGCGCGCCGCGATGCAGCACGCGGCGGCGAGCAGCATCGCCGTATGGCCGTCGTGGCCGCACGCGTGCATCACGCCGTCGTGCCGGCTCGCATGCGGCAGCCCGGTCGTCTCGCGGATCGGCAACGCGTCCATGTCCGCGCGCAACCCGAGCCGCTTCCCGGCGCCGCGCGCCAGCGTGCCGACCACGCCGGTGCCGCCGAGGCCGCGCTCCACCCGATAACCCCATGTTGTCAGGCGCTCGGCGACGAGATCGGCGGTCACGCGCTCCTCGAAGCCGAGCTCGGGATGCGCGTGCAGCCGGCGGCGCAGCGCGATCATCTCGGCTTCGATGGCTGCCATTTCGGGAAAAATTCGTGTTTTGCCCAACCCCGATACTCCTTCGCTACGTTCCGGTTGCCGATCGCCGGAGGGCGGATCGTGACGGGATCGTATGCAGCGAAAATCCGGCCGAACAGCCGCGGTTTCGTTATGATGACAACCTTTCGTTGTCGGGTATCGCACCATGAAGCTGCATCAGTTGCAGGCGCTCGTCGCGAGCGCGGAGGCCGGCAGCATCCGGGGCGCGGCGCGCATGCTCGGGCTGTCGCAGGCGGCCGTCACGCGTGCGTTGCGCGAGCTGGAGGCAAGCGAGCGCCTGCCGCTGCTCGTGCGCGCGCCGGAGGGCATCGGTTTTACCGAATACGGGAAAACCCTGCTCACGCACGCGAAGCTCGTGCTGAAGCAACTGGAGCACGCGCAGAGCGATCTCGAACGGCTGCGCGGGCGCGTCGAGGGGCGGCTGAGCGTCGGCGTCACGCCATGGCTCACCATGACGTTCCTCGCGGAAACGGTGCTGCGTTTTCGAGAACGGATGCCCGACGTGCGTCTCGAACTCTACGAAGCGTTGATCGCCGTCGCGCAGCCGCTGCTGCGCGACGGCACCATGGATTTCGCGCTCGGGCACGTGCAGCCGGGCAGCGCGCAGGAATTCGCGTTCGAGCCGATGCTGCGTTACGAGACCTCGGTGATGGTGCGCGCCGGCCACCCGCGCGAACGCGCGCGATCGATCCACGATCTGCTCGACAACGATTGGGTGCTGAATTTCGCGGCGGACGGCCAGGCGGCGCTCGTCGACTACCTGTTCACGCGCCACGGCGCGCAGATCGACGAGCGGCGCATCGTGCGCGCGCAATCGGTCGCGATGCTGCAGACGATGCTCGAGCAGGCCGACATGTGCACGTGGTGCCCGACGATTCTCGCCGCCGTGCCGCCGTTCGGCGAGCGGATGCGCGCGCTGTCGCTGAAGGAGACCTTCGAGCCGCGCGAGCTCGGCATCGTCACGCGCCGCAGCAGCACGCTGAGCGACGCCGCGCGCTGCTTCATCGACTGCCTGCTGCAGGTCGTCCGGCGTCACGCGCGCTCCGCGCGCAAGGACGATCTCGCGCTGTTCAAGACGGTGTCGCTGCTGATCTGACGCGCCCGCGTCGCGCGTTGCGCGTTGCGTCCGGCGACGGTCTCCATGCCGCAGAGCCGGACCCGTTCCCAAAGCGCATTCGCGCAAATGCTTTTCCGAATCCGTTATTGGATCGCGCCGGCGCGCATTTCTATACTCGTCAGCACTCTCTGTTAAAGAGTGCCAGCCCATTTCGACAGAACAGCACAGGACGAAAATATGAGCCTACGCCCCTTGCACGATCGCGTGATCGTGAAGCGACTCGATCAGGAAACCACCACCGCATCGGGCATCGTGATTCCCGACAGCGCGGCCGAAAAGCCCGACCAGGGCGAAGTGATCGCCGTCGGCCCCGGCCGCAAGGACGCGGACGGCCAGCGCATCGTGCCCGACCTGCAGGTCGGCGAGCGCGTGCTGTTCGGCAAGTACGCGGGGCAAGCCGTCAAGGTGGACGGCAACGAGTTTCTCGTGCTGCGCGAGGAAGACATCGTCGCGGTCGTCAATCAATAACGGAGCACAATCATGGCAGCGAAGGAAATCATTTTCAGCGACGTCGCACGTGCGAAGCTGACCGAAGGCGTCAACATTCTCGCGAACGCGGTGAAGGTCACGCTCGGGCCGAAAGGCCGCAACGTCGTGCTCGAACGCAGCTTCGGCGCGCCCGTCGTCACGAAGGACGGCGTGTCGGTCGCGAAGGAAATCGAACTTGCGGACAAGCTGCAGAACATCGGCGCGCAACTCGTGAAGGAAGTCGCGTCGCGCACCAGCGACGCGGCCGGCGACGGCACGACGACGGCCACCGTGCTCGCGCAGGCGATCGTCCGCGAAGGCCAGAAATACGTCGCGGCCGGGCTCAATCCGCTCGACCTGAAGCGCGGCATCGACAAGGCCGTCGCATCGGCCGTCGACGAATTGAAGAAGATCAGCAAGCCGACCACCACCAGCAAGGAAATCGCGCAGGTGGCGACGATTTCCGCGAACGGCGAGGAGTCGATCGGCCAGCGCATTGCCGAAGCGATCGACCGCGTCGGCAAGGAAGGCGTGATCACCGTCGAGGACGGCAAGTCGCTCGCCGACGAGCTCGACGTCGTCGAGGGGCTGCAATTCGACCGCGGTTACCTGTCGCCGTATTTCATCAACAATCCGGACAAGCAGATCGCCGAGATCGAAAACCCGTACATCCTCCTGCACGACAAGAAGATCTCGAACATCCGCGACCTGCTGCCGGTGCTCGAACAGGTCGCCAAGTCGGGCCGGCCGCTGCTGATCATCGCGGAAGACGTCGAAGGCGAAGCGCTCGCGACGCTCGTCGTGAACAACATCCGCGGCATCCTGAAGACGGTCGCGGTCAAGGCGCCGGGCTTCGGCGATCGCCGCAAGGCGCTGCTCGAGGACATCGCGATTCTCACCGGCGGCCAGGTGATCGCCGAGGAAACCGGCTTGACGCTCGAGAAAGCCACGCTCGCCGAACTGGGCCAGGCGAAGCGCATCGAGGTCGGCAAGGAAAACACCACCGTGATCGACGGCGCGGGCGATGCGAAGAACATCGAAGCACGCGTGAAGCAGATCCGCGTGCAAATCGACGAGGCGACGTCCGACTACGACCGCGAGAAGCTGCAGGAACGCGTCGCGAAGCTCGCGGGCGGCGTGGCGGTGATCAAGGTCGGCGGCGCGACCGAAATCGAGGTGAAGGAGAAGAAGGATCGCGTCGACGACGCGCTGCACGCGACGCGCGCGGCTGTGGAAGAAGGCATCGTGCCGGGCGGCGGCGTCGCGCTGATCCGCGTGCGGCAGGCGATCCGCGAGCTGAAGGGCGCGAACGCCGATCAGGACGCGGGCATCAAGATCGTGCTGCGCGCGCTGGAAGAACCGCTGCGCCAGATCGTCACGAATGCGGGCGAGGAAGCGAGCGTCGTCGTCGCGAAGGTCGCCGAAGGCACGGGCAACTTCGGGTACAACGCGCAGACGGGCGAGTACGGCGACCTCGTCGAATCGGGCGTGCTCGATCCGACCAAGGTCACGCGCACCGCGCTGCAGAACGCGGCGTCGGTGGCCGGACTGCTGCTGACGACCGATGCGACCGTGTTCGAAGCGCCGAAGGATGCGGCGCCGGCTGCCGCACCGGGTGGCCCGGGCGCGGGCGGGCCGGGATTCGATTTCTGACGACGCGGCAGCGTGCGCGCCGGTTCGCCGGCGTGCGCGTCCTGGCTGGATCCTGCGACGCGTGGCGACAGAGGTCGTTGCGCGTTGTTCGCTGACGCGTGGCCGGCCCGACCGGCTCGCTGCCTTTCATGCAGGTGCTGCACGGGCAGACCGTCGCCACCGTCGACGGATGTGCCGCAAGCGACGCCCGTGCGCGCAGCGCCTTCGCGCAGGATGTCGCGCTGCTCGGGCGCACCGGCATTCATCCTGTCGTTATCGAAGCATTCCGACCGCGTCCGCCACGCAATCGTTCCGCGTCGTGCACGCCGCCACGGCCTCACCGCGCAACGCACGGGCACCGTCACGCAGGCGATGCCGTCCTAAATCCGTCGCCACGTTTCCGACCGGTTGCCATGAAAACGCTTGCGGCGGCCCGCGAAGGCCGCCGCAAGCGGGTCAACATCGACATCGATGCCAACGTCAGCGTCGCGCCGCCAGTCTCCTGACGACGCTCACCAGCGCATCGACTTCATCGCACGTGTTGTAGAACGCGAGCGACGGCCGTACCGTGGCCTCGAGCCCGAAGCGCCGCAGAATCGGTTGCGCGCAGTGATGCCCCGAGCGCACGGCGATTCCCTCGTCGTTCAGCGCCTGCCCGACTTCCTCGGTTTCATAGCCCTTCAGCACGAACGACAGCACACTTGCCTTGTCGCGCGCGGTGCCGACGAGCCGCACGCCCGGCACCGGCGCCAGCACGCTCGTTGCGTACGCAAGCAAATCGTGCTCGTAGCGAGCGATGTTCTCGATGCCGACGCGGCTCACGTAGTCGAGCGCCGCGCCGAGCCCCACCGCGTCCGCGATGTTGCCGGTGCCGGCTTCGAAGCGGTTCGGCGGCGGCTGGAACACCGTGCGCTCGAACGTCACGTCCGCGATCATGTTGCCGCCTCCCTGCCACGGCGGCATGTCGTCGAGGATCGCACGCTTGCCGTACACGACGCCGATCCCGGTCGGCCCGTAGATCTTGTGCCCGGAGAACACGAAGAAATCCGCGTCGAGCGCCTGCACGTCCACACGCATGTGCGAAATCGACTGCGCGCCGTCGACCAGCGCCTTCGCACCGGCGCGATGCGCGAGCTCGACGATCTCCTTCACCGGCACGACCGTGCCGAGCGCGTTCGACACCTGCGTGACGGACACGATCTTCGTGCGATCGTTGAGCAGCTTCCGATATTCGTCGAGCAATACCTGCCCCGAATCGTCGACCGGAATCACGCGCAGCGTCGCGCCCTTCTGCGCGGCAAGCTGCTGCCACGGCACGATGTTCGCGTGATGTTCGAGATGCGACACGACGATCTCGTCGCCTTCGCCGACGTTCTGCACGCCCCACGTCTTCGCGATCAGATTGATCGCCTCGGTCGTGCCCCGCACGAACACGATCTCGTCGGGCGACGATGCGCCGATGAAGCGCTGCACCGTTTCCCGTGCATGCTCGTACGCATCCGTCGCGCGGCCGGCCAGTGCATGCGCCGCGCGATGAATGTTCGAGTTCTCGTGTGCGTAGAAGTACGCGAGGCGGTCGATCACGGCCTGCGGCTTGTGCGTCGTCGCAGCGTTGTCGAACCAGACGAGTTGCTTGCCGTTCACGCGCTCCTGCAGGATCGGGAAATCGCGGCGGATCGCGTTCACGTCGAATGGCGGACGGGCCCCGCGATGCAGCTGGCCTTGCGGCGCGGCTGCCTGCGCATCGTCGATGAAGTAGCGCGGCACGTCGGTGCCCGACGCATGCGACACCGGCGCGTCGCGCTGCACGGCGAGCAGCGCGCGCAGCGCGTCGTCGCCAGGCAACCCGAATGCTTCCGGCGACGCCGGCCCGCTCGACGGCACGACGATGTCCTGCGGCGTCGCCTGCCAGCCCTGCAGCGAACCGTCGGTGAAGTAGTACGGCGACGCCTTCGCCGCGCCTTCCGGTGCGGCGGCGCTCACTTGCGGTACGCCGAGCGCCGCCCCGCCGACCCGCGGTTCGAGCGCGGGCGCGATCGACACGACGTTGTCGGGCAACCCGTTCTGCGCGGCCGCATGCGGCGCGAGCGCCGGTGCGCGGTTGCCGAGCGACAACACGTGCGTCGGCGCAGATGGCGCGAGATTCGCGCCGGGCGCCTTGCCCTGCGGCAGCGCGAGCCCCGGCACACCGGTGCCCGCCCCGCCCGGGCCTGCGAGCGGCGAACCGCCCGGCACCGGGTTGCTGACGGACGCGAGGATCGGCGCCGCCGCCGGCAATGCCGACGGTACGCCGCCGACCGCGCCGCTGCCCGCCGACAGCCCGGGCGCGGTGGCCTGCCCGGGCGGCGTCGCGAAGAACTCGGACGCGAGGCGCGCGAGCGTCGCCGGGTCGGGCAGCCCGGCCGGCAGCGGCGCATGCGGCAACCCGTGCGCATCGCCGCCGGCCAGACCGGGATTAACGGTAGGTGTCGGGATAGTCATGGTACTTGGCGATTTCGACGTCATCGAGGACAGCCAGCGCATCCGGCGAATGGACCGCGAGCGAGCAATACAGCGAGATCAGGTACGACGCGATCGCCTGATTGTTGATCCCCATGAAGCGCACCGACAGGCCCGGCCCCTGCTCGCCCGCGACGCCCGGCTGATACAGGCCGACGACGCCCTGGCGCTTGTCGCCGACACGCAGCAGCAGGATCTTGGTCTTGCCGTCCGCGACCGGCACCTTGTCCGACGGAATCAGCGGAATACCGCGCCACGTGAGGAACTGCGAGCCGAACAGGCTGACCGTCGGCGGCGGCACGCCGCGCCGCGTGCATTCGCGGCCGAACGCGGCGATCGCGAGCGGGTGCGTGAGGAAGAAGGCCGGCTCCTTCCACACCTTCGTCAGCAGCTCGTCGAGATCGTCCGGCGTCGGCGCGCCCGTCAGCGGGAAGATCCGCTGTTCGTCGGTCACGTTCGCGAGCAGCCCGTAGTCGGGATTGTTGATCAGCTGGCTTTCCTGCAGCTCCTTGATCGTCTCGATCGTCAGGCGCAGCTGCTCCTTGATCTGGTCGTGAGGACTACTGTAAAGATCGGAAATCCGCGTATGCACGTCGAGCACCGTGCTCACCGCGTTCAGGAAGTATTCGCGCGGCTGCTCCTCGTACGGCACGAAGGTCTGCGGCAACACGCTTTCGTCCTCGAGCTGCGTGCACGCGGCGCGCACGGCTTCCGGGTTCTTCACCTGGTTCAGGCGGTAGATGCCGGCCTCGACCGGCACCCATTGCAGCAGATGGGTCAGCCAGCGCGGCGTGATCGTGGAAAGCTGAGGGACGGTCTTGGTAGCGTTCGCTAGTTGGCGGGCGGCGTGATCGCTCAGCGCGGCCGTGCCGCTTGCAACGGTCGACATGTGTGGCTCCGGGTTCTTAAGATGAAAAACAGGATTGCTTATGACGCTCGGTGATTATCGGAAACCCGCCCCTGCCGGCTCAACATGCTATAGCCGTCAGGTCGTGCAACCGAAGGGGGAAACGATGCGGGGCAACCTCAGGTGACGTATGCGGCCGGCAGCAGCGTCGAGATCGACACGTCGAACGCGCGGGCGATCTTGTCGGCCGTGACGATCGACGCGATCGCCTCGCCGCGCTCGATCTCGCCGACGTACGAGCGGTTCAGCCCCGCATGCTCGGCCAGTTGCTCCTGCGACCACGTGCGCGCTTCGCGCAGCTTGCGCACGTTGGCGCCGAAGTGATGGATG
This sequence comes from Burkholderia sp. MSMB1826, assembly GCF_001526325.1. Taxonomy (NCBI): domain Bacteria; kingdom Pseudomonadati; phylum Pseudomonadota; class Betaproteobacteria; order Burkholderiales; family Burkholderiaceae; genus Burkholderia; species Burkholderia sp. MSMB1826. The sequence continues at coordinate 102,571 of NZ_LOYN01000058.1, forward strand.
AGGTCGCTCATCGCGCCTCCCAGGCGACGCGCGCCGCCGTGCGCGGCGCGGTATTCGCTTCGCTGCGCAGCACGGCCTGCGTGATGTTTGCGCCGGCCGGCACGTCTTGCGTGAGCCACACGTTGCCGCCGATCACCGCGCCCCGCCCGATCGTCACGCGGCCGAGGATCGTTGCGCCCGCATAGATCACGACGTCGTCCTCGACGATCGGATGGCGCGCGAGCCCTTTCTCCAGATGGCCGGCCGCATCGCGCGGGAAGCGCTTCGCGCCGAGCGTGACGGCCTGGTACACGCGCACGCGCTCGCCGATGATCGCCGTCTCGCCGATCACGACGCCCGTGCCGTGGTCGATGAAGAAGCCCGCGCCGATGCGCGCGCCCGGATGAATGTCGATGCCCGTCTCCGCATGCGCCTGCTCGGCGATGATCCGCGCGAGCAGCGGCAGGCCGAGCCCGTACAGTTCGTGCGCGAGCCGGTGGTGGATCATCGCGAGGATGCCCGGATAGCACAGCAGCACCTCGTCGACGCTGCCGGCCGCCGGATCGCCGTGGAAGGCCGCCAGCACGTCGCTGTCGAGCAGCCGGCGAATCTCCGGCAAGCGCGCGGCGAACGCCTGCACGGCCGTCGACGCGACTTCATCGATGCGATCGGGCGGTGGCCCGTCGGCATTGCGCTGACGCGCGGCGTAGCGCAATTCGAGCGTCACCTGCGCGAGCAGCGCATTCAGCGCCGAATCGAGCGCATGGGCCACGTGGAAGTTCTCGCTTTCCTGCCGCAGATCGGGCGGCCCGAGCCGCATCGGAAACAGCACGCCCTTCAGCGCGCCGACGATCTGTGCGAGCGCTTCTCGCGCCGGCAAATCGCGACCGCCCGGTTCGAGCGAGCGCCGCTGCTTTTCGCGCCATGCGCGGCGTACCGTCTGCAGCGATTGAACGATGTCGTCGATGTCGAATGCGGCCATCCTGCTTTCTCCCCGTCACGGCCGTGAATCAATCCTGCGCCCACGGCAGGCCGCGAAAGCGCCAGCCGTTGCGGCCGCCGCGATGCTGCCGTTCGTCGAGATCGCCCTCGAAGCCTTCGAGCACATTGAAAACCTGCTTGAACCCGCCCTTCGCTGCGGCCTCGGCCGCCTGCGCCGAACGGTTGCCGCTGCGGCACAACAACAGCACGACCGCGTCCTTGCCGGTCTTCGCTTCCAGTTCGCGCACGAAGCGCGGGTTGCGCGTCAGGCTCGTGCCGGTCGCCCACGGCACGTGCAGCGACTCCGGCACGTGGCCGACGAATTTCCGCTCCTCGGCCGTGCGCACGTCCACCAGCAATGCGTCGCCCGCCGAGAACAGCGCCCACGCGGCTTCCGGCGCGACGCCGCCCGCATAGGGCGTGCCGGCCGCCACGGCTGCCGCGCGCGCGTCTTCGAGCGCCTGCTGCGCAGCGGTTCGTTCTTGCAGTTCAACCGTCATGACACTTCCTTGTTCTCGCAAATTCGTATGAACAAAACACCGGGAATGCGGCTGTTGCAGCTTGCATGCTGTCTATAGCCGTCAGCACCACTATGCGAGTGCGGTCGGGGAAGCAGAACCAATAAAAATTCATTTCCTAATCAGCGCCGCGGGGAATGCAATGGCGGACGCGCGCTATCGATGTGCGGTCGCTGGCGGGCTGGAAATGGAAGGCTATGACCGTTCGATGTCGTACATCGAAGCGTTTTAAAAGGCCGGATGGACCAAACCGTCATCTCGTGTTCGAGGCAATGGAATGGACAGCTCACGCTCCGTGAGTTGCGGCGGTGGCAGGGGTGAGGACAGGTTCGATCGCGAAGGTGAACGTTCACGGGCCGACGGCGTCAAGGAAACCTCCACCCGCACTGACTCACGCGCCGTGCCCGCCACCGGATCGGGCTGTCACCTTGCTTTCACGAATGCGATTTAGCGTGACGAAACGCGTCGGCCACACACTCCGGCTCGCCGCGTTTATGAAAGCCGTTGCCGGATTTTCAACCGCATGGGAGCCGTCTGCATTCATTCACGCGTAACGCGACCACTTCCGGCACGGTTTCGGTACGATGTTCGCATCGCGTTTTTCGCCGTATCGAATCGCGCGATCCTTTCCATTTGACGGACAAACAAGAATTTTCGTAAAAATGATGACCAAACATTCGCGAAATATTTACTTGCCCATGCTTCTGTCGATTCCGCTGCTGCTGACCACATCGCCAGCGCATGCACAGACGTCCCTGAGCATTTCATGCACGTCGACCACCGGTAACGGGACGTGCACGGCGTCGGTCGGTGCACCGTGGACGAACACGCCGCTCCATTGGCAAGCAACCGATGTCTCGATGACGATTCTCAACAACACGAGCGTCAGTTTCTCGTGTGTCGCCAACTTTCACCCGGGCCATATTTCCGTCATGCCGAGTATTTCGGACGGGAATACCAACATCCCGACGGTTGCCACGATTCAGCTGAGCTGTTGACGACCGACGTCGCGCCGTCGCGCGATATTGGACAGGCAACGATGCATCGGCGATGCCCGTGCGGTGTCGCCGATGCACGCGCTGCCTGCACGTCACACCACCGGATCGACCACCTCGACCGGCACCCCACGCGCCTCGATATCGCGCCCCGCGAGCAGACACAGATCCTCGCGATGATGCGCGGCCACCACCTGCACGCCCACCGGCACGCCGTTCGCGAGCGACGTCGTGACGGCCAGCCCCGGCAGCCCCATCGCGGGCAGCGCGCGCAACGTGAGCTGCGCTTCCCACACGCGGTCGAAGCCGTCCGGCCCTTGCCGGTCGAGATCGTCGGGGAACGGCAGTTCCGACGAAACAGGCAGCAGCAACACCGCATATTCGTCGAGAAACAGCCGCCACTGCCGCGTCAGCGTCGTGCGCCGGACCAGCGCGCGGCTGATCACGTCGGCCGGCAGGTCGCGCACCTTGCCGCGCACGGCGGCGATCACCGCGGCCGCGCCCGGATCGCCGTCCTGCTCGACCGCGTTCGCCAGCGCGCCGAACCCGTCGCCGAGCCACAGCTGTTCCTGCAACAACGCAGCCTCGCGCATCGGCGGCGTATCGTCGATCTCGTCGACGGTCCAGCCCGCATCGACGAGCCGGCGCGCGGCATCGCGCAGCGCAGCCTCGACTTCGGGCACGACCTCCAGCCCGCGCGGACGCACGCACAGCGCCGCGCGCTTGGGCACCGCGCGCCCGTCGAACGGCACCGCGACGTGCCACGGATCGCGCGGGTCCGGCGCGGAGAAAGCACGCAGCGCGAGCGAGAGATCGTCGATCGTGCGCGCGATCGGCCCGGCCGTCGACATCAGTTGCGCGCCGATCGCGCGTTCCGGCGACGACGCATTGAACGCGGGCACGCGGCCGAGCGACGGCCGGATTCCGTGGACGCCGCACGCATAGGCCGGGTAGCGCACCGAGCCGCCGATGTCGGTGCCGACCGCGAGCGGGCCGATCCCGGCGGCCACGGCCGCTGCCGCGCCGCCGCTCGATCCGCCCGGCGTCAGCGACGGATTGCGCGGATTGCGCGTGCGGCCATGCACGAGATTCGACGTGAACCAGCGCAATGCGAACGTCGGCGAATTGGTGCGGCCGAGCAGCACCCCGCCGGCCTTCCGAATGTTGGCGACCACCGGGCTGTCGGCGGGCGCGATCAGGTTTTCCTGCAGGCGCGTGCCGTTGGTCGTCGCAAAGCCGGCCTGATCGACGTTGATCTTCACGGTGACGGGTACGCCCGCGAGCGGCCCCGGATCGTCGCCGCGCGCGATTGCGCGATCGACTTCGTCGGCCTGCCGCCGCACGTCGTCGGGACGGTGTTCGACGACCGCGTTGATCGCCGAATTCACGGCATCGAGACGATCGAGCACGGCGTCCGCCACTTCCCGCGCGGATACGTCGCGCTGACGCACGCGTTTCGCGAGTTCGGTTGCCGACAGTTGCCAGAGTTGCGTCATGACTTCTCCTCGGTGGAAAGACATCGCCATCACTCGCGCACCGCGCCTCCTCACGAAAGCGCGGCGCCGCATTCGCTCACTGCGTAGCCTGCTTCGCGCGCTCGGCGGCGGCGATGATCGCGTCGGCTACGGCCTTCGGCTGGCTCAGCATCGCGACGTGGCTGGCGTTCACGCGCGCGACCGTCGCGCCGATCCGCTTCGCCATCGCCTCCTGCAGCGTCGGGTCGATCATCCGGTCCTGCGTCGCGACGACGAACGTCGACGGCTTCGCATGCCATGCGGCCTGCGCGACCTTCTCGGAGATGCACCCGCTATACCACGGCCCCTGGGTCGCCGCAACGATGCGCTGCTGCGCGGGCGGCAGATCCGGCGCGAAATCCTGCGCGATCGCCTTGTCCGACAGCCGTGCGAAGCCGCCTGCGTCCTTGCGCAACTCGCCGGCCCATGACGGCGCCGGCAGGCCCTGCGTGACGTCCGCAATCGACTGGCCGTTGTCAGGCGCGAACGCCGCGACGTACACGAGCGACTTCACCTTGTCGTCGTTGCCCGCGTCGCTGATCACGACGCCGGCCCACGAATGGCCGACCAGCACGACCGGCCCCTTCTGTTCGTCGATCGTGCGCTTCGCCGCGGCCGCATCGTCGGCGAGCGAGCTCAGCGGATTCTGCACCGACACCACGTGCAGCCCGCGCGCCTCGAGTAGCGGAATCACGCGGTTCCAGCTCGACCCGTCGGCGAACGCGCCGTGCACGAGCACGACGTTGGTGCCCTTCAGGTCTTCCTTCGGCGCGGCCTGCGCCGCGACCGCACCGAACAGTCCGCCGATCATCGCAGCGGATACCAGAACGCGTTTCATCAAACCGGCCATCGTCATGCTCCTTTCCTTGTCGTATCGTTGAAGTGAAGTACTGCGTGAGCGGCCGCGCCTGCATGTCGCCGGCGCGGCGCGGCATCACGAATGCGCGTACAGGTCGTCGGCGGCGTTGCGTGCGGTACGCGACTGCGCTGCGTCGCGATGGCCGGCCGGCGTCGACGCGTCGGCCACGTTGTCGCCTTGCGACTTCGACGGGCCGTTCTGGTCCGACCGTGCGACTTGCTCGGCAGCCGCGACGGCGTTCTGTGCGGCGGCGATATCGTCCGGGTAATGCGCTTCGCTGCCGGCCGGGTTGTAGCCGGCCTTCTCGAGACGGATGAGGTCCGCGCGCACTTCGGCACGCGTGAGGCCGTGGCCGGTATCGGCGAACGACAACGCGGGTGCGACGGCGAGGACGGCAACGGCGAGGATTCGAGCGGCTTTCATGAGATTTCTCCTTGAAGGAAGTTGGGGTGTCGATCACTTGGTGTCCGGCGCGAACGTCTGGCACCGAACGTTTGCTGCATGTCGACAGTAGAACCCGCGCACGTATCCGGCATGTTTCCGGAACAGGGCTTTCTGCATGCCAGTTTTTCAAAGAAGGCCGCAGATACAGTGCGATACAAACCCGCTTGCCGATGCGCTCCACCGCTCCCGCGCACCACGAAAAAAGGCGTGCCTCGCAGGGCACGCCTTTCCGTCACCTTCGCACAGCCGTGTCACGTCACGGCGCGAGCCGCGTGAACACGTAATCGTGATTCTTCACCCGCGCCTGATGGCACGCAAAGCACGTCTGATGCTGGCCGATGTCGGCCGGCACGCCGTTGATGAAGCGCCCGAACCCCCAGCCGCCCGTCGCGGCGTAGCGGCGCGAGTCCTTCACCATCACCTGCACGGTCGTCGCCTGGCCGGGCACCGTCGCGGGCGCGAACTCGTCGGACTGCTTGCGCTTGTACGCAAGCTTCACGAGGATCGTGCCGTCCGGGAACGGCAGCGTCGCCTGTTCGAGTGCGCGGATCGCGACCGGGTTGCCGAGCACCACGCGCAATTCGTCGAGCGGTGCGGCCTCTTCGGCCGGTGCGACCATCTCCCATTTCCGGTAGCCGGGCGGAATCGTCACGCCGTAGATCGGCGATGCGGCCGCGGCCGGCTTCGGCTGTTCCGCGAATGCGGCCGGGCCGCTCGCCGACCACGCGCCGGCCAGCAGCGCGCCCGCGACGAGCGCGCGACGCGCGCCGCGCCGCCACACCTCCACGCCGGCCCGCATCACAGATGCTCCACTTGCAGGATCGCGTCGGCGACCGCCTGCGGCGCTTCCTGCGGCAGGTTGTGGCCGATGCCGCCGGCGATGGTCCGGTGCTGATACTTGCCGGTGAACTTCTTCGCGTACGCGGCCGGCTCCGGATGCGGCGCGCCGTTCGCATCGCCTTCCATCGTGATCGTCGGCACGCTGATCGCGGGCCCGGCCGCGAGACGACGCTCGATGTCGTCGTATTGTGCTTCGCCCTTGGCAAGGCCGAGCCGCCAGCGATAGTTGTGGATCACCACGGCCACGTGATCGGGATTCCGGAACGATGCGGCCGAGCGCGCATAAGTCTCGTCGGAGAACTGCCACTTCGGCGACGCGAGCTGCCAGATCAGCTTGTTGAATGCATCGCGATTCTGCGCGTAGCCGAGTTCGCCACGCTCGGTCGTGAAGTAGAACTGATACCACCACTGGAATTCGGCCTGCGGCGGCAGCGGCTTGGCGTTCGCCGCCTGGCTGCCGATCAGGTAGCCGCTCACCGATACCAGCGCCTTCACGCGCTGCGGCCACAGCGCCGCGATGATGTCGGCCGTGCGCGCGCCCCAGTCGTAGCCGCCGAACACCGCGCGGTCGATCTTCAGCGCATCCATCAGCGCGACGATGTCGACGGCCGTCACGGCCTGCTGGCCGTTGCGCACCGTGTCGGCCGAGCGGAACGTCGTCGAGCCGTAGCCGCGCAGATACGGCACGATCACGCGATAGCCGGCCGCAACGAGCAGCGGCGCGACTTCCGCGTAGCTGTAGATGTCGTACGGCCAGCCATGCAGCAGGAACACGACGGGGCCGTCCTTCGGGCCGAGATCCGCATACCCGACATTCAGCACGCCCGCATCGATCTGGTGGATCGTGCCCAGCGACGCAACGCCGGCCGGGCGCTTTGCCGCGGGCGAATCGGGCGCCGACTGCGCTCGCGCCAGCGCGCTAAAGCCGAGGTCGGCCAGGCTCAGGCTCGCCAGCGTCGAGCCCAGGATCAGGCGGCGGCGGGTGTTCACGGTATCAGGCATGACTCGTTCTCCAGTGTCGATCGCTAAGGAAAGGGCCCGCGGCACGTGCGGGCAATCGGGTGTCGCCGTTCGCAGCGGCGGCGCATGGCACCGCGCCGCCGTGTGAATCGCTTCACCGGTTTTATATCCGAACCGTCCGGAGGCTTTGTATCCCAACGTATCCGTGTGCGGACCCGACACACGGCGATTCAAAAAACCACGCGCAGGCATTGCAGGGAGTTGCGTAGAAACGAACACGGGCCGCGCAACAGGCCGGCCCGTGTTCGTCATGTGCCTTCCGCTTACGCGCGCCGCAACGGCCGGAACCCGGCACGCACTTCACGCGCGAACAACTCCGGCTCCTCCCATGCCGCGAAGTGGCCGCCCTTGTCGACTTCGTTGAAGTAGATCAGGTTGCGATAGCTGCGCTCGGCCCAGCTGCGCGGCGCCTGGTAGATCTCGCCCGGAAACACCGTGATCGCCGCCGGCAACGAGATGTCCACCGCGTTGAAGTTGTTCGAGTGATCCTCCCAGTAGATCTGCGCGGCCGACGTCGCGGTGTTCGTCAGCCAGTACAGCGAAATGTCGTCGAGAATCTCGTCGCGCGGAATCGAGCGTTCGGGCACGCCGCCGCTGTACGTCCACTGCGAGATCTTGTCGTACATCCACGCAGCCTGCCCGGACGGCGAATCCGCAAGCGCATAGCCGACCGTCTGCGGCCGCGTGACCATCATCGCCGAGTAGCCGCAGTTGTCGCGATAGAACGTCGCGAGCTTCTCGTACGCGGCCCTCTCCTTCGGCGACAGCGAAGCCGGCGCGGGCGCATCGGTCGCGAGCAGCGTCGCGATGTCCGGCGGCACCGTCGCCGGCATGTTGACGTGAATCCCGGCCAGCCCCTGCACGCGCTGCATCGCCATTCGATGCGAGATCACGGAGCCGCAGTCGCCGCCCTGCGACACGAAGCGCGTATAGCCGAGCCGCGCCATCAGCTCGCCCCACGCACGCGCGATATGGTCGGAACCCCAGCCGGTCTTCGTCGGCCGGCCCGAAAAACCGAAACCCGGCAGCGACGGCACGACGACGTGGAATGCGTCGTCCGCGCTCGCGCCGTGCGCGGTCGGGTCGGTCAGCGGGCCGATCGCCTTCAGCAGCTCGAAGATCGAACCGGGCCAGCCGTGCGTCATGATCATCGGCATCGCGTTCTCGTGCCGCGACCGCACGTGAATGAAATGAATGTCGAGCCCGTCGATTTCCGTGATGAACATCGGGAAACCGTTCAGGCGCGCCTCGCCCTTGCGCCAGTCGTAGTCGGTGCCCCAGTAGCGCAGCAGCGCCTGCATGCGCGCGAGCCGCACGCCCTGCGATTCGTCGGCGACGGTCTCACGGCCCGGCCAGCGCGTCGCGGCGATCCGACGGCGCAGGTCGGCCACGGCTTCGTCGGGAATGTGCGCGGTGAACGGGCGCATGCCGCTCGCGCCGGTGGCGGCATGCAGCGCGGTGGGCAGCATCGCCGAGACCCCGGCGGCCACGGAAGTGGCCAGCAGGTGGCGACGCATCGGGGAAAACGGTGTGGAAGACATCGTTCGGCATCTCCTTTCGTGAAGTGGAAAGTGAACATGCCGCGCGCAGGATCGCGCCTTGGCTTTCAATCCGGCGCGCCCTGGCCACGCGGCGTCGCCCATTTGAAAGGTCCGATGTATCGCGGATTTGTCTGATTTGTACGCGTTTGTAGCTGCTGCTGCACGGCGGGCGAACCCGCTTTCGCGGCCCGCGCGCCCGTGTGCCGCTCAGAGCGCCTTGACGATCGCGCCGTCGACGCGAATGTTCTGCCCCGTGATGTAGCCCGCGCCGTCCGACAGCAGGAACGCGACCGTCTTCGCGATCTCGCCGGTCTTGCCGAAGCGGCCGGCCGGAATGCGCGCGACGATCTCCGGCGTTTCCGGCCAGCTGTCGATGAAGCCCGGCAGCACCGCGTTCATCCGGATGTTCTCGGCCGCATAGCGTTCCGCGTACAGGCGCGTCCAAGCGCTCAGCGCCGCGCGCAACGCCGACGAAACGGGCATCGGCTGCTCGGGCGCATCCGCCGCGAAGCTCGAGATGTTGACCACCGCGCCGCCGCCCTGCTTCTGGAAGATCGGCGTCACGCGGCGCATCACGCGCACCACGTTCAGCAGAATCAGGTCGAGCCCCGCGTGCCAGTCGTCGTCGGTGATCGCCAGCAGTTCGCCCTTCGGCGGATGACCGGTGTTGTTCACGACCGCGTCGATGCGGCCGTAGCGCGCGACCGCTTCCTGCACGAGCCGATCGATATCGGCTTCTTCCGTCACCGAGCCCTCGATGCCGAAGCCGCCCAGTTCCTCGCCGAGCGCCACCGCGCTGCCCGACGGCGACATCAGCGCGACACGATAGCCGGTCGCCGCCAGTTCCCGCGCGATCGCCGCGCCCATGCCCTTGCCCGCCGCCGTGATCAACGCCACTTTTTCTACAGTCACGATCCGCTCCTTGCTCTCGTTCCGCCGTCGCGCAGCCGCCATTCGGCGCGCCATGGTGGTAATGTAGGCGCATCGCTTCCGACTGTCGAACCAGTATTTCTGCCGCCAACCGATAGTTTTTCTACAGCCTGACGATGCCGCCACGCCCTTCCCGCCTGCCGCCGCTGAATGCGCTTCGTGCGTTCGAAGTGTCCGCGCGGCACCTCACTTTCCGCGCCGCCGCCGACGAGATCGGCGTCACGCAGGGCGCCGTCGCGCAGCAGGTGCGTCATCTCGAGGACGTGCTCGGCCTGAAGCTGTTCGAGCGCCTGCCGCGCGGCCTCGCGCTCACGCACGACGGCGCCGCGTATTTCTCCGACGTGCAGCGCGCGCTGCACGCGATCGCCGACGCGACCGACAAGCTCGTGAAACGGCGCGCCGCGCTGACGATCAGCACGACACCGTCGTTCGCGTCGAAGTGGCTGATCCCACGGCTCGCGCAGTTCACCGACGCGCACCCCGACTACGACGTGCGCGTGATCGCCGACCCGCAGATCGCGACGTTTCGCCACGACGGCGTCGATCTCGCGATCCGCTATGGCAAGCCGCCGTTCGGCAAGCATCTCGCCACCCATGCGCTGTTCCCGCTCGACGTGTATGCGGTATGCAGCCCGTCGGTGCTGACCGCGCCGGCTTCGCCGCGTGCGCTCGCCGGCCAGGTGCTGCTGCACGACGCGCACGATCTGTGGCCCGCGTTCCTCGCGGCGATGCCCGAACCGGTCGACGTCGATCCGCACAAGGGGCTGCGCTTCAACCAGACGTCGCTCGCGATCGATGCGGCCGTCGCCGGCCAGGGCATCGCGCTCGCGACCGAGCCGCTCGTCGAGCGCGACATCGCCGCCGGACGGCTGTGCAAGCCGTTCGACTTCGCGTTTCCGCTGTCGATGGGGTTCTATCTCGTGTATCCGGCCGAGCGCCGCGACGACGACGCGATCGCGGTGATGCGCGAATGGATGATCCGGGCCGCGTCGGACGGGCGGCCTTGAACGGCGCGAGCGCGCCGGGTTCGCGTCAGGGCGCGATCCAGCGGGCCTCGTAGCCGCTTTCGTTCAGACCGAATACCGCTCGACGATGGCCGGTGCGCGCGAGTTCGAGCCAGTCGATGCGCGTGACCGTCATGTGGATCAGGCAGAAGTTTTCGTAGCCGTCGCCGGTGGGGGCGGCACCGTCGACATGCGCGACTTCGGGCGACGCGACCGGCGTACCGGGCGGCAACGGCGCGCGATACAGCAGCAACGTATGCGGGCGGCTCGCTCGCCAGATCGCACGCCGTTGCGCTTCGTCGTCGCAGATCGACGCAACGCCTTCCGCGCGAATCTGCACGAGCGCATCGAGATCGCCGGCGACGATCGAGATACGCGGATCGCGACGCAACTCCGCCACCTTCGCCGAACGCGCATCGGTATGAAACGACAGCACGCGCTCGGTGCGATTCACCTCACGCAATACGATCGTCCGGACCTTCGGCGCGCCGTCGAGGCCGAGCGTCGCCGCCTGCAACATCGTGAACGGCGAGCGCGACACGCGCACGCCGGATTCGAGGCAGAACCACAGCCGGTCATAGGTTTGCGCGAGCGATTCGGAAGTCGGGTCGGACATGAGGCAGCGGCGATCGTCGGTGTGTCGATCGCGCAAGCTTAACCGTTCGTGTCGGCGACCGCTCGCATGCGATGCGCCGCCGCGCGTGCGCCGCTCAGTTGTAGCCGAGCACGACCGGCGCCGCATCGCCGGCATCGATCGCCGGCTCCGCGCCGAAGCGGCCGAGCACGTCGGCCACATATTGCGGCCCCGCGCCGATCTGCGTCGAGCGATGCGTGGCCGGCCGCTCGTCGCCGGCGACCGGTGCTGCGCCCGTCGATGTCGTTTCGTTGACGGTGATCGTCATGTCGATGTCTCCTCACGCGGCCAGCGCCGCACCATACGCGCGCACGAGGCGCGCGACGCCTTCCCTGATCGCATCGACGTCCGGCGCGGCGAACGACAGGCGCAGCGACGCTGCGTCGACGTTGTCCGCGAAGAACGCGTTGCCGGGCACGAACACGATCCTGTTGGCGATCGCCTGCTGCAGCAGCACGTCCGACGGCACCGCGCCGATCCGCGCCCACACGAACATCCCGCCTTCGGGACGATGAAATGCGATTGCGTCGCCGAAACCGTCGCGCAGCGCGTCGCACATCGCGTCGCATTTGCGCCGGTACGCGGCCGCGATGCGCGGCAGATGGCGTTCGAGCGCGCCGTCGGCCAGGTATTCGGCGGCGGTCGCCTGCGTCCACGGCGCGCTGCACAGATCGACCGTCTGCTTCGCGATCACGCAGCGCCGCGCGATTTCGGCCGGCGCGATCGTCCAGCCCACGCGCAACCCCGGCGCGACGATCTTCGACAGGCTCGCGAAATGCACGATCCAGTCGCGTGCGCCGTCCACTTCGGCGGCCAGCGCGAGCATCGACGGCACGGCTTCGCCCGCGAAACGCAGGTCGCCGTACGGATCGTCCTCGACGATCAGGAAACGGTATTGCACCGCGAGACGCAGCAGCTTCAGCCGGCGTCCGCGCGTGAGCGTCGCACCCGTCGGGTTCGCGAAGGTCGGGACCGTGTAGAGCAGCTTCGGCTGCGCGATCGCGCCGGACGCGAGTCGTTCGCCGAGACGATCGACATCGAGCCCTTCGCCGTCGACCGGGATCGTCACGATGCGCGCCTGTTGCAAGCGCATCGCCTGCAGCGTGGCCGGGTAGGCCGGCTGTTCGGTCAGCACGACGTCGCCGGGCGACACCATCACGCGCAGCAGCAGGTCGAGCCCTTGCTGCGACCCGGTCGTGACGAGCAGCTCGGCCGGCGTGCAGGCGACGCCGCGCCGCGCCATCAGCGCGATCAGTTGCTGCTTCAGTTCGGCGAGGCCGTCGGTCGGGCCGTATTGCAGGCAGCGAACGGGCTGCGCGTATGCGCGTTCGGCGGCCGCATTCAGGCCGTCGACGTCGAACAGGTCGCTGGCCGGATAACCGCCCGCGAAGGAAATCATGCCCGGTTCGGACAGGTACTTGAACAACTCGCGGATCGGCGAGCCGGCAGGGTTTTGGAATGAGGGCGTGAACGCGTACATGTCGTCGTGAGCGGGTGGGCACGGCCGGCCGGGATAGCCGTCGCGTGCCGGCCGCCAAGGCGCTTCCGGCGCCGCGGCGGGGAATTCGAGCCACGATTGTCGATAGTCATTAAGGGCTCGGCAAACGATATCTATGCACTAGGTCTTGCGGTTTGGTCATCAAATGGGGGAACGGCGGGCGCTCGATCCGGCGGCGGGCATTGCTGACGGTCACGCGACGCGCCGATCACGCATTCCCGCGCCCGTCCTGCATCGCGGCTTCCGCCGCCTGGATTCCGGAGAACATGGCCGTGGGTACGCCATACCCCGGGAACGTCGTTTGTCCTCCGAGATAGAGGCCGCGCAGCCCTGCCCGATGCGGAAAGAATTTGTCGGGCGCCGTACCCGGGGCAACGCCGTACAGCGCGCCTTCGTACACATGCCGTTCGCTCGCGAAATCCCGCGGATCCGCCACGCGGACGGTTTCGACGCACAGGCCGGGAAAATGCGCCTGTATCGCGGTGAGATAGTCGTCGACCGCAGCCTGTGTCATCGCGCGCGTCCACTCCGATACGGAGCGGATACCCGTCGCCGGCGCATACAGTTCCAGCACCGCCTTGCCGTTCGGCGCAAGCTCCGGCAACACCAGCGACGGACAGGTATAGGCGAGCCAGTGCGGTATGCCTGGAGTCGATACATGCAGCGCCGCCTGCTGCCGCATCGAGGGCACATGATTGGTCATGAACGCGCGTGGCGGCATGGCGCCCGAGCAACCGACCTGAATCGAAATCGCCCGATGCGACAGCGGCGCCGTGCGCGCCCTGTGCGCGAGCCGCCGTGGCACCGCGCGGCTGGGCAACAAGTGCCGAACCACTTCGAACCCCGAACAGGTCGCCACGACGCAATCGGTCGAAATGCGCTCGCCGTCAGCCAGCACGATGCCGCGGACCGCCCCGTTCTCCACGACGATTTCGCGTACATGGGCGCCGAACCGGATCGGCACCGAGCGCCTGGACAGCTCGCGCGTCATCGCCGAACTGATCGCGCCCATGCCTGCACGCGGCAGATGGAATCCCTCCTCCAGCATGGCAATGAGGCCGATGATCTGCGTCGCCGGAAGGCGGTCGGGGCCTTGCCCGGTGTAGAGCAGGGTCGACGCAACTGCCGACTGCAGGTCTGCATCGGCAAAGTGCGCTTCGATCAGACGGCCGGCATGCCCGCTCATGCGGGGCAGGTAACGCCATAGTTTGCCCAACGTCCGCAGCAGCGAAGGCTCGTGCGGCAACACTTCATCGACCAGCGTGCGGTAGGCGGGCCCCCATTGCTGCCGGAGCCTGCCAAGGCCGTCGCGCAGTTGCCGTGTCCTCGAATCCGCGCGATCGCCTTCCACATACGACGTATCGGCACTGGACAGATGAACGGCCGTTCCATTGTCCAGATGCGTGACGTGCGGGCGCTCGATGGCCACCATCGGCACCTCGCGATCGAAGTCGAGGCCGAGACGCCGGAAAGACGCGCGAATCAGCGACGGCACCGCGACATACATCGCGCCGTTGTTGAACGTGAAGCCGTCAGCCGTCGTGGTCGAACAGCAGCCGCCTGCTTCGTCCGATGCCTCCACGATGACGACGCGCCTGTCAGTGCGCGCCAGCATCAGCGCAGCAGCCAGGCCGGCGAGGCCGGCGCCGATGACGACGGCGGGCCGCTCGTCATTGCGCGTCATACGATCCCTCACGCAACGATTCGCGAGCGCCCGGAAACGTATGATTCACGCGCCAGTTGCCGTCCTTCCGGAACAGCCGGACCGAATTGAGGCCCAGCGGATCGGGCGCAATCCCCCGCATGCGCGACCACATCTCGACCCAGACCGGCGTGCACGTCACGGCGATCACGTATGAATCGTCCGGCCCGTCGGGAAACCACGTCAGCAACGACTCTTTCCAGATGCGTCGTTTCAACGCGGAGTCGGCGGAAACCGCCGGAGCGGTTCCGAGCGTCACGTATCCACGGTCGGCCATGCTGAGGAAGGACAGACTGATCGCACTTCCCCGGCTGATCTCCAGCGCCTTGCGCGTTCTCGAGTCGGTCATGAAACGAATCGTGAGGTCGCTTCCGATTTCCAGGATCTCGACGACCCTGGCGTTGATCTGACCGGCGGCGTCGCTCGAAGACACGAAACAGAGCGCGCAATGACTGACGATTTCATGGGCGTGTTGAAAGAGCTGGTTGGCATTCATGGTGATGTTGGACAGCGTTTCGTTTCGGGAAACTTCTCTAGAACCGTGAAAATCCGGCAATCGGAAGCACGCCGACGCCGCTTTCATGAAAGCGGTTGAGCGCATGACCATGCCTCGACGCCCACTTTCGCGGAATCAACGTATGTGACCGCATGCAGGCCCGCGCCAAGAACGAACACGGCCACGAAAACCCAGCTCAAGCGCGTTCCGGCAAACAGCACCGGCTGCGCAATCGCCCTCAGCAACCAGAATCCGGTTCCCGCCAGCGCGAGCGGGCCTCGGGTTCGCGTTTCGGCCAGGAAGAGCGACACCGCATAGACAATGAACACGTAACTCAACATCACGTTGAGGGTCTGGGTGATGCCCCGATTGAGTCTCCCGCTTTTCTCGAGAGATCTTGGCCAGTTGAACCAGCGCCAGAAGGTCACATGGAACAACGCGAAGCCAAGGTCATACATCGTGCTGAGCAAGGGCAATGGCGAGTGATGCATCGACGTCGCTCCAATGTTGGGTGTTGAACATCGAAGGTCCCGCTTGGCGTCGGCCTGTCATGGCTGTCGACCGGCTATACAGGAAACCCCCTGATGCACTACGGGCAACTGTATACGTCGTGCATTATTTTGGCAACACGTGTCGGCGATGTTCTCCCGCTTTTTCATGCAAGCCGTTTCGCCGGACGTGGCGCGACCTCACGGCCCTTGCGGCCGTGATAGTGGTTGAAGATGCCTATGGGATGAGTTGCGACGCGCGGGCAACGGCCACGCGAAGCCAGGATGTGGTCCGCCCCGCCTCAACGCGATGACCGCCCCGGAAACGGAAACGTGCTTAGCGAAGCCAAATCGGAATTCTCGCCGCAACCCGATCGAGCGTGGTGGGAAGCATCGAGATCGATCGCATGCCGTCATATCGATCCGACGCGTCGAGGTAGATCAACTTGCCATCACGGATCTCGATCGGCTCGTAGCCCGGTCGGCCGCCCCAGAAAACGAATGACAACCTGGTGGCCAACGTCGATCCGTGAGCATCGGCTACGACGATTTTGACCTGCTCATTTTGATCCGAGAAAAGGCCATCGCCGCGGCCACCGCTTCCGCAGATGTTCACGATGTACGTCGTGCCGTCGACTTGTTTGATACCGCCATTCAGCTTGGCGTTGTAATTGAAGCGCCGGCAATCGGTATCGTCGGTCATGATCCCGCGAAAGCCGATCATTACCGAAGCTGACAGACAAGGGGCGGCCGGAGCCGCCCCACAAGCGCCGCTCAATCAGCCCGTCACACCCCGATTGGCCTCGATCACGGTCAAAGCGGCCATATTCACGATCCGCCGCACGGTTGCGCTCGACGTAAGAATGTTCACCGGCGCATTGACGCCGAGCAAGAACGGCCCCACCGCCACATTGCTCCCCGCTTCCGTCTTGAGCAGGTTGTACGCGATGTTGCCGGCATCCACGTTCGGACAGACCAGCAAATTCGCCGCTCCCTTCAACGGCGACATCGGCAGCAGCTTCGCCCGCAGCCCTTCGTCGAGCGCGCAGTCGCCATGCATCTCGCCATCCGCCTCGATATCCGGCGCCTGCTCCCGCACGATCTCCAGCGCCCGGCGCATCTTCACGCCGGAAGCCGCACTTCCCGACCCGAAATTCGACCGCGACAGCAGCGCCACCTTCGGCGTCAAATTCAGCCATTCCATCTGCCGCGCCGCCGCGATCGTGAATTCCGCGATCTGCTCCGCATCGGGGTTGTCGTTCACGTGCGTGTCCACCAGCGCGACCGTCCGCTGATCGAGCAACAGGATGTTCATCGCCGCGTACGTCGACGCGCCGGGCTTCTTGCCGATCACTTCGTCCACGAACCGCAGGTGATTGTGATACTCGCCCACCGTCCCGCAGATCATCCCGTCCGCGTCGCCGAGTTGCACCATCATCGCGCCGATCAGCGTCAGGCGGCGGCGCATCTCCACGCGCGCCATTTCCTTCGAAATACCGTCGCGGCACCGCAGTTCCCAATACTTCGTCCAGTACTGCGGGAAGCGCTCGTCGTATTCCGGATTGGTCACTTCGACGTCCTGACCGAGCCGCAAGCGCAGGCCGAACCGCTCGATGCGCGCGAGCAGCACCTCCGGACGCCCGACCAGAATCGGCCGCGCCAGCTTCTCGTCGACGATGACCTGCACCGCACGCAGCACGCGCTCGTCTTCGCCTTCGGTGAACACGATCCGCGCCTTGCCGCCGTCGCGCACGAGCTGACGCGCGGTCGCGAACAGCGGCTTCATGAACGCGCCCGAGTGATAGACGAATTGCTGCAACTGCTCGACGTACGCATCGAGATTCGCGAGCGGACGCGTCGCCACGCCGCCTTCCATCGCCGCCTTCGCCACGGCCGGCGCGATCCGCACGATCAGACGCGGGTCGAACGGCTTCGGAATCAGGTATTGCGGGCCGAACGACACGTCGTATGCACCGTAGGCCGCCGCGACGACTTCGTTCTGCTCTTCCTCGGCCAGCCCCGCGATCGCGTGCACCGCGGCGATCTCCATCTCGCGCGTGATCGTCGTCGCACCCACGTCCAGCGCGCCACGGAAAATGTACGGGAAGCACAGGACGTTGTTGACCTGGTTCGGGTAGTCCGAGCGGCCCGTCGCGATGACGACGTCGTCGCGCGTCTCGTGCGCGAGTTCCGGGAAGATTTCCGGCGTCGGGTTGGCCAGCGCGAGAATCAGCGGGCGCGCCGCCATTTGCTTCAGCATCTCCGCCGTGAGAATGCCGCCCACCGACAGCCCCAGGAACACATCCGCGCCGCCGATCACGTCGGCGAGCTTGCGCGCATCGGTTTCCTGCGCGAAGCGCGACTTGGCCGGGTCCATCAGCGTGGTACGGCCGCGATAGACGACGCCTTCGATGTCGGTCACCCAGACGTTTTCCACGGGCAGCCCGAGGTCGACCAGCAGGTCCAGGCACGCGAGCGCGGCCGCGCCGGCGCCCGACGTCACGACCTTCACGTCCTCGATCGACTTCCCGACGACCTTCAGCCCGTTGATGAACGCGGCGGAAACGGTAATGGCCGTGCCGTGCTGATCGTCGTGGAAAACCGGAATCTTCATGCGTTCGCGCAGCTTCTGCTCGACGGTGAAGCATTCCGGCGCCTTGATGTCCTCGAGGTTGATGCCGCCGAACGTGGGCTCGAGGCCGGCAATGATGTCGACCAGCTTGTCCGGATCGGTCTCGTTGATCTCGATGTCGAACACGTCGATCCCGGCGAACTTCTTGAACAGGACGGCCTTGCCCTCCATCACCGGCTTCGACGCGAGCGGGCCGATGTTGCCGAGACCGAGCACGGCGGTGCCGTTCGTGATCACGCCGACGAGGTTGCCGCGGCTCGTGAAGCGGTGCGCCTGCAGCGGATCGGCGGCGATCGACTCGCACACGCTCGCCACGCCGGGCGTATAGGCCAGCGCCAGATCGCGCTGGGTCACCAGCGGCTTGCTCGCCACGACCGAGATTTTCCCGGGGGTCGGAAACTCGTGATAGTCGAACGCGGCCTGCTGCTGTGTCTCTGTCTGTTTCATGTTGGGGTCCCGGCGTGGGCGCCAGGCCAGTCCCGGCGCGATCCATGAAGGGGATTCTAGGGATCCGCCATAACGTGATGATTCTGTTTTAATATCGGTCCATCACTTTTTCCTGATGAATGCATGACTAGTCAATGAATTTTGACGCGAACGACGTGGTCAGGCGGCTCGGTGCGCGTCTGAAGATTCGGCATCTGGTGCTGTTGTTGCAGATCCAGCAGCACGGATCGCTGACGCGCGTCGCCGAGCACATGGCGAGCAGCCAGCCGGCCGTGACGAACGCGCTGTCCGAGCTGGAGAGCATGTTCGGCACGCCGCTGTTCGAGCGCTCGTCGCGCGGCATGCGGCCCACCGCGCTCGGCGCGGTCGTGCTCGAACGGGCAAAGGCGATGATCAAGGATCTCGACCACCTCGCCCGCGAGATGGAGGCCGTCGCCGCCGGGCATGCGGCCCATCTGCACATCGGCGTGATTCCGTTCATCTCCGGCCAGATGCTGTCGGCCGCGCTGAAGCGGCTGCAAGCGCGCATGGAGCGACGCCTGACCGTCACGATTCACGAAGGCACCAGCGATCAGTTGCTGCTGCAACTTCGGGATCACAGTGTCGACATCGTGATCGGGCGTGCGTCGTCGGCGATCGATCTCGGGCAGGTTTCGTTCGAAGTGCTGTATCAGCAGCAGCCGCGCATGATCGCGAGCCGGCGGCTGGCGGCGAAGCTCGCCCGCACGCCGCTGGACTGGCACAAGCTGCACGCGCTCGACTGGATTCTCGGCGCGCCGCATACGCCGATGCGCGAACAGGTGACCGACCTGTTCCTGTCGGCCGGCATCGCGCCGCCCGTGCCGATCGTCGAAAGCTACTCGTCGAAGCTGATCGGCGAAATGATCGCGTCGAGCGACGAGGCCGTGTCGATCGTGCCGGCCGATATCGCGGAAGAACTCGTGCGGATCGCCGGCGTGGCGATCGTGCCGTATTCGCTGGTATGGACGCTGCCGCCCATCGCGCTGTTCACGCGCTCCGCCGATTCGCAATCGCCCGCGCGCGACCTGCTCGTCGACGCGCTGCGCGCGGTATGCAAGGAGACGTACGGGGACGCGCAGCGATAACCGCGTTACTTGCCCGCTGAAAGCCGACGCAGGATTTCCGCGCGCTCGGCGGCCAGCACGCGGTCCGAACCCTCGCCTCTGTCGTAGCGTTTGCTCGTGCGGTAAGAAAAGCGCTTCGCGTATTGATGGGCGGCAGGGTCGAACACCCAGGCGTCGACTTCGAAGAAGTGCTTGTCGAAACGCACTTCGCCCTCTTGCCACTCGGCGTCCGCGCGAACAAACAACGGATACGGCGACACCTCCGGCAAGCTCCACATCGCGCGATCGGCCATTTCCGTCTGCGTGACCCTCGGCATCAGGTTCTCGATCTTGCCGTTCGCGCCGACTCGCAGCACCGCCACGCGCTCCAGCATCCCGCTGCCGCCACCCGAGAACATTCCGGAGAAGAACACCCACGAGCCGCCGGACGCGATCGGCAACCGCTCGGACCGTGGATTCAGGCCGAACTGGTACAGCGCCTTCGAAGAATGGGGAAGCGGCGCCGGCGGCATCTCGAAGCACGGCGCACGGTCGGGCAGCACGCAGAGCCTCACGCCGGAGAGCGGAAGCCCGTCGCCGTCGAGCTTGCCTTCCGTCTGCGTGAAGCGCGGGAATGCAGTTTCGCGGGGCGCTGCCTGAACGCAGGCGATGCCGACGAGTGCAATGCTTGCGATCGCCGCGAGCGTTTTACCGATCCCGCGCATCACGCCTCGGCCCGATGACACACCGCCTCGATATTGTGCCCATCCGGCCCGATGACGAACGCCGCGTAGTAATTCGCGTGATAATGCGGCCGAAGCCCGGGCGCGCCATTGTCTTTCCCGCCGGCCTCCAGCGCCGCGCGATGGAACGCATCGACTTGCTGCCGCGTGTCGGCCACGAACGCGATGTGGAGATGCGCCGGCTTCTCGTCGGTCGGGAACAAACACAGCGAGGACTTGCTGGGCAGTCCGATCTCGATCCCGCCCGACGGCTCGCGCTCCCCGACGATTTCGGCACCGAGCGGTTCGAGCGCCTTGAGGAAAAACGCCTTGCTGGCGGCGTAGTCGCTGACGCCGAATTTGACGTGGTCAAACATGAGTTCCCCCGATGGATGGATCAGTCAGCATGTTGATGCGATGTCGCGATGACCGCAACGGTGTCGCATGCGGTGGTGCTCCGTTACCCGCTCAATCGACCCGTATGAGACGTCCGGGGCATCCGAAAGCGGACTGAAAAAACGCGCGGGCACCCGGATCAGTCGACAATGAAAAGTTTCGCCCCCGTCCGGGTGTAGGACCGATGTGGCTCCGCGTCGTCGCCAACCTGGTAGCTCATGCCCGCCGTCAAAACGAACTTCCGCCCGTCCTCGAGCGTCGTTTCCAGTTCGCCTTCCATACAGAAAAGAACATGCCCTTTCTGGCACCAGTGATCGGCGCGATAGCCGGGCGTGTATTCCACCATCCGCACACGGATCCGATTCGGCTCTTCACCAAAGAACCGCGTGCGCCAATAAGCGACGCCGGTTTCTCCTCGATGTTCCGTTCGTTCGATTTCGGCCCAGTCGGTCGTGCCAAAGGCAAACGCATCCATTTTCATACTGTCGCTTCCTGTATCAGGTCGGGCTTTCGTGCCGGGGTCGATCCGCCGTCGCGATCATGCAATCCGTTCGCATCTGATCGCCTTGGACATCAAACACTATTCCACAATTGCAAGTCGAGCATTCCGTGACGAATGCGGAGTGACCGATACATGCCCCTGAGCTTGCGTCGTGACGCGGTAGCGCGGCAAGGTTCTGTCCTCGGCGACAGTGGTCGGTGCCCGGGAGCGCAAACAGCGGGCACGGGCGATCTTCGCCGCCATCGCCGGCGCCCAGCTCATCGCGCGGAGCCGCGCCGATCTCTCGCTCTATGACGCGCTGATCGACAGTTATCGTAAAGCGGGCCTTTTGCCGGCGTAGCAGGGTAACGGGGGCGCGGCTTCAGATGAACGCGTGGTGTTCGATCGTGCGCCCCCGCCTGACGTGGATTCCGTCGCCGATGTTCGCTGCAGGACCGCCGCGATCACCGGCGGCCCGAACTGACAGGTTTTTCGTAAAGAGACCAGACAATACCGTCCGCTTTCAATCCGACGCGGACAAAGCCCAGCGACTCGTAGTAAGCGCAGAGCGTGATGTTTTCAGCGCCGCAGTCGAGTCGAAGCAAACGCCGGTTCAAGCGGCTCACCTCACGAGCGCACCAGTCGAGCATGAAGCTGCCGAGCCCGAGGCCGTTGAAACCCTGCCGCACACAGAGGCCGTGCACGTAGCCTGCAATCGGCGCTTGGGGCCCCCAGTGCCTGTCATCGTCGAAGTCGAGCGAGAACGTTCCGACCAGCGCGCCATCCTGTTCGACGACGTATACGGCTTTCTCGGCGACGTGGTTTCGTACCCACCCTTCGGAGAATCCGTCGCCCTCCTTGCCCCATACGTAGTCGCGGTGCGCGACCTTCTTGGCATGTGCATCGTTCCGGATCCGTGTCAGCACCGGAACATCGTCGACCGTCGCCTTGCGGACGCTTTTCGACACCATCGTTCGTTTCTCCGTCGGGTCTGGGCCGCCATCCCGCCACATCGCGCCACGCGTTGGTTATCGACGAGGCGGCACGACTGCACGCTCCATGAGTACTCAGCTTGATTGTCGCGCCGACGCGATGCCGGCCAGCCACGCGGGAAAACTCCCCGCGACACGCTCGCGCCGCGCATCATCATGCCAGACCCGAATCACTTGACCGGCGACGCCGCCTTCAGCGGGATCGAGGTCGACACACAGGTGATTGCCACTGCCGTCGTGGGTGAACGGAATCCACTTCAGGTTGTACCAGTCGTCGGCGATGCCGGGATCCGGCTCCGATGTCATGCCGTCAAAATCGCCGCCGTCCACGAGACCTTTCCAGATGCGCCATTGCGCGAGGATCTCGTGAACGCTCAGCAGCGCATCGCTTCCGGAAAACGCATCGCCCAATGCCGTCTGGCCATTGTGAATGCGCAGACTGTCGATGAAAACGTCGGGCAGCGTCGTACCCAGCGCGACCTGCAATGCATCAATGTCATCGTCGGACGCGGGTCCGTTGAGTCCGCCCGGCAAGCGTGACGCATCGGCGGCGAACGTTGCATCGATCCGCTGCCATGTTTCGCGAAGGTCGATAGTGCGTGCGTCGTCGATCGCGTGGGCGGCCACGCGGGTGTCGACCGCCGGCAACGCTTGTTCGGCTCCCTCGGCGGATGTCGCCGTGACATGGCGCGGCGGCTCGCTGGCAAGGCCGCGATCGAGACGCAGGAACAGCACGGACGAACCTGCCGCCATCGGATAGTCCGCCGCGGGGATCGCGACGAGCACATCGGCATGGACGACACCACCGATCGACCCGTCATCTTCGGCCGGCAGCAGGCGAACGACCGGGTTACCATCGACGCCGCGGTGCAGATTGCCCCATCGCATCGCGTTCAGTCGAGCATCGCGCTCGACGCTGTGGTCAATGATGCCGGCTTCCCAATGGGGCCCCGGTGTTGCGGCGTGCTCGAGCAAATCGAGCACGCGCGGCATGATCGCGTGCATCAGCATAGCGACCGCATTCGTGTGGCCCGGCAGGTTGATCAGCGTGGCCTGATCGTAGCTGGTCATGACCGTCATCCCGCTCTGCGTACCGTCCGGCCGCGTGAACGTGAGCGTGGTTTTCTTCGGCGGCGAGCGATCGTCGCTGCGTCCGAAGTTGAAACGATCCGCCGGTGTTTGCTGGATCTCGACGGTCGCGTCGTCGCGCGAATACACCGGTTGCGCATTCAGTCCGACATCCCGGAAGGGCGGCTTGGCAGGCAATCCGGCTCCGACGATCAGGTCATAACGTTGCGCGAGCTCGGCGAGCTTCTTCCTGAATGCGTACTCGTTCTGTTGCACCTCGAGCGGCGACAACGCCATGTCCGGAGGCTCGATGTATTCGACCGAGTGGACTTCGTATCCCCAGCGCTGCAGTACCGCACGGATATACGGTCCGCTCGTGTCGGGCCGCTGCCAGCGTTCGCGAGCAATTCCGGGCGCGCGCTGTTCATATCCGACGATCACCACGCCGATGCGCGGCCGTTTGGTAACCTCGATATCGCGAACGCCTGCCGCTATCAGCGCGATCCGCCGTTCGGCCGTTATCCGGCTGCCCTTGGGCAGGAGCAGACTGCCTTGTCGATATTCGCTGCCGGGAGCGATGACGTGTTGCCCGGCGGATAGCGGCGCGTGCAACAGCAGGAAAGACCGGGCGCCGCGATGCGTAATTTCAACGTTGCCTTTCGGGACGACGGTGTCGGCGTTTTCCGGCAGTGCGAAATACGGAGGAACATCGACCGCACACCGCGCGCCGATTGCGCGAGCCGCCGGACTGCCCGCTGGCGAAGCCAGCGCGCGTCGGCTGAACTCGAAATCGAGTTCGGCGGGCGCACTATGCGTCGCGTGTACGGTATCAGATGCGCGCAATGCATAGCCTTCGATCGCAGCGAGCGGAACGGGCGGGACATTCTCCAGCGCGAAAACGTCGGCCGCCGTCACGCGCGTCAGCGCATCCTCCACCGCCACCGTCTCGGATTGCATCGCGCCCGGCACAACGCGTCGACAGCGTTCATAGGGCTGGTTGAGCCAGAAAGGGAAATTCTCGTGATCGCTCATGTGGTGAATGTTTTCATGCCGCGGTTTGGGGTCACCCGCGAACCGCGGCAACGGTACGGTTTTCCTTTTCCCCAGCGGCTCAACGTTTTGCGGCAGGCTGCTGAGATCCGACGTCGACGTAGAAATTCTCTTGGTCGAGCACACGCTGGTTCAAATAGAAATTGCCGAGAAAAGCGCCCGCGCGTCGATTATCGCTGGCATCGATACGCTTGACCGATACTTCCGGGTCACTCGATGCACCCTGCTCGGTCGACGCAAACGGATACTCGTCGCAATCGCAATCGGTCGGCGTTTCGTCCGGATCGCCGGTGAACGTGCACTGACCGTTAACCGAGCCGTATTTCGCAACGCATTGCTTCTTGGATGCATCCCGATTGTCGCGCCGAAGCGTTGCGTCGCGCGTGCGTGTCAGCGGCCGGGACTCCCAAGTATCGGGAAAAATCGTGCCGTCTCCCTTCGGCACGAACTTGCCGGGCCGCCCGGCCGCTTGCGCTTCGCGAATATGGATCGCCGATTCATCGACGTCGGGATTCGTGGCGACGATGGTACGGAGAACCGCCGGTGCGTCCGCGTAGACACATCCTTGCGAGTTGCTCTTGACGAGCGCGACGTCGCATCGAATGTCGGGAATATAACCCACACCCGCGTACGGACTCACGCTTGCTCCGTTCTCGAACGAGTCCCCCGACTTCGCGACCCGATACTCGAGGGTCGGACTGAACCTGAGCGGGTTATTGGCTCCCATGTTCGGCGTAACCATCACCGATATCTCGTTGGACAATCCGCCGAGGGCAAGCGGCACGCCGGCATTGGGCGCAACCGTGCAATCCGATCCGCATTCGACGACGGGCTTGATCATCAGGCCGCCCGGATTGCCGGAAATGACGCGGGTGCGAAATCGGAACTTCAATGGCCACGCAAGCTGATTCGACGGATTGTAGGAATACGCGTAGGCCTCGATAGCCACTCGCCCGATTTCATTGTTTTGATTGTCCTTCGCGACATATTCGAGCGGGACCGTTTTCTGGCAATAACTGCTTCGACTCAATAGCGAGTCCCTGGTCGGTTCGGTCCGGACTGTCGTGCAAATGGGAGAAACATCCGTCGCACTTTCCGCATGAGCCGGCATCGCCGTCGCAAGCACAATCGCACCGGCAAAAAGCATTCGATGAATCACATCCCCTCCTGATTATTTCATTAATCGAAATGACCGATTTCGCTGCACATCCATTTAAACTAACATTTAGATGAAATGCAGCTGTCAATTTCGTCAGGGATATGTAAATCATCGACACGACTACATATCTATTGTTTTATTTTTATAAACATAATTACCCATAAAATCAAAAAAACGAATTTTTCATGTCACGCCGACTAAATCGATCCCGTACGCGAAGCCCATGTCGCATAGTTCAATCCGTATGCGACGCAACCGACCTCGGCATGCCGAATAATTGAACGCTGCCGCCGTCAAGTGGCGGCAGCCGCCCGCTTCCGGCTGTTCTCGGCCAGTCATGCTTCTTCTGGTATGCCACCGGTGCCAAAGCCCTACGGATGAAACGTCTCGCCCCGCTTGAGCATGTCGATGAATTCCGCGATCTTTCGCGCCCGTGTTTCCGGCTTCTTCGCGTTCTGTATCCGAAACAGGATCGCATAGCGATTGCGGCTGTTCAGCGTCGCAAAAAACTTCGCGGCTTTCGGATTGGCGTCCAGCGCCGCCTGCAGATCGTCCGGCACGATCGAGTTGCTGGCCGACGTATAGGCCGCCTCCCAGCGGCCGTCCTTCCTCGCCCTCTCGATTTCGTCCATGCCGGCCGGCCACATTCTTCCTGCGGCGATCAGCGCTTCGGCCTTGTCCTTGTTGAGCCTGGACCAGATGCTTTTCGCCGAGCGTGGGGTGAAACGCTGCAACCAGTATTGCTCGCTCTCGGCCTTCTTTTGGCCATCGATCCAGCCGTGGCAGAGGGCGCTTTCCACCGCCTCATCATAAGTGACGGTTCGCTGCCCCGCGCCTTTTTTCGCGAGCCGCAGCCATGCGCCGGTCGACGCGCCGCCGTTTTTTTCCAGCCAGCTTTCCCATTCGGCTTGACTGGCAAACGTCAGCGCGCCTTCGGTCATGTCACGCTCCTGAACGGTCGGGTTTTCAACGATCCGGAAGCCGCCGCTCGACGAACGCGCGGCGGCCACCGGCGCAACCCGTTGCGCACGATCGCCTTACAGAATCCGGTTCAACGCATCGGCAAACCGCTTCACCGCGCCGTCGACATCGTGCAGCTTGTCGAGACCGAACAACCCGAGCCGGAACGTCTTGAAATCCTCCGGCTCGTCGCATTGCAACGGCACGCCCGCCGCGATCTGCACACCGACATCGGCGAATTTCTTTCCGGTGCGAATACCGTCATCGTCCGTGTAGCTCACCACGACGCCCGGCGCCTCGAATCCTGCCGCGGCCACGCTCCTGACCCCCTTCTCCGTCAGCAGCGCACGAATGCGCTCGCCGAGCTCGAGCTGTTCCGCCTTCACCTTGTCGAAACCGTACGCATCGGTTTCCTTCATCACGTCGCGCAGCGTCGTGAGGCTGTCCGTGGGCATCGTCGCGTGATACGCGAACCCGCCGCCCTCGTACGCTTCCATGATCTGCAGCCACTTGCGCAGATCGCACGCGAAGCTGGTGCTGGTCGTCGCATCGATGCGCTCGCGCGCGAGCGGGCTCAACATGACCATCGCGCAACACGGCGATGCGCTCCAGCCCTTTTGCGGCGCGCTGATCAGGACGTCGACGCCGCTCGCCTGCATGTCGACCCACACGGTGCCCGACGCGATGCAATCCAGCACGAACATGCCGCCGACCGCATGCACGGCATCGGCCACCGCGCGCAGGTACGCATCGGGCAGCATCATGCCGGACGCGGTTTCGACGTGCGGCGCGAACACGAGATCGGGTTTGTTTTCCTTGATCGCGGCGACCACTTCGTCGATCGGCGCCGGCGCATAGGCGGCCTGCCTGCCGGCTTCGACCGGACGCGCCTTCAGCACCGTCGTTTCGGACGGGATACTGCCCATGTCGAAAATCTGCGACCAGCGGAAGCTGAACCAGCCGTTGCGGATGACGAGGCACTTCTTGTTCGTCGCGAACTGTCGCGCCACGGCTTCCATGCCGAACGTGCCGCTGCCCGGGACGATCGCGACCGACTTCGCGTTGTAGACTTTTTTCAGTGTGGCGGAGATGTCGCGCATGACGCCCTGGAAGCGCTGCGACATATGATTGACCGAGCGATCGGTGTACACCACCGAATATTCGAGGAGCCCCTCGCGGTCAACATCGGGAAGTAAACCTGGCATGCTCGCCTCCGGTGAAAGATGAACGATGGAATCGGGACAAGCCGCGTCTTCGATTCGATACTGCTCTGCACCAATGCAAATGCGTCATTGCCTCGACGAAAACTGATTCTAACGAACGCCGCCGGCCGATTGGCGCATATTTTGTCGGCTGCCGGGCCGGGTGTTCGTCGCCGCGAGCCCGCGCCGCCCACATCGCCCCGCTCCGCGTACGGGTTAACGACGCGTGCGCCAGGCATCCCATAACATGTCGAACGGCCCCTTCACGACGGAAATTTCGATGACCTCCTCTCCCGCATCGTCACTGCAGTCGTCAACCGATCCCGCGCTCGCCGAGCGCGTCGACGCGGTCCTGTCCCGCCAGCTCGACACGCAGCGCCTCGTCGGCGCGGTCGTCCTCGTCGCCCGCGACGGCGAACTCGTCTATCGCCGCGCGGCCGGGTTCGCGGACCGCGAATCGCGTACGCCGATGCGCGAGGACACGCTGTTCCGGCTCGCGTCGGTGACGAAGCCGATCGTCTCGGCGGCCGCGATGGCGCTCGTCGCGCAACGCAAGCTGTCGCTCGACGAGGACGTCACGCGCTGGCTGCCCGCGTTCCGTCCGGCACTCCCCGACGGCCGCGTGCCGACGATCACGGTGCGCCAGTTGCTCGTGCATACCGCCGGTCTCGACTATCGCTTCAACGAAACCGACGCAAACGGCCCCTACGCGCGCGCAGGCGTCTCCGACGGGCTCGATGGCGCATCGATCACGCTCGCCGAAAACCTGCGCCGGATCGCCAGCGTGCCGCTGCTGTTCGCACCCGGCACCCGCTGGAACTATTCGCTGTCGATCGACGTCGTCGGTGCGCTGATCGAGGCCGTCTGCGGCGTGCCGCTCGCCGATGCGGTCGATGCGCTCGTGCTGCGCCCGCTCGGCGCACGCGACACGGCCTTCGTCGCACGCGATTCCGCGCGGCTCGCCACGCCGTACGTCAACGACACGCCGCAGCCGCACCGGCTCGCGGAGAACGAGACGGTGCCCATCGTCGAAGGGTTCGTCGGCGTCACGTACTCGCCGTCGCGCGCGCTGAATGCACACGCGTTCGCATCGGGCGGCGCCGGAATGGTCGGCACCGCCGGCGACGTGCTGACGGTGCTGGACACGCTGCGTGCGGGCGGCGGCGCGATCCTGCCCGCCGAGCTCGTCGACGAGATGGGCCGCGTGCAAACCGGCGATTTCGAATTGCCGGACCTGCCGGGCGCGGGCTTCGGAATCGGCTTCTCGGTGCTGCACGACCCGCAGGCGGCCGCGTCGCCGGAATCCGTCGGCACCTGGCGCTGGGGCGGCGTCTACGGTCACTCGTGGTTCGTCGACCGCGCACGCGGGCTCACCGTCGTGTCGCTGTCGAACACCCTTTACGAAGGCATGAACGGGCAGTACACGCTCGATCTGCGGGACGCGATTTATGGCGTTCGGTAGCGAGCGGAATGGAAAAGGCCCGGCGAAGCCGGGCCCGTGTCGTTCCGCGCAGATCGATCGCTTCCTCGCGTCCAGCGCGGCGCATGACGTGTCGCGACATCCATGAATCGACGTCACGCCGCTTCCGGCCGACCGCATCGCTATCGTGACCTGGCAAGCATCACGTACAAGCCCAGGCCGGTATAAAGAATGAACAAGACCGCAACGACCGTACAGGCAACACGCCCGACCCCGCGCAGACGCGTTACACCGAAATACATCAACCCTGCTCCGACAAGCAGCCACAATGGCCAATAGCTGACACCCAGAATCAGCATCATGACCGGCCACGGTATATCGATGGCGATGTCGCTCATCCCGGCCCCCGTTGCTCGAGTAAAGATCGTGTGTCGAAACCTCCGCGATGTTGCCACATCCCGGCATCGGCGACATCGAGCACGGCGCGGCGCGCCGACCATGAAAAAAGGCCCGACGGAGTCGGGCCAACGGGTTTGAGACACAAGGAGAATCCCGCCCACCCCACACCGGGCGGTCACGCCGCGCTACACGACGTTCTTTTCGACGATCGGCCGGTTTTCGAGCACGCGCGCCCAGCCGAGCGACGACAGGTCGAGCGTGTCGTAACGCCCGCCCAGAATGAGTTCGCTGACGCCACGCCCGGTCGCCGGCCCTTGCTGCAGCCCGTGGCCGCTGTAGCCGTTCGCGAACACGACGTTGTCGAGTTCAGGGTGGTAGCCGATGATCGCGTTGTGATCGAACACGTTGTACTCGTAGTAACCGGACCAGCAGTTCTCGACGCGCAACGCCTCGAATTCCGGCACGCGGTGCGCGAGCGTCGGCCAGATCACGTCGTCGAACAGCGCGTGATCGACTTCGTCGAGCGGCAGGTCGTCCGGGTCGCGATCCGGGCTCGGCGACGTGCCGCAGATATACGTCCGCCCTTCCGGCCGGAAATACACGCCGGTCGGGTCGATCAGCAGCGGGCAATCGGCGAGCTTCGCCGGCGACGATACGTTGAAGATGCTGCGCCGACGCGCATACACGGGAATGTCGATGCCCATCATCGACGACAGCGCGCGCGTCCACGCGCCGGCCGCGTTGACCAGCGTGTCGCATGCGTAGCGCTCGCCGTCGCCCGTCACGACATGCGTGATCCGGCGGCCGTCGCGCACGACGTCCTTCACGTCGGCGGCCACGTAGCGCGCGCCGAGCGCCTGCGCCTTCTTGCGCAGCGCCTGCACGAGCCCGTAGCCGTCGAACCAGCCTTCGCCGCTCACGCCGTACGCGCCCGACACGAGATCGTCGACGTTGAGCCACGGAAACTTCGCGCGCAGCGCGGCGCCGTCCATCAGCCGGATATCGGCGCCGAGGCGCGTCTGCAGCGCATGGTTCTCGCGCAGCGTCGCGTCGCCGGCCGGCGTCGCGAGGAACAGGTAACCGCCTTCGTGCAGATCGATCGACGGCCGGTTGCCGTCCACTTCGAGCCGTTCGCCGATCGTGCGCAGGAAGTCGATGCCGAACAGCGACATCTCGATCGACAGCGGCGTGGAGAACTGCTGGCGAATCGACGCGGCCGACAGCGCCGACGACGATCTCGCATAGGTGGGATCGCGTTCGATGACGGTCACGGCGACCGTGGGATCGGTGGCGCGCAGGAAATACGCGATCGAGCTGCCGATCACACCACCGCCGACGATGACGACTTGAGAACTCACGACTGACTCCGGTTGCACGTAAAAGGCTTGGGGCCGCTCACGCTGATGACGGGCTTGGCGCCGGCCTCCGCCAGCCGGCCGCGCCCGTGGCTGGTTCGTGCCGCGCCTCGCGCGGCGTCGCGCGGGCAGGCTTCGTCGACGATCGCTCCGGCTATTTCAGCACGTCCGGCATCGCCGCGAAAGCCCGCTCGCCCGTGTTGCGTTCAGTCCGCCGATTTCGTCGTGACGGGCTGCCACGCGGCGTTCTTCACTTCATACAGCGTCGAGCTCGGGCTCTTCAGGTCGCCCGTGTTCGTGAATGCGATCGTGCCTGTGATGCCGTCATAGCGCGTGCCCTTCAGCGCGCCGTTGAAATCGGCCGGCTTCGTTGAGTTCGCCTTCTGCATCGCGTTGATCGCGATCCACGTCGCGTCGTACGCGAACGGCGCATACGCGAGCATGTCGACGCCGTACTTCTGCTTGAATTTCGTTTCGAACAGCTTGCCCTTCGCGAGACGCGACAGCGGCTGCCCGTACTCCCACACCGCCGCGCCTTCGGCCGCGTTGCCGGCCAGCCGGATGAAGTTCGCGTTCATCACGCCGCCGCCCGCGAGGAACTGCGCGCGGATGCCGAGCTGGCGCATGCGCTTCACGAGCATCGCGGCCTGCGCGTCGAGGCCGCCGAAGAACACGAGGTCGGCATTCGTGCTCTTGATCTTCGTGAGCTGCGCGCTGAAGTCGACTGCCTTGTCGTTCGTGAATTCGCGCGCGACGATCGTGCCGCCGTTCGCCTTCACGGCCTTCTCGAACTCGTCGGCTTCGCCCTGGCCGAACGCGGTGCGATCGTCGATGATCGCGATGCGCTTCGCCTTCGTCACGCTCGCCGCATACGCACCGGCATTGCCGGCGTTCTGCGTGTCGGTCGCGATCACGCGGTACACGGTATCGAGCCCGGCGCGCGTGATGTCGGGATTGGTCGCCGACGGCGTGATCATCGGAATGCCGGCCTTCGCGTAGATCTTCGACGCGGGCAGCGTCGTGCCCGAATTGAAGTGGCCGATCACGACGGCGACCTGCGCGTCGGCGAGCTGCTGCGCGGCCTGCACGCCGGTGCGCGGATCGCTCTGGTCGTCCTGCGACGCGATGACGAATTTCACCGGCTTGCCACCGACGGTCGTGCGCGCGGCATTCGCTTCGTCGACCGCCATGCGCACGCCGTTCTCGATGTCCTTGCCGTATGCGGCGCCGCCGCCCGTGAGCGGGCCAGCCACGCCGACCTTGACGATCGTCTCCTGTGCGTGGGCCGCGCCCGTCTGGAACGCGAGAAGCGCGGCGGTCAGCGCAACGCCGGAAAGCGAACGAATGCGGAACGTCATGGCAGTCCTTCTTCTGGGGGTCGGGATGCAACGCGCGAGGGTCGCGCGCCGGCAACCTCCTGCGCGCCGGTGATGCGCTTGCGTGCCAGGGCGCGTGCCACGCGCCAATCCGGGCGGACGATGACCGCGGCTCCGTCTCCGAAGAGCCTTTCATCGCGTAAGAGGTGAAGGGATTGTGGGTAGCCAATACCCGTGCAGCAAACGAAATATCGGAACTATGTTGTGAGGATTTGTCATCAAGTTCCGTAGTCGCGGCCGATCCACGGCCCGCGCGTCGGTGGACCGTGCAGGGAAGCCTTCCATGGCGAAGGGCGGCCGCGCCGCTGGATCAAGGTCGGCCATGGTCATGCAGGCAACGCATCATCGTTGCGACGCGGGCCCGGCCGGCCTTCGCGACGCTGGCAAGGCGCCGCGTCATCGATCAGTGCCGGTCGGTGCCCTTGTGGTTGCGCGCCGCGTCGGCGGCCTCGCCGGCCTTTTCCTGAAGCTTGCCGGCTTGCTGTTCGGCCACGCCTTCCGCTTCGGTCTCGCGGTCGCCCGTGACCTTGCCGAGTGCTTCCTTGACCGAACCCTTGACCTGTTTGAGCTTGCCCTCGATGCGATTCCTGTCCATGGTCGTCTCCTGCGATGGTTGAGGAAAGCCGGCGATGCCGCGCCCCTGCGCGCCGCCGCCGAGTGGACAGGATCGCAAGCCGGCGCCGCGGGCGGCAGATGCGGATGCACCAGTGCGCCTGGTGCATTCGTACCGCCGCGGTCAGTCCTTGCCCTTCGCACCGCCCTTGTCGCCGCGCGCGCCGTTCGCCTCGGCCGCGCCGACGATCCCGCGCTCGCGCGCCCAGACGATCGCCTCGCCGCGGCTATGCACGTCGAGCTTCGCGTAGATCGTCGCGACGTGATTGCGCACGGTGTTCGGCGCAAGCCCGAGGCGGCCGGCGATCTCCTTGTCGGCCAGGCCGTGGCACAGCAGGTCGAACACGTCGCGCTCGCGCGCGGTCAGGTCGGACAGCTGCGCGCCCGCATCCGGCGCATTCGCGCGCCGCACGTTCGCGAGCTTCTCGATCAGCGTGCGGCTGAACCACGACGCATCCTGCATCGCGGTCTCGATCGCATAGACGAGCTCCATCTCGGTCCGCTTGCGATCGCTGATGTCGAGCAGCGCGACGAGCAGGCAGTCGCGCCCGTGGATCGCGACGGGGTCCGCCGACACGACGCAATCGCGCACGTCGCCGTCGCGCGTGCGGATCTGCACGTCGGCGTTGCGCACGTTGCCGTCGCGCGCGAGCCGACCTTCGACGCGCGACCACACGCCGCGCTCGGCCCACAGCCCGATCTCGTCGGCGGACTTGCCGAGCAGGTCGCCTTGTGCGTGGCCCGTCAGCGCGGCAAACGCGTCGTTCACGTCGAGCAGCTCGAAGCGGTCGGCCGTGACGATCGCGGTCGCGACCGGCGCCATCCGGAACACCGTCGCGAAGCGCTCCTCGCTTTGCATCAGCGCGCGCTCGGCCTGCTTGCGCGGCTCGAGATCCATGAACGTGAACAGCATGCACGCCTCGCCGTTCATGTCGATCGGCTGCCCGGCGACGACCACCGCCTTGGTGTTGCCGTCGGCAAGCTTCAGCACGGCTTCCATCTGCGGGATCGTCGCGCCTTCGCCGAGCCGCTCGATCGCGAGCTCGCGCCGCTCGGCCTGTTCGAGCACGTCGATCTCGTACACCGAACGGCCGAGCACGTCGTCGCGCGCGTACCCCGTCATGTCGAGAAAGCCCTGGTTGACCTTCACGTAGCGCAAGTCGTCGAGCCGGCAGATCACGGCCGGCGCCGGATTCGCGTTGAAGGTGCGCTCGAAGCGCTCCTCGGCGCTCGCCCATTCGGTCGCGTCGTGCAGCACGAGCGCGAGGCAATCGGGTGCGCCGGCCGCGTTCGTCAGCACCAGGCTGCGGATGCGGTGAACCCAGCTCACCGACTCGTCGGCCGCCGATTCGACCTCGACCGTCACGTCGCTGAACTCCTCGCCGGCGATCACGCGATCCATCGGATAGTGGCCGTCGCGCACCGGATGGTTGTTCCGGTAGCGCAGCCGGAATCGCTCGCGGTATTCGGTGACGTCCGCGCCGAGCGCCTTCAGCTCGGTCACGCCGTGCATCGCGAGCGCGGCCTCGTTCGCCCAGACGATCCGCTGGTCGGGCTCGATCAGGATCACGCCCTCGGTGAGCCCGGCGATGATCTGGTGCAGTTGACGCCGGTCGGTATGCGACTTGAGCGCCTGTTCGTCTACTTGTTCGTTCATCGAATCGTTGTCCCTGTCGTCGATACGGGCGTCGGCCGAGCGCCCGTTGCGGTGGCACGCCCCGGCCGGCGCGTGCGGCGATGATCGCCTGCCGCGCAACGGCCCGACAGGCGCGGATGCACTATCTCGAATAGTACATTCGCACGCCGCTCGCGATCGTGCGGTGCCCCGCCGAACGTCGCGGCGCGGCCCGCGCACCCGTCCGGCGGCGTTGCGCGGGACATGGTGCACGCGCGTGCTCCACCGCTGCGTTCCGTCCCCGGTGCAAACGCACTAGCCGATCAGGTGAATTTGCGCGATGTCCGCTCGCGTTCGCGTCGGTACGCTGGTACTGCATCGGCGCTCCATGCGCTGCCCTTTCATACCGCAGAGGAGGACATCTGGATGAAACTGCATCAGACACCCGATCCGACGCGGCCCGAACCGCCCCCGGACAATCCGCCCGAACCGGCGCCCGGCACCGACCCGCCGGTACCGCTGCCGCCCGACGTGCCGCGGCCCGACATGCCGCCGCGCGAGCCCGGCTACGACACGCCGATCGCCCGCTGAGGCCCGGCAACGCGCGGGAACGATCCGTGCTCACCCGTTGCTTCACTCGCCAATCGAAGGAGAACATCAATGAACAAGACCTCGCACCTTTCGACACTGCTCGCCGTCAGCGCGGCGTTCCTCCTTTCCGCTGCCCCGCTCACGAACGCGCACGCCCAGGCCTCGTCGACCGACAGCGGCATGGCGACCGAATCGAGCCAGCCGGTGACCGACACATGGATCACGACCAAGGTGAAGAGTGAACTCGCGACCACCGATGGCGTGAAGAGCACCGACATCAGCGTGAAGACGGTGGACGGCGTCGTCACGCTCACGGGCGTGTTGCCGACGAAGGTCGCCGTGAAGAAGGCCGTCGCCGTGACGCGCGCCATCAAGGGCGTGAAGCACGTCGACGCATCGGGCCTGAAGGCGAAGGCCTGAACTATCACGCGGCCGCGTGCCGCACTTTTCTCCCCTTACGAAAGGAGCACACCATGAACGAAGACAAGATCAAGGGCCAGTGGAAGCAGCTCACCGGCAAGCTGAAGGCCAAGTGGGGCAAGCTGACCGACGACGATCTCGCGGTCGCGGAAGGCAATCGCGATTATCTGGCCGGCAAGATCCAGGAGCGTTACGGCATTGCCCGCGACGAAGCCGAGAAGCAGTTGAAGGAATTCGACCGCGAGCTGTAACGCGCCAGTCGTCTCACCCCGCCGCGACGCACGCCGCGTCGCGGCCACGAGGAGGACAACGACATGGGCAAATATCTGATCGCATGGCTGCTCGGCGTGCCTATCGGGCTGCTGGTGCTGTTTTATCTGGTCACGCACCTCTTCTGACGCACGCGACGCCCCGTCGACGAACGAAAAACGGGCCGACGGCTGAAACCAGCCGCCGGCCCGTCTGCTTTTGCATGCGGCGCGCGACGCGTCGCGCTTACTTCGCCGCGTTCGCCGTCATCTTGAAGATGCCCTGTGCGTTGCCCGCGTCGAAGCGCAGGTCGGTCACCCAGCGGCGCGCCGTCTGGTCGAACGTGCGCTTGCGCGTGATGAACTCGTAGAACGAACCCGGCACGTTGCGTTTCACCGTGCCGCCGTCGCGGGTGCGGAACTCGCGTTCGACGGTATCCGCGCGATAGGCGGTCTGGAACACGCGGCCCGAGCGCGAGCGTTCGACTTCCGGCTTCATCGGCCGACCCTTCGCCTTCTCGTCGTCGGCCAGCTTGAACACGTCGGCGACGCGGTCGGTCGCGTGGTTGAACGCGTTGCCTTCGGTCGCGATCCACGCCATTTCCGCCGATTCCATCAGCAGCGTTTCATAGTCGAGCTCGTTCGGCAGGTCGTGCTGGCGCGCGAACGCGCCGACGATTTCCGGCAGCAACGCGTGCGCGTCGTCCAGCGACAGCCAGCCTTCGCGCTCGACTTCCCACAGCAGCGCGACGGCCGCCGGCGACAACGGGTCGCGCGACGAGCTGACGACATTCGTCACGGCCTGCTGGAATTCCTTCGAGAAGCGCTCCGGATGCAGCTCGCTGACGAAGAACTGCGCGATTTCGTCCGGCGCGTCCTCATGCGCGTACGCCCGGCCAGTCATGCCGAGCTTGTCGAGCGGGTAACGGCCGTTCAGGCGGAAGCCGAGCGGACGCAGGATGCGCGTGAACGCGGCCTCGCCCGGCGGCAGCGCGCCCGTGTGCGGCCAGCGCACCGTGCGCAGCGCGCCGTGGTCGAAATAGACCGAACCGCCGCGCTCGATCGTGTCGGCCGTGTACGCGCGGCCGTTCGCCGAACGCTCGAGCAGCCCTTCGAACAGCGCCATGTTCATCGCCTGCGCGATTTCCGCGCGCGTCACGACGCCGTCTTCCCATTCTTCGAGGATGGCCGGCATGTTCAGGGTCGAGAACAGGGCGTCGGTCTTCGCCTGTCCCAGCAGCTTCGTCAGCAAGCTGTCGATATTCGGATTGCGCATCAGGATTCTCGTCTCGGGGGACCCGCCGGCAAACGTGCCGGCCATTCGTCGGCCGGCCGCCCTGCGGGCGCCTGGCCTTGCACGGGAAGCATTATTCAAAGGGTTGCAGCGGGGCGTAAAGCGAGATTAAATTGATACGTGATGAGTTTTTGGAATGATCAGCCGTTCTTCGCCTGCCTTTCGCCCACGTGCGGCGGCCCTTTTTATCAGAGGAATGCAGGGTCCGTTTGGAGAGGGAACACACGTGCGAATGCCCGACATCGCTCATCCCAAGGGGCGTCCTTAGGGCGCAGGGCAAGGAGCGAGGAGCGCCGTTTGGTCGCGCCAGACAAGCGACGAGCGACGCCGCCCTGCGGGCGATGTCGGGCATTCCCGTGGAATGATTTTTTAATTTCGGGTGCGTGCTCCCTATCCAGACAGACCCAGACATCATGCGCAAATTCAAGATCCCCAACATGGGCGCGCTCGTGGCTTTCGAAGCCGCCGCCCGCCACGAGAGCTTCACGCACGCGGCCAAGGAACTGTTCCTGACCGAAAGCGCGGTGTCGCGGCAGATCGCGACGCTGGAGGCGAGCCTCGGCGTGCGGCTGTTCGCGCGCGTGAAGCAGCGCGTCGTGCTGACGCGGGCCGGCAAGCTGTACGGCACGCAAGTACGGCGCGCGCTGGAAACGCTCGACCGCGACACGTTGTCGATCATCGCGCACGGCAGCGGCGGCGGTTACCTCGAGCTCGCGGTGCTGCCGACCTTCGCGTCGCACTGGCTGATCCCGCGCATCAAGAGCTTCTACGACCGCACGCCCGACGTGCGCGTGAACATGGGCAGCCGCACCGACCTGTTCTCGTTCGAGGACACGCACTTCGAAGCCGCGATCCACTACGGCAAGCCGACCTGGCCCGGCACGTCGTCCGACTACCTGTTCGGCGAGGAAGTCGTGCCGATCTGCTCGCCGGCGCTGCTGGACGGGCCGGTCGAGCGCGTCGAGGATCTGCTCGCGTATCCGCTGCTGCACTCGACGACGCGCCCCGGCGCA
Source organism: Burkholderia sp. MSMB1826 (assembly GCF_001526325.1). Classification (NCBI taxonomy): domain Bacteria; kingdom Pseudomonadati; phylum Pseudomonadota; class Betaproteobacteria; order Burkholderiales; family Burkholderiaceae; genus Burkholderia; species Burkholderia sp. MSMB1826. The sequence continues at coordinate 140,530 of NZ_LOYN01000058.1, forward strand.
TGGGCGCAGTGGTTCGAAACGCATGGCGTCGAGGACATCCGCACGATGCAGGGCGTGCGCTACGAACTGCATACGATGCTGATCAGCGCGGCCGCGGCCGGGCTCGGCGTCGCGCTCGTGCCGAAGTTCTTCGTCGAGGAACAGTTGCAGCAGCTCGGCCTCGTCGTGCCGTGCGATGCGGCAACCGTCGGCGATTCGGCGTATTACCTCGTGTATCCGACCGAGTTCAGCCACAGCAAGCCGCTGGAATCGTTCCGCAGCTGGCTGCTCGAACAGGCGAGCGCGTATGCGGCGCCCGAGCGCGACGCGTACGCCGCCGATGACGAAGAGGACGAGGACGTCGAGTAACGGCGCCGTCGCGCCGGCGTCATCGCGCGATGGCGCCGCAGGCGTGCCGCGCCGGCGCGTCGGCCGCCACGACCTTCACCAGCCGCGCACGATCGGGCGTTTCCAGCCCCGGGCACGCCGTCTCCAGATCGCGGATCACGAGCGTCGCGCGCCCGTCGAACCGGCACACGCCGCGCGGCTGCGCGGCAGGCAGCCGCAGCCCGCGTCTCGCCTCGTGTTGATTCGTGAAAACGATCACGCCCGCGCGTTGCGAGCGATCGGGCAAGCGCCGCGCCGACGCGTCGTCCTCTTCGAACCATACGTCCGACCCGAGCGATTCGTCGCCGTAATCGAGCGCGTATTGCCCCGACAGCGTGATCGTCCGGTCGAGATGCGCCGCCCGGCAACCCGGCTCGGCATCCGCGGGGATCGTCTGCGCACCGGCCGCGAGCGGGCCGCACGCCAGCAACGATAAAAGCAGCGCGCGGGCGCGGCCGGCCATGGAGAATCCATCAATCGCGGGGCGGATCATGGGCAGTCGGGTGCGGGTCGTCGTGACGAAGACCCGCATTGTCGCGCACCGCGTGCGTTACATGTGCCACTTCACCGTGGCGGTCAGCGTGCGCGGATCGCCCGGCATGTTGTACAGGTCCGCGTTGCCGTGCGCGGCGATGAAGTAGCGGCGATTGAACAGGTTGTCGAGCGTGAGCGTCACGTCGACCTTCTTGCTCCGATAGCCGGCGCCCAGGTTGAACACCGTGAACGACGGCAGCGTGACGAGATCGCTCGCCGACGTGTAGCGCGCCGACTGGAACTGCATGCCGGCCGCCGCATAAAAGCCATACGGCAGCTCGCGCTTGAGCCACAGGTTCGCGCTGTGGCGCGGCATCAGCCCCGGCGTGTTGCTCGACACCGCGAGGCCGGCCGCGGTCGACTGCGCGGATCCGTCCACCGTGCCGTTCAGGTACGCGTACCCCGCATACACCGACCACTTCGGCGCGATCTCGCCGGTGAAGCCGAGCTCCATCCCGCGCACGTGCTGCGTGCCGATCGGTAGCGCATAGCCGGGATTCGCCGGGTCGCCGATCTGCTGGTTGGTCTGGCGCATGTCGAACAGCGCGACGCTGGCCGTGGCCTTGCCGCCGAGGTCGAAGCGCGAGCCGAGCTCATACGCGGTGGTCTTCTGCGGGGCGAGCGCGGCGCCGTTCGAGAACGCGCCGGAGCTGATCAGCGTGTCGGCCAGCGGCGAGAACGACTGGCTGAACGATCCGTACAGCGTGAGCCAGTCGAGCGGTTCGTAGATCAGGCCGACGCGTGGGCTCCACGCATGATCGGTGCGCTCGAGATTGACGTTCGACGACGTGTAGTCGTGGCGGGTCTGGTTCAGGTAGTCGAAGCGCAGGCCCGCGAGCACCTTCCAGTGTTCGGTCAGCGAGATCAGGTCCTGCGCGTAGACGCCCGCGAGCCCGACGACGGTCGACGCGTTCGTCTTCGCGCGCACGCCGGTCGGCACGCCGGGCAGCACGACCGGCTGCGGATCGAAGAGATCGTAGGTCGCGACCTTCGTCACGCCGTAGATCGTGTCGAACTTCTGCTGCTGCGACAGCTCGAGCCCGTACAGCAGCTCGTGACGCATGCCGAACAGCGACGTCTTCTGCGTGAGCTCGAACAGCCCGTCGATGCCGTGATCGGTGCGCTGGCGCGTCGACTGGTCGAGCGTGACGACCGGGTGCGCGGCCGTCTTGATCGGCTCGTACGTCACGTAGTTCTTCCGCTCGAGCGAGAAGTCGTACGCGCGGATCGCGCCGTGGAACGACAGCGAATCGTCGAAGCGGTGATCGAGCGACACCGTCGCGCTCTTCGCGGAGACGTCGTTGTAAGAACTGTTCCCCCCGTCGGCCGACCCGTAGTACGTGTTGATCGGCACGTCGACCGGCCGGCCGCGATACGCGGGCAGGCCCTGATCGGACGTGCGGCGGTCGTGCAGGTAGTCGAATTCGACGTTCAGCACCGTGTCGCGGTCGAGCTTGAACTGCGCGGACGGCGCGATCGCCTGCCGGTTGAGCTGGAACTGGTCGCGGAAGCTGTTCGAATTCTCGGCCGCGCCGGTCACGCGGAAGCGCGCCGCGTCGTTCGGGTTCCAGCCGAGGTCGAATTCGCCGCGCCGCTCGCCGCGCGTGCCGAGCGTCACGCCCACGTCGTTCACCGGCGTCGCCTGCGGCCGCTTCAGCACGCGGTTCACGATGCCGCCCGCCGAGCCGCGCCCGTACAGCACGGCCGCCGGCCCCTTCAGCACTTCGACACGCTCGACGTTCGACAGGTCGCGGTAGTACAGCGCATCGTCGCGAATGCCGTCGACGTACTGGTCCGTGATGCTGTTGAAGCCGCGGATCGTGATCTGGTCGCGCTGGCCGTCGCCGACCGAGAAGCCGACGCCCGGCACGTTGCGCAGTGCGTCCTGCAGCGACGTCGCGTTCTGATCCTCGATCACCGCGTGCGGCACGACGTTCACCGTCTGCGGCACGTCCATCAGCGACATGTCGGTCTTGGTCGCCGCGCGCGAATGGCCGCCGTCGTACGACGCATGTTCGGCCGCTGCGTTGACGGAAATCGCGGGCAGGGTCGCCGCGGTGTCGGCCGCCTGCGCAAACGAAGTGCGGGCGCCGGCCAGCGACGTGACGATCAGAAGCGCATGGCACGCGCTCGTGTTGAGTTTCATCGTGAACGTTCGTGAACGTAGAAGGTGGTGAAGAAAACGGCGAACGAGAACGCGCCGGCCCGCGCGCACATCGCGCGGCGAAGCGGCCAAGCCCTTTTCGCGAAAACGACGATGCGCGTGGAGGATCGCCCCGTCGCGCAGGCCGAGTGGCGAACGGCCGGCGCGGATCGCTGCCGGCCGGCGCCGCCGACACGAAAAAAGCCGTGACATCCCGTCACGGCTCGTAATGCGGCGAAATAATAAACGAGAATGATTCGTGTTTTTAGTTAATTTTAAACGTGTCGCCTGTCCACAACGCAAGCGCGCATGGCGCTCTGCATTCCTGACGAATACCTTTCTGTTTTGGGCCATCGAGTGGCTTGATTCGTAATGTAAACGAAAGATTAGAATCAACCGCCTCATGCGGCAACGATCGATAACAGGCGGGAGTCGGGATACGACGACGGGGAAACTGGAGAGGATCACGAAGGATCGGGTCGAGCAGACGGGGCGGATTCGACGGTCCGGTGCGCGCCGGACCGGGCAACCCCGACCCGGCGCTCCGGGCAGCCGACCTCGTATCGGCAGCGCAGCGGATCTTCGTCCGTTCTTCACTACGTCTGCTCTCAGGCTCACTGCGTTTTTTTCCTCGCCGCGCTGCGCCATTATCCGCTCAATTCGGCCCAAGTAAAACGTTTGCGCTTGCACCGCGGCCGTTATACCGGGGATTTGGACACATTCTTTCCGAATGCTTACGGTCATTGCGGCGCGCTTGCCCCCATGTTGCATTCGCTGCGGCGTTCCTTTTAAATGGAACTGGTTCCATTCGCTGAATCGACGCTATTCGCGCGTGACGCGCCGTCGCCGGCGCGTCATGATGCCGATTCAGGATCGAGGACCGTTCAGTTCAGGATTCGCATCGCCCGTCCTTCCCGGACACCCCGTCAAACGAGACCGTCATGCCCGATTCCGCCTCCCTGCAGCACCTGTTTCCCGCCTTACAGGACATCCCCGCCGAATTCCGGCTGGCTTCGCCGATTCACCAGCGCGTGTCGCTCGTCGACGGCGAATTGCGGCCGTGGGACGGCGCAACCAAGACCGTGCTGTCCCCGGTGTGCGTGCGCCAGGCGGACGGCAGCGTCGAGCAGGTCGAGATCGGCAGCTACCCGGTGATGGGCGAAACGGAAAGCGACGCGGCGCTCGACGCCGCGGTGCGCGCGTACGACGCGGGCCGCGGCGAATGGCCGACGATGAAGGTCGAGCAGCGCATTGCATGCATGCAGGACTTCATCAAGCGGATGGTCGCGCAGCGCGAACTCGTCGTGAACCTGATCATGTGGGAGATCGGCAAGAGCCTCGCCGATTCGCAGAAGGAATTCGACCGCACCGTCACCTACATGACGCAGACGATCGACGCACTGAAGGAGCTCGACAACGCGAACTCGCGCTTCGTGATCGCGGAAGGCACGATCGGCCAGATCCGCCGCACGCCGCTGGGCGTCGTGCTGTGCATGGGCCCGTACAACTATCCGTTGAACGAGACGTTCGCGACGCTGATTCCGGCGCTGCTGATGGGCAACACCGTGGTGTTCAAGCCGCCGCAGTACGGCACGCTGCTGTTCGAGCCGCTGCTCGAGGCGTTCCGCGACGCGTTCCCGAAGGGCGTGATCAACACGATCTACGCGCCGGGCGCGGTGGTCGTGCCGCACATGCTCGCGTCGGGCAAGATCAACGTGCTCGCGCTGATCGGGTCGAGCAAGGTGGCCGATCACCTGAAGAAGCAGCACCCGAAGTCGCACCGGCTGCGCGCGATCCTCGGCCTCGACGCGAAGAATGCGGCGATCGTGCTGCCCGACGCCGATCTCGACCTCACCGTGAAGGAGTGCCTGCTCGGCGCGCTGTCGTTCAACGGCCAGCGCTGTACCGCGCTGAAGATGCTGCTCGTGCATCGCTCGATCGTCGACGAATTCCTGAAGCGCTTCACCGCCGCGCTCGAACAGCTGAAGATCGGCATGCCGTGGGAAAAAGGCGTCAGCATCACGCCGCTGCCCGGCATGCATCGCACCGCGTACATGACCGACGCGATCGACGACGCGAAGGCGAAGGGCGCGCAGGTCGTCAATCGTTCGGGCGGGGAATTCAGCAAGACGCTGTTCTATCCGGCCGTCGTGTATCCGGTGTCCGAAGGGATGAAGCTGTACCGCGAGGAGCAGTTCGGGCCGATCATTCCGGTCGCACCGTTCGACGACGTGGAAACCGCGCTCGACTACGTGACGACGTCGGATCACGGCCAGCAGGTCAGCATCTTCGGTTCCGATCCGGCGCAGATCGGCGCGCTCGTCGATCCGCTCGTGAACCAGGTGTGCCGCGTGAACATCAATTGCCAGTGCCAGCGCGGGCCCGACGTGTTCCCGTTCGCGGGACGCAAGGATTCGGCCGAAGGCACGCTGTCGGTGAGCGATGCGCTGCGCGCGTTCTCGATCCGCTCGATGGTCGCGGCGAAGCAGACCGACGGCAGCAAGCAACTGCTCGACTCGATCGTGTCGGATCACCACTCGAAGTTCATCAATACCGGCTTCATTTTCTGAAGCCGTCCCGGTCGATGCCGGGGCCCCCGTCGCACGCCGCCGCGGCGGGGCGCTTCCGGCATGCGTCGCGCTGCTAGACGTTCGTCGCCAGCAGCCGAATGCCCGCGACGCCGAACACCACGGCCAGGCACGCTTCCATCGCGCGACGGCCGCGCACGTACAGCCGCCGCGCACCGTCCATCGAGAACACCAGCGCATAGCCGCCGAACACCATGCAGCCGATCGCGAGGCAGCCCGGGACGACGGCGCCGTGCGCGCCGCCCGCGCCGTTCGACGACAGCGCGACGATCGACACCCACACGAGAATCGCCTTCGGATTGGTCAGGTGCAGCATCGCGCCGCGCACGTAGAAGCGCGACAGCCGCTGCTCGCGGGCCTCGCTCGCCGATGCCGCCGGCGGCCCCGACAGCGCCGTGCGCGCCGACTTGAACGCGAGCCACAGCAGGTACAGCCCGCCGAAGACCTTGATCGCGACCAGCAGCTTCGACCACGCGAGCAGCGCGGCCGATATGCCGAGCGCCGCGATCGTCGCCCAGAACATCGACCCCGAAATCACGCCAAGCGCGAACGCGAGCGCCGCCTTGCGGCCCTGGGTCGCGGCGACCGACATGATCGCGAGATTGCTCGGCCCGGGGCTGGCCGTGCCGATGAAATAGGCCGTGTAGGCAAGCAGCAGGTTGGCCGAGAAGAAGGTATGGGCGCTCATGTCGTATCTCGCGGGGACGATTCGGAGATTGTTGGCAAACCTGCGCCGTCTGCCCATGGACAATTGTGCGGCCGATCGCTGGGCCAGTTGGATGACCACGCAACCGATCGGCCGCCGCCGGACCGTCTCTGTTTTGAAACAACCGGCGTGCTCGCCGCCGGTCCGCGCGATGCGACAGCGCACGTTCCGCGCAGCCGTTTTCCGTCGGCGGACGCACGGCGGGCGCGGCCGGACCACGCGGCACGCGTCGTTCCGGCCGTTCGCCGGCGCAAACGCGCGACGCGCCCGAGGCCCGCGTTACGTTACATCCGTGAAGCATTTCGCGCCGTCACGCCGCGTCGGGCGCCCGACGCGGCGCACCTCGCGCCCATAGACACCCTCCTCGACCGCCTGCGCGATCCAGTCCCGGCGGGACTCGCCGACCGACGGCGGAGCGCGGCTCAACATTGCTCAACAATCGTCCGGCGGCGCTGGTACGGAATATGCATTCCGTTCGGGCAGAGGCCGCGCGCGGGGACCGCGCGGACATGAATCCACCCTCGGGCGCGTCCGCGGATACGCCCGTACGATACGCACACGCAACGAGGCTCTTCATGGATGCGCAGCCCAACTCGTCCGACTCGTCGTTCCAGCTCTTCCTCGCGAAGGTGCTCGAACAGCCGCTGCCCGACTGGACCGAAAAACAGCAGATGGAACTCGAGATGGCGCGCACGCTGTCGACGCAAATGGTCACGCTCGCCGAAGACATGCGCGGCCGCGCGCCCGATCTCGCGCGCTGCCTCGTACTGCTCCGCTACGCGAAGGTGCTCGACTTCATGCTGACGTCGCTCGCCGCGCACCGCGACATTCATCCGCAGACGCTGCGCACGCTGTTCCGGCTCGCGAACCTGAAGGTCGACGACGCCTATCCGGTGTGAACCGGTGCAACGGATCGCGCGTCGCGCACGGCCGTTGCGGCAATCCAACCCACCCCACACACTCGCGCCCCGACCGCCCCTCCACGTAAACGGAGGTACAATCGCGCGCCATGAACGCACTTCGCCGCTTCCTGCTCCGGCCAGGCGTCGCGCGACGGTGGCTGTGGGGGTTCCTCCTCGTGACGCTGCTGTCCCGCGCGCTGATGTCGGGCGCCGTGATGCTCAATCCGGACGGTCCGGATGCGGGCTCGGTGGTGCTGTGTTCGGGCCGCGGCCCGCTGATCGTCACCGGCGCCGCGCTGGCCGCCCGCTTCGATGCGGGCGCGCCGATCACACCGGCCAACGATGCGCGCGCGCTCGCCGATGCACTGAAGCATGACGCGCATGCCGACCAGGCGGCGTCCTCCGACAACGGCGACAGCCTGTGCGCGTTCGGCGCCGCACTGTTCACCGCGCTCGCGTCGTTCGTGCTGCTGGTGCTGCTGTTTCCCGCGGCGCCGCCGCGGCGCTTCTTCATTCGCTTCGACGGTCTTCCATTCGTGCGATCGATATGCGACGATCGCCCGCCCTCCCGCGCTCCTCCTCTGTTCTGCTGAACGTTTTGCCCCGTGACGCGCGCACGTCGACGTGCATGCGCGTTCACGCCGTTCGTTTCGCCCTGACCTGATTCACGCGTTCACCCGAATGCCCGCATCGCGCGGGCGACGCCGCCCTGCGCACCGTTTGCGCAGCGCGCCGCGCCGCCTGTCGCGGCGATGCACGCATGCGGGTGCGACGCACGTCGACCGCAGCCGGCCCGCGCCGGTCGCGCCGCTCGACGCACCCGAGGAGTTCACACCATGTCGACCACCGTCGATCGGGCCATCTCGCCCGCCCGTTCCGCCAGCGCCGGTTACCGGACGCTCTGGCGCTGGCATTTCTACGCCGGCCTGTTCGTGATGCCGTTCCTCGTGATCCTCGCGATCACGGGCACGCTCTACTGCTTCCAGCCGCAGATCGAACCGCTGCTGTATCCGCACCGGCTGGTCGTCGAACCGCGCGCGACGCCGCGGCTCGATGCCGACACGCTGCTCGCCCGCGCACGCACCGTGATGCCGGCCGGCGCCACGCCGGTGTCCGTGCAGGTCGCCACCGCGCCGGACCGCAGCGCCGAGTACGTATTCCGGCTGCGCGACGGCAGCCGCGAGAGCGTGTACGTGAACCCGTACGACGGCAGCGTGCTCGGCACGCTGAGCGTCGAGAACCGCTTCATGCAGATCGACCGGATGCTGCATCGCAAGCTGCTGCTCGGCAAGACCGGCGAGTTGCTGATGGAGCTCGCCGCCTGCTGGACCTTCGTGATGATCGGCACCGGCGTCGCGCTGTGGTGGCCGCGCGGGACGGCCCGCGTCGGGCGCGCGCTGCGGCCCGACCTGTCGCTGCGCGGCCGGCCGCTGTGGAAGAGCATTCACGCGTCGGCCGGCATCTGGCTCGCGGCCGGCACGGTCGCGTTCATCCTGACGGGGCTGCCGTGGTCGGGCTCGTGGGGCAAGAATTTCAAGGCGCTCGCCGCGACCGTGAACCTCGGTGCGCCGGAAGGCGCGTGGGGCGGCGGGTCGATCCGCTCGACGCGCCCGGGTGCCGCCGTGACGGCCGGGCACGCGCCTGCGCAGCCGGCCATGTCGTCCGGCCATCACCACGATTCCGGCGAATCGATGCCGGGAATGGTGATGGACGACCTGCCGTTGCCGCAAACGCCGTGGGCGGTCGGCAACGTGCCCGTGCCGCATTCGCCGTCGGCGTCGGCGCCGGCCCCTGCGCCGCTGCCGCTGGCCCGCGCGATCGCGATCGTCGCCGGGCTCGGCGTGACGAGCGGCTACACGCTCGCGTTGCCGTCCGGCGCGGATGGCGTGTTCACCGCGTCGTACTTTCCGGCCGACCCGAAGGCCGAACGCACGATCTACGTCGACCAGTACAGCGGCGCCGTCCTGAAGGACATCCGCTACGGCGACTACGGCGCGGTATCGAAAGCCGTGTCGTACGGCACGTCGCTGCACATGGGCCGTTATTTCGGGCTCGCGAACCAGATCCTTTGCGCAGTGTTGTCGCTCGGGCTGGCCGCGATGGCCGTCACGGGCACCGTGATGTGGTGGAAACGCCGCCCGGCCGGGAAGCTGGGCGCACCGTCGCGCGAACGCGGCACGCCGCCGATGCGCGGCTGGATCGCCGGGCTCGTGCTGCTCGGCATCGTGTTCCCGCTGATGGGGTTGACGCTCGTCGCGGTCTGGCTGCTCGACCGGCTGCTGTTCGGCCGCGCGGCGCCGGCCGCAGCGTGATCGATGCAAGCGCCTCCCCCATTCGAAGGAAACCGAAACGATGAAGTTCAGATCGATGCTGCCCGCTGCCGTTCTCGCGGCGCTCTCGCCGGGCGGGCACGCACACGCACAGAAAAGCGGCGTCGACGAAGCCGGCGCCACGCTCGCACCGATTCGCGTCGACGCGCAGAAGGCGCCCGCACTGACGCAACCGCTCGACACCGGCAGCCATCTCGGGCTGTCGCCGCTCGAAACGCCCGCGAGCGTCGAGCAGATCCGCCGCGCCACCCTCGACACGCGCGGCGACAGTTCGATCGTCGACGCAGTAAGCCGCGCCGCCGGCATCAGCGCGTCGCCGCATCCCGGCAACGGCAATTCGGAACTCGCCGCGCGCGGCTTCGTCGGCGCGTCGTCGGTCACGCAGCTCTATGACGGCGTGCGCCCGTACGGCGCGATCGGCGTCACGTTCCCGTTCGACACGTGGTCGGTCGACCATATCGACGTGCTGCGCGGCCCCGCCTCGGTGATCTACGGCGAAGGCGCGATCGGCGGCGTGGTCAACATCGTGCCGAAGAAGCCGACGCGCACGCCGATCCGCAACGAGCTGCAGGTCGGCGGCGGCACCGAAGGCACGGCGCGCGCCGCGTTCGGCAGCGGCGGCGCGATCGACGACAAGCTGTCGTACCGCTTCGACATCAGCGGCAACCGCTCGTCGAACTGGGTCGATCGCGGCGACTCGCGCAACCTGTCGGTCTCGGGCGCGCTGCGCTACGACGTGACGCCCGACCTGTACGTGACGGCGTCGTACGCGCAAGGCTTCCAGCATCCGATGCGGTATTTCGGCGCGCCGCTCGTCGGCGGTGCGCGCGATCGCGCGCTCGACGAGAAGAACTACAACGTCGGCGACGCCGACATCGCGTTCCGCGACAGCTGGGCCACCGTGTCGGCGAACTGGCAGCCGAGCGACGGCCTGAACGTGACGAGCACGCTGTACCGGATGAAGAGCAATCGTCACTGGAAGGATGCGGAGTACTACACGTACGTGCCGTCGAGCGCGCAAGTGCGGCGCAGCAGCTACACCGAGATCTTTCATGATCAGGAGCAATACGGCAACGTGACGACGGCCACCGTCGGCAGCGCGTTGTTCGGGATGCGCAACACGTTTTCGGCGGGCGTCGAGTTCAACCACACGACGTTCCAGCACGACAACAACTCGCCGTATTCGGGCACGTCGACGGTCGATCCGTTCGACTTCGATCCGGGCGGTTTCATCAATACGGCCGGTACGTTTCCGAAGTACCGCAGCCAGTCGAACCAGTACGCGCTGTTCGCGGAGAACCGGCTCGCGATCACGCCGCGCTGGTCGGTGATCGGCGGGCTGCGCTACGACCATGCGAGCGTGAACCGCGACGATCTCGTGAACGGCGGCGCATTCACGAAGGTGTTCGCGAACACGGGCTGGCGCGTCGGCACCGTGTACGACGTGCGGCCCGGTCTCGCCGTGTACGGCCAGTATTCGGTCGCGGCCGATCCGGTCAGCTCGCTGCTGTCGCTGAATGCGTCGAAGGCGAACTTCACGCTCGCGACCGGCCGCCAGATCGAGATCGGCGTGAAGCAGTCGTTCCTCGACGGCAAGGCGGAATGGACGCTGGCCGCGTACCGGATCGTGAAGAGCAATCTCCTGACGGCCGACCCGGCGAACCCGAACCAGTCGATCCAGGTCGGCCAGCAGTCGTCGCGCGGGCTGGAGGCGACGGTCGGTGCGGAGATCGCGAAGGACTGGCGCGTCGATGCGAACGTGTCGATCCTGCGCGCCAAATACGACGATTTCCAGCAGTCGTCCGGCGGCGCGACCGTATCGCGCGCGGGCAACGTGCCGGTGTCGGTACCGCAGCGTCTGGCGAACCTGTGGGTGAGCTGGCGCTTCGCGCCGGACTGGACGGGCATCGCGGGCGTCAGGTACGTCGGCAAGCGGTTCGCCGATACCGCGAACCAGCTCGTGATGCCGTCGTACACGACCGTCGACCTGGGCCTCGCGTGGCGGCCGCGCAAGGACACGACGATCACCGCCCGCGCGTACAACGTGTTCAACCGTCGCTACGTGCAGTCCGCGTACTACAACGAGACGCAGTATCTGCTCGGCAACGACCGGCGGCTCGAAGTGCTCGCGAACTACCGGTTCTGATGCGGCGCGCCGCCACGCCACGCGCGCGCCGGCGCGTGCGCGGCGGCGGGTCGGTCAGCCTCCGGTATCGCCGCGGCCGACCCGGACGCATCGATCAAGTACGCGGCCCCGCCATCCACTTCCGGTAGCGTCGCGTCTGGCACTGCGCGGCCAGTTGCTGCTTCACCAGCGCGCGCAGCGGCGACACCTGCGGGTGCGTACGACGCCCTTCGCTGAGCCGTGTGAGCTGGAACTTGACGACGGCCATGTTCGCCAGCGCGCCCAGCGCCTTGTTCTTCCAGCGGATCGGCTGCAGCACCGGCGCGCTGTCCTTGCCGGCGCGCCAGTCGCGCGGCAGGTTCGGGTCGATCGACAGCGCGGTCGCGATGCCGACCATCGCCACGCCGCTGTTCACCACCTGCTCGGCCACCGCACGGCGCCGGATCCCGCCCGTGACCATCAGCGGCATCCGCGCGACGGCCGTGATGTCGCGCGCGAATTCGAGGAAATACGCTTCGCGCGCGAGCGTGCGCCCGTCGCGCGCCTCGCCCTGCATCGCCGGCACTTCATAGCTGCCGCCCGACAGTTCGACGAGATCGACGCCGAGCGGATTCAGCAATTCGACCACGCGCTTCGCGTCGTCCGCGCTGAAACCGCCGCGCTGGAAATCGGCCGAATTCAGCTTCACCGCGACGGCGAAGGCCGGCGATACCGTCGCGCGCACCGCCTTCACGATATCGAGCAGCAGGCGTGCGCGATTCTCGATGCTGCCGCCCCATTGATCCTGCCGGCGGTTCGTCAGCGGCGACAGGAACTGGCTCAGCAGATAGCCGTGCGCCGCATGCACCTGCACGCCGGTGAAGCCGCTTTGCTCCGCGAGCCGCGCGGCACGCACGAAACGCTGCTGCACGTCGGCGATATCGGCCGCCGTCATTTCCTTCGGCACCGGAAACTGCTTCGACAGCGCGCCGAGCGCGAGCGGCACGGCCGACGGCGCGAGCGTCGTCTGGCCGAGCGCCGCCTGCATCTGGCGCCCGGGGTGATTGATCTGCATCCACACGTGCCCGCCGCCTGAGCGGGCAATCTGCGCCCAGCGGCGGAAACGGTCGAGATGCGCGTCGCTTTCGAGCACGACGCCGTTCGGCCCCGTCATCGCGCGGCCGTCCACCATCACGTTGCCGGTCAGGATCAGGCCGGCCTGACCGTCGGCCCACGCCTGGTACAGGCGCAGCAACGCATCGGACGGCGCGTGGTCCGCATCGGCCATGTTTTCTTCCATCGCGGCCTTGGCCAGACGGTTCGGAATCACCGCCCCGTTGGGCAGTGTGAGGGGCTCAAACAGATTCATGTGGCAGATCCTCGATTGACGATGGCCCACGATAACTTTAAAGTCAACTTTAAGGTCAAGCCTTTTTGGAGTCCAACATGAAAATCGGCGAACTGGCGAAGGCGAGCGGCCTCGCCGCGTCGCGCATCCGTTTCTACGAAGCGAGCGGCCTGCTCGAACCGGCCCGCCGGCAGGCGAACGGCTATCGGGAATACGGGCCGGAAGCGTTGACGCGGCTCGCGATCATCGACCGCGCGCAGTGTGCGGGCTTCTCGCTCGACGAGATCCGCGCGGTGCTGCCGCCCGATCTCGGCGCATGGCCGCACGACGAACTGCTGGTCGCGCTGCGGCACAAGGTCGACGAGATCGCGCTGCTCGAACGGCGGCTCGCGCAGAACCGTCAGCACCTCGAGACGTTGATCGACGAAATCGAGAACAAGCCCGAAGGCGAGGATTGCGCGAGCGCCGCGCAACGGATGCTCGACCGGCTCTGCGAGCAGGCCAGCCAGCCACTGGAGTCCGCACCCGCGGTGCGGCCGGCGCGCAAGCGCGCGTGAGGGATTGCGTTGCGGGATTACGCTACGCCGTCCGTCGATCCATCCATTTGCGCCGTGGCGAAACGGGTTGACGCATAGGCGTCGGCTGCCGCAGCGCAATCTCACGTCCCCTATTCATATGACAGCCCCCCGCATCAGAGAATGTCTCGTCGCCGCGCTGCTGATGTTCGGCATCGGCGGCGCCTTCGCCAGGACTTGCGCCGACACGCCTGCTTCGTTCGCTTGCCCGGACAAACCCGATCTGCCGGACGAGATCGTCGCGCAGCTTCCGGCCGGCTACGAAGCGATGGACGCCGCATCCGGCCAGTTGACCGATAGCACGCGCAACGGCTACGTCGTCGTCGCGCACCGACCCGACGACTCGATGGCCAACGCGTCGCTGCGTCCGCTGATGATCTTCCTGCAAGGCAAGGACGGGCGCTACCGGCTGGCCGCGCGCAACGACACTGTGATCATGAAAGCCGACGAAGGCGGCATGGACGACCCGTATCTCGATGGCGTCGCCGACAACGCGCTCACGGTCGGCGCTCGCGCCTTCACGGTCGAACAGGGGGTATTTGCGGGCCACAACCATTGGCGCGACCGCATCACGTTTCGCTACGACATCTCACACCGTACGTGGGTGTTTCATCGCGACGTGTTCCGGAACTGGCGATTCAACTATGACGAGGACGGCGATGCGCTAAAGGCCGACCCGGTACGCATTACGCGCGCCAATGCGGCCAAGCCCGTCACGTTCGAAGCGTGGCGACCGCGTGACTGGTGCGATTCGGCGGAGCGGCGCGAAAGTGATCCGGCTTGCCGCATGCATTGATGGCGGCACTGCCGCTGACGATGCGCGCCAATAGCGGGCCCGAAGCACGGCGCAGCGCGGCGCGGCTGCACCGATTTGCTTACGTCGCAGGTAATCGACGCGCGCGTCCCGCGCCGCAATCATGGCTCCATCGATTCACGCACCGCATCCCGCCAAGGAGCCCGCCATGACCGCCTACGCCATCGCCCACCTGCACGACGTCGAGATGTGCGACGACATCGTCGAATACCTCGAACGGATCGACGGCACGCTCGCGCCGTACGACGGCCATTTCGTGATTCACGGCGCACGGCCGGAAGTGCGCGAAGGCGTGTGGCGCGGCGACCTGATCGCGATCGCGTTTCCCGATCTCGACACGGCGCGCGCATGGTACGAATCGGACGCGTACCGGCAGATTCAGCCGCTGCGCGCACGACACGCGAGCGGCCCGTTGATCCTGATCGACGGCGTCGACGAACGGCACAAGGCGACCGACATCCTGCGCTGAGGCTCGATGCGCGTGGCGTTCCCTACGCGCTCGACGCCGCGCTGCGTGGCGCACCATCGGCACGCCACGCAGGCCGCGACGCGCGGGCGGCTGCCGCGTCAGATCCCGTCGAGCGGCTGCCCCGGCTGCCACGCATCGATGGTCGCCTTCGCCCGCGCGCGATCGCGCGCCGACAGTTCCCCTTCGAGCGCGCGTGCAGTCGCCTCGGAGAACTCGACCTTGCGGCTGCCTTTCCCGGCCTTCACCGCGGCAAGATAGAACGTGTACGCGGTCGACAGGTTCTGCTTCACGCCGCGCCCTTGCTGGTAGAGCGTACCCATGCTTTCGAGCCCCAGCGGATCGCCCTGGCGCGCAGCGGCGCGATACAGCACGACGGCTTTCTCGAGGTCTTGGGGCAGCTTCATCCCCATGTCGTACATCATGCCGAGCGCGCTCTGTGCGGGTGCGTAGCCGCGATCGGCCGCCATCTGGAAGCAGTCCGCCGCCACGCGGAAATAGCGCTTGGCCGGATTCTCCTCGTGCCGGAACAACTGCCACGCGGCATCGTCGATCTGCACGCCCATGTCGTATTGCATCTTCGCGTCGCCGTGCTGGGCCGCGAGAAAACTCCACTTCACCGCCTGCTCTGCGTCCTGGTAGCGGTAGTAATCACCGAGCAGCGCAGCCGCTTCGACGTTACCCGCGTTCGCTGCGGTCGTGAGTTCGGGGATGGCAGTCTTGTAGTCGTTCTTCTTGTAGGCGGCAAATACGTCCTGCAGATCCGCAAACGCCGGCGCAACGGCCAGCGCAAGGCTCAACGCCAATAAGATCTTCTTCATTGCTCTCGATATTGTGATTATTCGATCGGATCGCGGTGCGGTGCGACGTCGTGCCCTCGAGCGTCGCGCCGCGCATGCAGCCGTCCGGTGCGCGTCGTCGTTCCGGGCACCGCACGGCGGAGCCTGTCGCACCGGATGGCTCCCCTTTTACCGCATCCGCCAATCCGTCGTCAATGAAGCATCTTCGGCCAGCCGCGCCGCCTACGCGTTCCGCTCCATCGGCTCGCCGACGACGAAGCCGCCGCCCTGGAACCGCTGCGCGGGATCGTCGTAATCGGCGGTCGGCGCCGTCACCGGAAACAGCCCGGCGAACTGCTCGGAGCTGTCGCGCGGGCGGAAGCCGAGGAAGCCGACCTTCGTGTTGTCCCACCACTTCACCGGGTTGTCCGACGCGCCGTAGACGATCGCGTGGCCGACACGATTCGTCAGCAGCGAGCAGCGCACGAGCTCGATGAAGTCGCGATAGCTGAGAAACGTGACGAGCATGCGCGGGTTCTTCGGCACCTCGAACGACGAGCCGATCCGCAGGCAGACGGTTTCGATCCCGAAGCGGTCGAAGTAGTAGCGCGACAGCGATTCGCCGAAGCACTTCGTCACCCCGTACAGGCTGTCGGGGCGCAGCGGCGAATCGGCGTCGAGCACTTCGGTGACCGGATGGAAACCGATCGCATGGTTCGAGCTCGCGAACACGACGCGCTTCACGCCGTGCTTGCGCGCGGCTTCGTACAGGTTATACGTGCCGGTGATGTTCGCGCCGACCAGATCGTCGAACGGCGCATCGACCGAAATGCCGCCGAGGTGAACGATCGCGTCCACGCCGTCGACGAGCTGCATCACGGCCGGCCGGTCGGCCAGGTCGACCTCGCGGATTTCTTCATGCGCGGCCGCGTCGCCCAGCGCCGCGATGTCGCTGACGCGCACGACGTCGGCCCAGTCGGCGAGCGCGCCGCGCAACTGGCGGCCGAGGTTGCCAGCCGCGCCCGTCAGCAGCAGGCGGCCGAACGGTTTGCGCGCGGCGGTGGATGAGGCGTTCATCGAATCTCCTTGAATCTACCCAAATCGGAAAACGTTTTCCAACTATACGCGGACGCGGCGCCGAACGTCAATGGCCGAACCGCGCGCAGCCATCCGCACTTTCCCGATATCGACCGCTGGCCGCGCGCCGGCTTTTTCTGCCACAATCCGGCGTTATCGAACGAAAACGTTACCCTGCGGATGAAAAAAGTTTCCCCGACGATCCGCGACGTGGCCGCGGAAGCCGGCGTGTCGGTCGCGACGGTCTCGAAGTACGTGAACGGCACGCAGCGCTTCTCGCCGACCGTCGAGGCACGGCTGAAGGACGCCATCGAGCGGCTCGGCTACCGTTCGAACCCGCTCGCGCGCTCGATGATCACCGGCCGCACGCGCACCATCGGCCTCGTGATCCTCGACATCAGCAACCCGCACTTCACGAACGTGGTGAAAGGCGCGAACCGCGTCGCGCTGCAGCACGACTACACGCTGCTGCTCGTCGATACCGAGGAGAGCCAGGCACGCGAACGTTCGCTGATCGAGGCGCTCGCGCAGCGCGTCGACGGGCTGATCGTCAGTACGCGGATGCCCGACGAGGAAGCCGGCTGGATGCTCGACCTCAACAAGCCGCTCGTGCTGCTGCGTCGCAGCCCGGGCCTGCCGATTCCGAGCGTCGGCATCGACAACCGGCTGTCGACCTACATGCTCGCGCGCCACCTGCTCAACCTCGGCCATACGCGCATCGCGTATCTCGGCTTCGGCACCGCGCGCGTGAACGACGAACGGATCCAGGGCGCGCGCGACTGCCTCGCCGAAGCCGGGCTCGCGCTCGACGTGCACGACGCGCATGCGCCGACCGCCGAGGCCGGCGAGCGCGCGTGCTCGCGCGTGATGCTCGGGCCGCAGCGCCCGCAGGCGGTGATCTGCTACAACGACCTGATCGCGC
Source organism: Burkholderia sp. MSMB1826 (assembly GCF_001526325.1). Lineage (NCBI taxonomy): Bacteria > Pseudomonadati > Pseudomonadota > Betaproteobacteria > Burkholderiales > Burkholderiaceae > Burkholderia > Burkholderia sp. MSMB1826. The sequence continues at coordinate 158,184 of NZ_LOYN01000058.1, forward strand.
TCGGCTTCATGAAGGAGGCCGCGTCGCTCGGCTTCCGGCTGCCTCAGGACGTGTCCGTCGCCGGCATCGACAACGTGCCGTACGGCGCCTACGCGGCGCCCGCGCTGACGACCGTCGACATCCAGAGCGAGAACATGGGCGAGCTCGCGATGCAGAAGCTGATCGACGCGCTCGCCGGGCGCACCGACGCGAGCTATTCGACGTTCGAGCCGCGGCTGATCATGCGCGCGTCGACGGCCGCGGCCGGCTGACGCGGTCGCGACACGCCTCCGCCCCGAACGCAAAAAACGCGCCGTCCGACGCGGCGCGTTCGTTTGCAACGACGCGAATCACGCGTCGAGTTTCGCGGGCTTCATCTTCGGCACGAGCCCGTGCATCACGGCCAGCGCGATCAGGTAGGCCGACGCGCCGATCGCGAACAGCACCCAATAGTGGCCGGTGCGTTGCAGCACCTGGCCGATCACTTCCGAGAACAGCACGCCGCCGATCGAGCCGGCCATCCCGCCGATGCCGACCACCGACGCGACCGCGCGGCGCGGGAACAGGTCGGACGCGGTCGTGAACAGGTTCGCCGACCAGCCCTGGTGCGCGGCGGCGGCGAGGCCGACGATCAGAACTGCGATCCACAGGCTCTGCACCTGCGACACGAACGCGATCGGCAGCACGCAGCAGGCGCAGATCAGCATCGCCGTCTTGCGCGCACGGTTCACGCTCCAGCCTGCACGCAGCAGCATCGACGACAGCCAGCCGCCGCCGATGCTGCCGACCGTCGTCAGCGCATAGATGCAGACGAGCGGCAAACCGATGTGCTGCATGTCCATCCCGCGCGACTCGTTGAGCCACTTCGGCAGCCAGAACAGGTAGAACCACCACACCGGGTCGGTCAGGAACTTGCCGACCAGGAATGCCCACGTCTCGCGCTTGCGGATGAGTTCGCCCCAGCGCGGCGCGCCGGCGCTCGCATTCGCCGCGTCGAGCGCTTCGGCTTCGTCGCGCGGCTCGTCGTATTCCGCCGCGAGTGCGCGCGTGTCGGCCGTGCGATACATCGCCAGCCACACCGCGAGCCACACGATGCCGATCGCGCCGATGATCACGAACGCCGCGCGCCAGCCGTAGGCCACGGCGATCGCCGGGATGATCGCCGGCGCGAACACCGCGCCGATGTTCGCGCCCGAGTTGAAGATGCCGGTGGCGAGCGCGCGCTCGCGGCGCGGGAACCATTCGGCCGTCGTCTTGATCGCGGCCGGGAAGTTGCCGCCCTCGCCGATGCCGAGCAGCGCGCGCACGAACGCGAACCCCGTCACCGAACCGACCGCCGCGTGCAGCATCGCGGCGATGCTCCACACCAGCATCGCCACCGCGTACGACACGCGCGTGCCGAGCCAGTCGACGATGCGCCCGAAGCCGAGCAGGCCCAGCGCATAGAACGCCGAAAACGCCATCACGATGCGGCCGTACTGCACTTGGCTCCAGCCGATGTCGTGCTGGAGCATCGGCGCGAGCAGGCCGAGGATCTGCCGATCCATGTAGTTGATGACGGTCGCGAAAAACAGCAGCGCACAGACGGTCCAGCGATAGCGACTGGCAACCGCGCGCACGGCGCCGACGACGGCAGTGGGCATGAATGTCTCCGATGCGCGGTCGCGCCCGTCGCGCCGCACGAAGTTCGTTGACCGGCGACCGGCGCCGGGGCGAACGGCGGCGCGCGGCTGCGCACGGCACGTTTCGCCAATCCGTCTGGAAAACGTTTTTCAAAGGATAGGGTGTCTGCCGGGGCCGTGTCAGTCGGGGATTTCGATGAGTCATCTCAAATTGGTCGCGGTAAAAGAGACGACTGTTCCGCAGATTGGCATTAACCGTTTTTCCCCTGATTTTCCCGCTGGGGCGCGGCGGGCGCGCAGCCGGGAAGACACATGTCCGATTCCAGCCAGAATCGGCGCCGGGGATGGTTTACAGTCGTCCCATGCGCCTCGATCCCGACACCTGTTACGACGCCCTGCTTTCGCGCAACCGCCGCTTCGACGGCTGGTTCTTCGTCGGCGTGGCGACGACCGGCGTGTACTGCCGCCCCGTCTGCCCGGTGAAGCCGCCGAAGGCGCGCAACTGCAGCTACTACCCGACCGCCGCGGCCGCCGAGAAAGCCGGCTTCCGGCCCTGCATGCGCTGCCGCCCCGAGCTCGCGCCCGGCCACGGGCTGCTCGACCTGTCCGACAATCTCGCCGACGCGGCCGCGACGCTGATCGACGACGGATTCCTGAACGCGCATTCCGTCGATGCGCTCGCACGGCGCGTCGGCGTGACCGAACGCCATCTGCGCCGCATCTTCGGCGCGCAGTTCGGCGTGTCGCCGGTCGAGTTCGCGCAGACGCAGCGGCTGCTGATGGCCAAGCGGCTGCTGACCGATACCGCGCTGCCGGTGGCCGTCGTCGCGTCGACGGCCGGGTTCGGCAGCGTGCGGCGCTTCAACGACCTGTTCCGCCAGCGCTACGGCCTCAATCCGCTGCGGCTGCGCAAAGGGGCCGGTGCATCGGCCGACGGCGACATGACCTTCCCGCTGCCGTACCGGCCGCCGTTCGCATGGGCCGACCTGATGCGTTTTCTCGCGCAGCGGCAGATCGATGGCGTCGAGCGGATCGATGCGCAGCGTTATGCGCGCATCGTCGAGCTGCCGGACCGGAACGGCGGCCGCCGCTTGGCCGGCTGGCTGTCCGTCGCGCACGTGCCGCAGCGCTTCGCGCTGGCCGTCACCGTGTCGCCCGCGCTGACGCCGGTCGTGCCGGCCGTGCTCGCACGCGTGCGCCGGCTGTTCGATCTGGACAGCCGCCCCGACGTGATCGACGCGCATCTCGGCGATCTCGCGAGCGGCTCGCCGGGCCTGCGCGTGCCCGGTGCGTTCGACGGCCTCGAGATTGCGATCCGTGCCCTCGCGGGCGAGCAGCTTGCGGCCGCGCAGGCGGATACGCCGTTGCTCGCACGAATTGCGGCACGCTTCGGTCACTCGGTCGACGGCGCGCCGCAGGGCCTCACGCACGCGCTGCCCTGCGCCGCGACGCTGGCCGCGCTGCCGCCTTCGGCCCTCGAGACGATCGGCATCGAGCGCGACACGGCACGCGCGATCGTGTCGCTCGCCCGTGCCGTCGACGACGGCACGCTCGCGCTCGAACCGATGGCGCCGCTCGACGCGACGCTCGCCGCGCTGCGCGCGCTGCCCGGCTTCGACGAACGCGCGGTGCAGTACGTCGCGATGCGCGCGATGGCGTGGCCGAACGCATTTCCCGCCGACGATGCATGGCTGCCCACCCGCACCGAACCCGCGCGCGGGCCGTCCTCCGCGCCGCACGCGGCGACCCGCTGGGCGCCGTGGCGCGCGTATGCCGCATTGCATGCATGGCGCCTTCATGGAGAAATGTCGCGATGACTCCCGCTCACCTGATTCCGAGCCCGCTGGGCGACATTGCCGTGCGCATCGAGGACGATGTGCTGACCGGCCTGTACTTCGTCGGCCAGAAATACTTCCCGCCGCTGGCGATCGTGCGCGAAGCGGACGCGCTCGCCCGCTCGCCGGTCGCCCGCCGCGTCGCCGAAGAAATCGCCGAATACTTCACCGGTGCACGCGACACGTTTTCGGTGCCGATCCACCTGCGCGGCACTGCCTTTCAGCGACGGGTATGGCAGGAACTGCTGGCGATTCCGTTCGGCGAACTCGTGTCGTACGGCGACATCACCGAGCGCGTCGGGCTGCCGATGAGCGGTGCGCGCGCGGTGGGCGGCGCGGTCGGCCGCAATCCGGTATCGATCATCGTGCCGTGCCATCGCGTGGTCGGCGCGTCGGGCAGCTTGACCGGTTATGCGGGCGGCGTCGACCGCAAACGTGCGCTGCTGTCGCTCGAAGGCGCGGGGTTTTCGCGCGGCGCCCGGCACCCGGTGCAGCAGGCGCTGGCGTTCTGATGGAGGGTGCGCGTCACGCGCTCGACACCGGCCGGCGCGCTTCACGCTTCGCATACGCGCCGGGCGTCACGCGGAATTTCGCGTGGAACAGCGCGATGAAGGACGACGTCGAGTCGTAACCCAGTTGCGCGGCCACCGCGCCGATCGGCGCACCCGCATCGAGCAGCGGCAGCGACGCGAGCAGCCGCACGGCCTGCCGCCATTCGGTGAACGACAGCCCCGTGTCCTGCCGGAACAGGCGCGACAGCGTGCGCCGCGTCGCGCCGACCCGATGGCCCCATTCGTCGAGACTGCGCGTATCGCCCGGCGCCGCATGCAACGCGCGCGCGATTTTCAGCAGGCGCGGATCGCGCGGCAGCGGCACCGTGATCGGCGCCGGCTGCATGCGCGCGATCCGGTCCGCGATCAGGCACACGAGCGCACCGTCCGGCCCCGCCTCGTCGTAGTTCACCGGCAACTCGCCGGTCGCGATCACCAGCTCGCGCAGCAGCGGCGTCATGCACAGGATCGTGCAATCGTCGTTCACGTCGCTGCGCGCGATTGCCTCGTCGAGATACAGGCTGTGGAACGCGACGCCATCGCGCGTCGACACCGCGTGCGGCACGTGTGGCGGAATCCACATCGCATAGTGCGGCGGCAGCAGTTGCCGGCTCGACGGTGTCGTCACCTCGAGCACGCCGCTCGTCGCATACATCAGTTGCGCCCACGGATGACTGTGCGCGTCGACGCTCACGTTGCCGGGAATGCCGAACGCACGCACGTACAGCGGCCTCGGCAGGCGCGCCATCGGCGGCACCGCGTAAGGGCCGCCGGGTTGTCCCGCCAGCAACATAAGACGTCCTCCGAAGGTCATTGCACGAACGAGCGCGATGCTACCGTGGCGGCTCCTTTTTCACACGGCTTCCGCCCATGAGCGCTCATACCCGCATCACTCGCAAGACCGTCACCGCAATCCGTTCGACCAAAGGCATCGGCAGCCTCGTGTCGCTGACCGCGTATTCCGCGCCGATGGCGAAACTCGTCGACGACGTGGCCGACGTGATCATCGTCGGCGACTCCGTCGGCATGGTGCTGTACGGGATGCCCGATACGCTGCGCGTCACGCTCGACATGATGATTGCACACGGCGCGGCCGTCGTGCGCGGCGCGGCGCAGGCGTGCGTCGTCGTCGACCTGCCGTTCTCCACGTTCCAGGAATCGCCCGCGCAAGCCTATCGCTCCGCCGCGCGGCTCCTCGCCGAAACCGGCGCACAGGCCGTGAAGCTCGAAGGCGGCGGCGAGATGACCGACACGATCCGCTTCCTGACCGATCGCGGCATTCCGGTGATGGCGCATGTCGGCCTCATGCCGCAGCAGGCCAACGCGACGGGCGGCTTCCGCGCGCAAGGCATGGACCCGCGTTCGGCCGCGCAGGTGTTCGACGCCGCGTGCGCGGCCGAGCGTGCCGGCGCATTCGGCGTCGTCATCGAAGGCACCGCCGAAGCGCTCGCGCGCCACCTGACCGAGACGCTGACGATCCCGACGATCGGCATCGGCGCATCGCCCGCCTGCGACGGGCAGGTACTCGTGACCGAGGACATGATCGGCGCATTCGACGCGTACACGCCGCGCTTCGTGAAGCGTTACGCGGATGCGAACGCGCTGATGCGCGACGCGATCCGCCAGTACGCGCACGACGTGCGGCAGCGCGTGTTTCCCGAGCCCGCGCATTGCTTCGGATACGGCAAGCCGCTGCAACTGGCGAACGCGGCCCCGACTGCGTGATGCGGGACGAACGACGCGGTTACCTCACGTTACGTGCGCTTGCGCATCGCATGCGCAACCCGCGCGTTCGCTTCGAATTTCGCGCGATGCGTCGAGAAAAACGTCCGCACGTTGCGGACGTTCGACGCGCCGGTGAACAGCCGCCGCGCGAATTCGTCGTATTCCGCGACATCGGTCAGATCGGCGATTACGACGAAATCGGGCCCCGGCGACACGCGATAGCACTGCGTGACGGCCGGCTCCGCGCACACGTACGCTTCGAACGCGTCGTAGTCCTCGGCCGTCTGCCGGTCGAGGCTGATCTCGATCAACGCGGTGACGGCCGTGCCGATCGCGACCGGGTCGAGCATCGCGACCTGCCGACGGATCACGCCGGCCTCCGTCAGCCGCCGCACGCGACGCATGCAGGTGGGCGGCGACGACAGCGCGCGCTCGGCCAGTTGAAGATTCGATACCGACGCGTCGTCCTGCAGGATCGCGAGGATGCGCAGGTCGAGATCGTCGAGGGTGATGCCGGCCATCGGCCACTCCTTCCGGTCAGCAGATGAAATTTAATTTCAATATGATAGCCGATCCGCCATTAATTTCATTTTCTGTGGTTTTTTGAAATTAAATTCCATTCAACTGCTTCTACCATCGCTCTCACTCATCCAGACGGGACATTTACGGAGCGCGATATGTGTGGAATTGTCGGAGCGGTTGCCCAGCGGGACATCCTGCCGAACCTGGTCGACGGCCTGAAGCGGCTCGAATACCGCGGCTACGATTCGTGCGGCGTCGTGGTCTACCGCGACCGCGCGCTGGCGCGCGCCCGCAGCGTCGATCGTGTCGCGAACCTGCAGCGCGAGATCGCCGCGCAGGGGCTGTCCGGTTACACGGGCATCGCGCATACGCGCTGGGCCACGCATGGCGCGCCCGTCACGCTCAACGCGCATCCGCACTTCTCGCCGAACGACGCCAACGCGCGCATCGCGCTGTCGCACAACGGGATCATCGAAAACTGCGATCAATTGCGTGCGGAACTGCAGGCGCACGGTTACGTGTTCGCGAGCCAGACCGACAGCGAGGCGATCGCGCACCTGATCGATCACCTGTACGAAGGCGACCTGTTCGACGCGGTCCGGCGTGCGGTCGCGCGACTGCGCGGCAGCTATGCGATCGCGGTGATGTGCCGCGACGAGCCGCACCGGATCGTCGGCGCACGCGACGGGATGCCGCTCGTGGTCGGGGTCGGCGAAGGCGAGAATTTTCTGGCGTCCGACGCGATTGCGCTGTCCGGCATCACCGATCGCATTGCGTACCTGGAGAACGGCGACGTCGCCGATATTCAACTGCATCGCTACTGGATCGTCGACGCGGCCGGCCAGCGCGTCGAGCGCGCGGTGCAACGCGTCGCCGCGCATAGCGGCGCTGCCGATCTCGGATCGTATCGCTACTACATGCAGAAGGAGATCTTCGAGCAGCCGCAGGCCGTGGCCGATACGCTGCTCGACGTTTCGTCGATCATGCCCGAGCTGTTCGGCGATGGCGCATGGCGCGTGTTCAACGACGTCGATTCGGTGCTGCTGCTCGCGTGCGGCGGCAGCTATCACGCGGCGCTGACCGCGAAGTACTGGATCGAGAGCATCGCGAAGCTGCCGGCGAGTGTGGAAATCGCAAGCGAGTTTCGTTATCGCGACGGTGTGCCGAATCCGCGCACGTTGGTGGTTGCTGTGTCGCAAAGCGGTGAAACCGCTGACGTGCTCGGCGCGGTGCATGTCGCGAAGCGCAGCGGAATGATGCACACGCTCGCGATCTGCAACGTCGCGACGAGTGCGCTGATGCGCGAATGCGCGCTGCAATTCGTGACGCGTGCGGGAGTCGAGATCGGCGTGGCGTCGACGAAGGCGTTTACGACGCAGCTCGTTGCGTTGTTCCTGCTGACGCTGTCACTGGCGCAAGTGCGCGGGCGCTTGAGCGACGATGAAGAAAAGGAGCATCTGCGCGCGCTGCGGCATCTGCCCGATGCGATGTCGAAGGTGCTCGCGCTGGAACCGCAGATCATGGCGTGGTCGGAGTTGCTCGCGCGACGCGACAACATGCTGTTTCTCGGGCGCGGGATGCATTATCCGATCGCGCTCGAAGGGGCGCTGAAGATGAAGGAGATTTCGTATATTCATGCGGAGGCTTATCCGGCGGGAGAGCTCAAGCATGGGCCGCTGGCGCTCGTCAGCAACGAAATGCCGGTGATCGCGGTCGCGCCGAACGACATGTTGCTCGAGAAGCTCAGGTCGAACATGCATGAAGTCAGTGCGCGGAATGGCAGGCTTTTCGTGTTCGCGGATGTGGACTGCGGGATCGTGCCGAGCGAAGGGATCGAGGTGATTCGACTCAACGAGTATTACGGACCGTTGTCGCCGATCTTGCATACGGTGCCGATGCAACTGCTCGCGTATCACGCGGCGCTGGCGCGGGGGACGGATATCGATAAGCCGAGGAATTTGGCTAAGTCGGTGACGGTGGAGTGAGGGGGCGCTTCCCCCTTGTTGTTCGCCAGAATGAAGGTGTCCCGAGGCCGCTCGGAAAAGCGTTCCAAGAAGGAGGTCAATAATCTCTCAAGCGCCTTCTGCACGCGGCACGGGACGCTTTTACTGTGCCATGTGTATTTCGTAAGAAATACCGGCTAGGGACCCCTGCTTTTGGCGCAATCACAGGAGGTGAGCTGCCACGGAGCGCAGCCTCAATGCATATCATGCCTACGACGAACTCGAGCACGGAAATATTCTTATGTTTGTGCTCTACACTACGTCGGCACTTATTGGAGGAACCTTGGTCGTTGCCGCGTTCGTTGGAAGTGTTCTGACGTTGCCATTGCTCCTTCTCGCTGCTCTTATCGGTGTTTTGATTAACTATTTCAAAAGTCGCGAAGTATGCGATTGGCTAGAGCAATGTTATTTCGGCGTCAAGGCGACTAGCGAAAGATTTTAGCGCCTTGAAGAGGACCGGAATGCGTTCACAGCAATTTTTTCTTGAATGGGCTCAGTATGGCTTTCGACGGACACTCGCGGTACAAGCTCAATCGACCGGTAACGGATACGGAGTCATCGGCGCGACTACATGTCAACGAACGATGCACCGATAGTGCAAAGAGCGTAGGGACGGCCTTCAAAGCAACCGATTCCTACCTTGAGGTATGTGACGGCCTTTATCGTGAAAAGGGCTGGGGGTTATTGGCGTTTTCTACGGCCGGTGTCCTCTTCCTCTGCTTGGTCGCGATGTTTATGTGGATAGCAACACACATGCCAATCGCCGTCCGTGAAAAAGGGCAGGAAGGCGTTGTTTACGCGCTTCTGGCCATCTTCACATTAGTTGGCGTTGGCGGCCTCGCAGTAACGGTGCGAGCGCTTCTCGTCGATTGCTTCAATTACACTCGCAAGCCGATACGGTTTAACCGCCTGAACCGCACGATTTACGCCTTTCGCCACAACGGGCCCGGTGGCGTCTTGTCAGTTCCTTGGGATAACGCATTTCTGTACATTGAACGCAAGCCAAAAGCTGGTCTCGCTGGAACGGCGCCGCGTGTGGTTCGTTGCCTCGTGCTTGACGACAAGGGGTTGGTTGTCGGCACGTTCTCCATCGGAAAGTACGTAGAACTAGCATTTGACGAAGACAGTCCGACTGGACAGCTGGCGATGGAAGAACTTTACCAAGACTTTGAATACTATCGGCGTTTCATGGAAGATGGACCATCTGCGGTACCTCCGGTAGCTGAATTCCTGACCACAGAAGTCTCGCTCCGAAATTCTCTCAAATTGCAGTTTGATGGAGCGTCGGGCCTACTGAGGTCGGGAAATCTGGTTATGTCTTTGGTGACGGCCATTGCCACGCTACCGACATTCATCCTTGCGGTTGCCTACTACATCGCGCAACGGACCTGTCGGGAACCAGTATGGCCCGAGGACGTTGAGCGGGCGTGTAACGCTGCGATGCCGTCCAAGAGGCTTCCTGTATGAGCCGACGGTTCATTCGTCAGGGCGATAAGACTAGCCGCAACGGTGTTGTTGTCGACGGTATCGCGGGGACCTCGCTGCAAGGCCAATCTTTCGCTTATCTGGGCGCCTCGATTCAATGCCCTGCCTGTGGCACCACGGGTGTCATCATAAGCGACGGCTCAACACGCGCGATGACGATGATGGGTAAGCAGGTCGCATTGGAGAACGATTTGTGCCAATGCAAATGTGAGCCACTGCCGAAGCTGGTGACGTCACAGACTTTGTGCTCCATAAAGTATGTGATTCACGGACATCGTCTCAACTAATATGGGACGATGGAGCTCGAAATCTCGATGCGATTACGCTGGATGCGTATGTATCACGAGACCGGCAACGCCGGTCTCGTGTGCACGCGTTGTGGCATCTCCAGACCAACGCTTCGCAAGTGGCTGCGCCGCTACCAGGAGGCAGGAGAAGAAGGTCTTCGCGCTCAAAGCCGTCGCCCTCTAACCAGCCCGAATCGGAAAGTCTCTGACGCAGATCGCGCGACGATTCTTCGCCCGCGAGCCGAGCGCAAGGGCGCACGGCGGATTCAGAACGAATTGCGCCTGTACGAGCAAAGAGAACTGTCCCTTGCGACCATTCACAAGGTTCTGTGCGAAGCGTCGGTGAAGCCGTTGGTTTCCCCAGGAAGTCTGGCACAACTGAGGCGCTACAGCCGTCCGGTTCCCGGAGACCGCGTCCAGATGGATACGATGAAGATTGCACGAGGCGTCTACCAGTACACGGCCATTGATGACTGTTCTCGGTTTCGTGTACTGGCCTTCTACCCTCGAAGAAATGCCCGAAACCTGATGATGGCTTTCCTGAATACCGCATCGCCGGTTGTCGGTCTTGCTCTTGCTTTCTCTGTCGTCTTCCTTTCCGCCTCTGCTGCGGCTGTTGTTGCCTTGCCGCTTCTGCTTATCGCTGCCCTCATTGGTATCCTCATCAACTGCTTCAAAGGAAAGGAAGTGGATGAGTGGCTCGAGCGATGTTTTTTTGGGTTGAAAGAGGCCAAAGACCGGTTTCCGACACTGGCCGAAGACCAAAAGGCATTTGCGGCAATGCTTTCGTGATGGAGAAATGAGATGGCATTTGATGGACTCTCGTGGTATCGCCTGAACCGGCCGGTCAGCGAGGAAGAACAGGCTGCTCGCCTCGCAATCGGACAGCCTGCGTCTGACACGCCCAAGGATGATCGTTCCGTATTCTCGATGAGCGATACTTGTCTTGAGGTCCGCAATGGAACCTACTCGGAGAAGGGTTGGGGGGTTTTTGCCTTTATGCTGCCAGGGCTCGGCTCGTTGGCGTTCACGGCGGCCCTACTTTGGATGCTGACTCATGTACCTCCAATCTACGAGCAGCGAGGGCAGCTTGGGCTTATCTATGGTGGGTTTGGCTTTTTCCTGTTTGTCGGGCTTTGCTTCTCGGGGCTTGGGATTTGGGCATTGACGCGCGATTGTTTCAACTACACCAGCAAACCCGTCCGCTTTGACCGGCGTAACCGGATGATTTATGCGTTCAAGCACAATGGCCCTGACGGGGTTATATCGGTACCTTGGGATAGTGCCTTCCTGTACGTTGAACGCAAACCCCGACAGGGCCTCGCGCGCACCACCCCGCGTATGGTTCGCTGCCTTGTTCTTGACGACAAGGGACTGGTTAAGGACACGTTTTCAGTAGGAACACGCGTCGTCTTGGCATTCGATGAGAGCAGTGTGGGAGGCCAAGAGGTCATGAAAATCCTTTACCAGGACTTCGAGTTCTACCGGCGATTTATGGAGGAAGGTCCCGCTTCCGTGCCGCCCGTGACAGAGTTCCTGCCGAGGGGGGCTTCCCTGCGCAATTCGCTCAGGTTGAATTTTGCAGGCTGGTCTGCTCTTACTAACTCGCGCAATCCGATGGTGTGGCTGGTAATGGGGATTGGCGCACTTCCAGCATTCGTTTTCTCCCTGATGCAGTGGTTCGCCCAACTGACTTGCCGCGAACCTGTGTGGCCCGAAAATATCGAACGTGCATGCAATGCCGAGGCCCCGTCCAAGAGGCTTTCTGTATGAGCCGACGGTTCATTCGTCAGGGCGATAAGACTGACCGCAACGGTGTTGTTGTCGACGGTATCGCGGGGACCTCGCTGCAAGGCCAACCTTTCGCTTATCTGGGCGCCGCTGTTCAGTGTCCAGCCTGCGGCACGATGGGCATCATCGTAAGCGACGGCTCACCACGTGAGATGACGATGATGGGTAAGCAGGTCGCATTGGAGGACGACTTGTGCCAATGCAAATGTGAGCCACTGCCGAAGCTGGTGGCGTCGCAGACTTTGGGCTCCATAAAGACGTGATGGCTCACTTAGGAACCCCACCTCTGTTTCGCTTATAACTGTTGTCCAACAGGCTGGTGTGGATCAACTGTCTGCACCGGAGTACCGACGGCATGTCGCCGTCGCGGCGTGCGAGCCGGGTATTTCGGTGGCCAAGCTCGCACATGCGCAGCCTGTGGCGGAACCCGCACGCATCGGATTGCGGCTCGAGCTATGGCAAACGGCGCATTGCGCGTTGGTGCGTTCGGCGTAACAAGAACCATGAGCGGTCCGTGACCAGAATTAATGTCCGTCAGCAAGCCAATACAGCGACGATCCACCCACATCGTCTACCGCGCTGCCCCCGCCCTCACGAAATGATGCTCCACCCGCGCCCGGAGCACGCCCTCCAGCGCGGCAAGCCGCTCACGCAGCCGCACCGCTTGCCCTTCCGTCATTTCGCCCAGCACGATCTTTTGTTCGAGAACATCGCCACAGCGGGTGATGGCCCAACGATCGACCGTAGCCGTTTCACCTTCGAGCACGGCCTCTGCAGTCGAAACGATGCCCGGAAGCCGTCTCGAAACGAGATGAACCGTATGCGTCAACGTGAAACCGGGAAGGAAGTGCGACCAGTCTTCACAGACGGGCGGGCGGGAAGCGGAGGAAACTTGGCTCATGGTTGCTCCGGATGAATGGTGATCGAACCGGTGCCAGCCATGCTGCTCCCGCTTCGTTGCCGTCAATCGGCCGCATCGCCTCGAGGGCGTCCACCTTGCCCGGGAGGGCAGGTTGGCGTCGGATAACCCGACTCTGGATGCTTGAATTCTCACGTTCGTCATTCCGAACATGGATTCATTATATCGAAAAATCGACGCCCGACAAGGGGGCGGTGAAAAGCGACACGTCAGCGTGACAGGCGCACTCGTCCGCCCCGTCACCAAGGTAACCCACGGACCCGCGTGTCTTGCATGAGGGGTCGAAATCCCTTCATGGCCAACTAAAACCAGACACTGAACCGCGTCCCCGTCGTCAGCACATCGACCGTGAGGTTCCAGTGATGGGCGTCGGCAATCTCCCTGCAGATTGCCAGCCCGAGGCCGGCACCGTCATACCGCGAGTCCGGTGCCCGCCAGTATCGATCGAAGAGCAGCGGAAGATGCTCCCGCCGAATACCCGGCCCTTCATCTTCGATATGAATCGCCGAATCGAGAACGGTCAGCACGACGACACCGCTCGACGGCGAAGCGTTGATCGCGTTCTCCAGGATGTTCTTGAGCAGGATGAAAAGCGCCCCGCTATCCGCCCGTATAGGCGCCGCGGCGTCGCGCGCTTCGATATGCAGCTTCACCTGCTTCGCATCGGCCTTGCCAGCCAGCAAGCTCACGACGTCGCGCGTGACCTCGGCGCCGTTCACGTCGTCGAAGCTGAAGTTCCGCGCTTCGCTGACTTCGGCCAGATGCAGCAGTTGCTTGACCTGCCGTGCCATCAAGTCGATCTCGCGAAGCAACAGCGCCTTCTGGCTGATGTCGGGCTGCAGCTCGATCTGCCCTCTGACCAGCGTGAGCGGCGTCTGCAACTCGTGTGCGGCGTCGGCGAGAAATTGCTGCTGAACCGCGAAGCCGTTCTCGAGCCGGGTCAGCGCATCGTTGAACGCGTCTATCAGCGGCTTGATCTCGCTGGGAATCCCGGCCGACGACAGCCGCGTCTTCAAGTTGCGTGGCTCGATTTCCCGCGCGGCACGCGATACCTCCCGCAACGGCTTCAGCACATGGCTGATCGTCAACGGCAGCGTCAGTCCGAAAATAACGGTCGCAATGACCAGCACATAAGCGATGGTCTTCGGTATCGGATCGATCCGCGTCCTGACGAGCGCATCGACGAGTTGCCTGCTGTGCGCCACCTGCACGTAATAGACGACGCTACCGTTCAACGCGCGTTGAGTCGCGACCACGTACGCCTTGCTGTCGATCGTCGCGGGCAGTACCTTGCCTGCCACCGTCGCGAGGTCCTCCGTCAGCCAGGGTCGGTCGTCGCTCGAAGGCACCGACGCCAGCAACACCTTCCCCGTCGCATCGAGCACGCGATACTTCACGTCGGCCGGCAAGAGCCGGAACATCACCGCCGGATGCTCGCCCAATCGCACGGATGCGGGGCGCCCGGCCGCGTCGAAACGCATCCCGGCCACGATATGACGGATGCTCTCCATCTGCTGGCGCCGTCCCAAGAACTCGGGATATCGATCCAGAAAATAGATGGAAAGCGCGGACAGCAGCGCCAGGCTGATGGCGAACGCGACGACGTTGGTCACCCACAGACGGGTCGACAGACGTAGAACCCAATGGCGGAACATGGCTGTTCTCTTACGAGGACGTGACAGCCGGCAGAACGCGGCGAAGCATCGTCACGCGTCGCGCAGCGCGAAGCCGGCGCCGCGGATATTGGCGAGTCGCATCGTTGCGCCGATCGCCGTCAGTTTCTTGCGCAAGCGGTGCACGGTCACCTCGAGCGCGTTCGGCGTGACCGCCTCCGCGAGCCCCCATGCGGCATGCTCGAGGTTCGAATGCCGGACGGTCCGGCCCGCGGCCTCCATCAGGTAGAGCATGACCTGCAGTTCGGCCGGCGCCAGCAATGTCGTCCGATCGCCACAGCGCATCGTGCGCTGCGAGGGGTCCACGGTCACATCCGCGAACGACGCGACGAGGGTCGTGAGCAGCGCCGGACGCCGCATCAGCGTGCGGACGCGGGCGACGAGCTCGCTCATTTCGAACGGCTTGGTCACATAGTCGTCGGCGCCACTTTCGAGTCCGTCGATGCGGTCATGCAACGCGTCGCGCGCCGTCAACATCAGGCAAGGCATCATGCGCCCCGCCGCGCGCAGCGTGCGCAAGAACGCCAGGCCGTCTCCGTCGGGCAATCCTCGATCGACGATCAGCAGCGCGTAATCGGCCCGGTCGATACCGTAAGCGGCTTCCCGAGCATTGCCGAACCGGTCGGATTCGATCCCCGCCGCGGCCAGGGCCTGAGCCAGCAGGCCGGCCAGGCGCTCGTGATCCTCGACAATCGCCACTCTTGGCATACGCGCACTCACTTGAACCGATACATGTAGCCGATTCTGGCCTCGGGAACGACCCGTCTTCCGACGAGCGGACTGTCGGTGATGCCGTCGCCGAGACGCGACACACCCACGTCCACGAACACCGTCTGCTGCTTCGTCAGCCGGTAGTCGATACGGGTGCCGGCCGACACGTTCACGGCCGAACCCGCGCTGTATGCGGCGCGCCACGCACGTGCCTCGGATGGTCGCACGCCGTAATAGTAGTCGACGTATTTGTCGCTCAACCATTCCACGCCGACATGCGGCGCGATCGAGAACGCGCCGAGCGCGAACGCCTTCTCGAAGCCGATCTTCGCGCGTTCGCCCTTGTTTCCGCCGAGCAGGAAACTGCCCGACAACGTGCCGAAGCGCGTGCTCCATGACAGTGCAGGGCCGTACCACAACGCGCCCTTGCGATTGTCCATACCGTTCAGGATCGGTGCGTCCGAGCCCTTGTATCCGTCGAACAGCGAGAACTGGCCACGCAGCGCGAGATTGACGCCGCTCCAGCTGCCGATTTTCAGATCGATGGTGGTGCCGATGGCCTGCACCCATTTGTTGTCGAAGTAGACCAGCGGAAAAGGCAATACGCGGGTGCCGTCGCCGCTGTAGACCGACGGCTCGACGCCGACACCGGCGCCCAATCCCCAATGCGTGACGTTCGTCGCGTGGTCGAGGATGGTCAGCCCCGAATGATCGGGATCGGGCGGGCTCATGGCGTCGTCCGCCCATGCGGAAGCGGATGACAGTGCGAATGAAGCGGCAATCAGCCATAACGGACGTACGCGGCGGGCGGCAATTTTCACAATCGTTTTCCTGGAGTCGGCGGTCGAAACGGGGGCTACTGTAGGACCAGTCGACTTACCGCTCACTTACCGAAAAAATCGTCTCGGGCGGAGCGTGCGAAGAACTCAGATGGTGGGAAATATCGATGCAAGGCGAGAGGCTCGATGCGCGCGAGCCGGCATGCCGGCGCCACCGCGCCCGGCCGGCCCGGAAAGAAACAAATTTCCCAATTCCGCATATGGATAAAACGTTATTCCCCATCGAGCCGAATCCTCAGCCAACTTTGGATCCTTTTTCCCTTCTGTCCCCCGTATCATTTCCGTCACTACGCAATGAGCAAGAGACGGACATGAGCGACCCCACCCCGCTGCACTACCTCGACTACGCAGCCACGACCCCCGCCGACCCTGCCGTGATCGACGCGATGACGGCCTGCCTCGGCTTCGACGGCATCTTCGGCAACCCCGCATCCAGCTCGCACGCCGCCGGCCGGCAAGCGAAGGACAAGGTCGAGCACGCCCGTGCGCAGGTCGCCGCGCTGATCGGCGCGGACGCCGACGAGATCGTCTGGACGTCGGGCGCCACCGAATCGAACAACCTCGCGCTGAAGGGCTATGCGGAAAACGCGACCGGCAAGCGCCACCTGATCACGAGCCGCCTCGAGCACAAGGCCGTGCTCGACACGATGGCGAACCTGTCGAAGCGCGGCATGCAGGTCACTTTCCTGGCGCCCGACGCCCACGGCGAAATCACCGCCGACGCGGTGGCGGCCGCGCTCGGCCCCGACACCGGCCTCGTGTCGCTGATGCTCGTGAACAACGAGATCGGCACGCTGACCGACATCGGCGCGATCGCCCGCATCGTGCACGCGGCCGGCGCGCTGCTCCACGTCGACGCCGCGCAGGCGCTCGGCAAGACGCCGATCGACGTGCGCGCGCTCGGCATCGACATGATGTCGATGTCCGCCCACAAGGTGTACGGCCCCAAGGGCATCGGCGCGCTATTCGTCCGCCGCGAGATCGCGAGCCGGATCGCGCCGCAGATTCACGGCGGCGGCCACGAGCGCGGGCTGCGTTCGGGCACACTCGCGACGCATCAGATCGTCGGCATGGGCGTCGCATGCGAACTCGCCGCCGAGAAACTCGACGGCGAAGCCGCGCGGATCGCTGCGCTCGGCGCGCGGCTCACCGACGCGCTGTTCGCGCTCGGCGACATCACGCAGAACGCGGCCGCCGCCCGCCGCATCCCGCACACGCTGAGCCTGACGGTCGATGCGCCGGGCTTCTTCCCGTTCATGCTCGGCGAAGCGCTCGCCGTGTCGTCCACCTCCGCATGCAATTCGACCAGCGGCGCACCGTCCCACGTGCTGACCGCGATCGGCCTCGACGCGGAAACGGCTGGGCGTACCGTGCGCATCAGTCTCGGGCGCTTCACGACGGAGCAGGACGTCGACTTCGCGATCGGCTGTTTCGCGCGAGCGATCGAGCAATGCCGGGCGGCCGCGGCGACCGGCTTCACCGCGTCGCGGCAGATCACGCCGGCCGACCTGAAGGCGATCCGCAATGCGGGCTTTCGTGCGGTGATCTGCAACCGGCCGGATGGCGAAGGTGTGGATCAGCCGTCGTTCGACGAGATCGCCGCGGCCGCGCGCGAACTGGGAATGGACGCGCGCTATCTGCCGATCGAGCGCGACCGCATCGGCGACGCGGAAGTCGACGCGTTCGGCGCACTGGTCGACACGCTGCCGAAGCCGGTGCTCGCGTATTGCCGCAGCGGCAGCCGCTCCGGCATGCTGTGGAATCGGCTGTCCGCTCGACGGGCGGCGTAAGCCTCCCCCACCCTTACGCCTGACCGCCTGCGGTCGCGCATGAAGCCGATGCTTCGCTGCGCGGCCGCCCGGTGGCGCCGGTCACGACCGCATCAGGTCCGTTCATCGCCGTTCACCGGCGTATAGATCGCCAGCTTCAGCGCGGGATCGTCGTTCGCCTGGAACGTCGCGTACTCGTAGCGCTGCGTGCCGCGTTGCGCATGCACGAGCACTTTCTCGCCGGACACGCCGCTGCGCACGTCGTGCGCATCCCACCATTGCGCGAACTCGGCGCTGCCGGCGCGCAATCGCGCGACCAGCGCGACGAACGCCGGATCGCTCGCGTAGAGATCGTGGCTCGTGCGAAACAGCGCGATCATCCGCCGCGCCTCGTCGGCCCAGCTCGCGGCGAACAGCGCACGCGCGTGCGGTGCCTCGAACATGTAGACCAGGATATTGCGATCGGCTTGCGCCAGCCGGTCGAAGCCGAGCACCTCGGCCGCGGCGGCATTCCACGCGAGGATGTCCCAGCGCCGGCCGGTCACGTAGGCAGGCTGCCGAAGATGCGCGACGAGCCGCGCGAGGGTCGGCGGCACGCGTTCGGGCACGAACGCACGCGGCCCGTCGCGCCGGGCGAGCGTGCGCAGATGGACGGCTTCGGCCTTGTCGAGCCGCAACGCGCGCGCCAGCGCGTCGAGCGTCGCCTCCGACGGGTTGACGTCGCGCCCCTGCTCAAGCCGGACGTACCAGTCGACGCCGATGCCCGCGAGTTCTGCGACTTCCTCGCGCCGCAGGCCGGGCGTGCGCCGGCGCGGGCCGCCGTGCAGGCCGACGGCCTCCGGGCTCAGCTTCTTGCGCCGCGAGCGCAGGAAATCGCCGAACGGGGTTCGCGTGGTGATGGTCATCGGGTTCGCTCCGGGCAGGGTGGTATCGGCCGATCCTGGGCTCGCGCCGGGCCTTGTTACAGATTCTAAGCCTGCCAGAATCGACGCATCCCCACCGTCAGGAAGCGTCATGAAAGCTGCGATTCTGAAGTCGTTCGGCAGGCCGCTCGCGATCGAAACGATGCCGGACCCCGTGCTCGGCACCGGCGAAGTCGTCGTGGACGTCGTCGCGACGCCGGTTCTGCCCTATGCGCGGGAAGTATTCAGCGGCGAGCGCCGCTATCCGCTTGAGCTGCCGATCGTGCCCGGCTGCGGCGCGATCGGCCGGGTCCGGCAAACCGGCCCCGACGCGACGCAATTGCAGCCGGGCGACTGGGTGTTCTGCGACCCGACCGTCCGCTCGCGCGACGACGCGCGAATGCCCGACATCGTGCTGCAGGGCTGGAGCACGCGCGGCGAGGGCGGCAAGCAGTTGCAGCGCTATTTTCACGACGGTCCGTTCGCCGAACGGCTGCGCGTGCCGACCGAGAACGCGGTGCGCATCAGCGCGATCGCGTCGGCCGACGCCGCACGCTGGTGCGCGCTCAATACCCTGCTCGTGCCTTACGGCGGGCTGCTGGCATCCGACCTGCGCGCCGGCGAAATCGTGCTCGTCAGCGGCGCGACCGGTCATTTCGGCAGCGCCTGCGTCGCGGTGGCGCTGGCAATGGGCGCGCGCTGCGTGGTCGCGCCCGGCCGCAACGTGCGCGTGCTCGCGGATCTCGAACGCCGCTTCGGCGACCGCGTGCGCACGGTCGAGCTGACCGGCGACGAAACCGGAGACCGCCTCCGCATGCAGCAGGCGGCGCCGGGGCCGATCGACTGCGTGATCGACCTGATGCCGCCGTCGGTGCCCGCGACGACGGTGCGCGCGGCCGTGATGGCGGTTCGCCCGTACGGGCGCGTGGTGCTGATGGGCGGCGTCGGCATGCTCGGCGGGGCCGGGCTCGAGCTGCCGTATCCGTGGATCATGCGCAACGACATCACGCTGCGCGGCAAATGGATGTACCCGACGCAAGCCGTGACGCTGATGACCGGGCTCGTTCGCGGCGGGCTGCTCGACCTCGGACAATTCGACGTGACGGCCTTCGCGCTCGACGACGCGAACGACGCGGTCGCGCATGCGGCGGAGCACGGCGGGCCGTTCAGGATGACGGTGATCACGCCTTAAGCCGAGCCCGCCGACGATTCGGCGGCCGGTGCGCCCGACAAGCCGCACCGGCCGCCGTCCTGCCCGCTACGTCACTCGTCCTGCTGTTCCTGCTGCGCCTGCGCCTGCCGCTGCCGGATGAACTGCCGTACGTCGCTCATCGTCACGCGACCGGTGTGCTTCGCATCGATCTCGTCGAAGTGCTTCGACACGAAGCCGAGCCCGCTGCTCTGCGCCTGCGCCTTCGTCACGGCTGCGCCGTTGCTGAGCACGGTATTGCCGCCGAGCCTCGCGTCGACGCGCTGCTGCGCCTGCTGCTGCAAGGCCGCGCCGGTCGACGGCAACACCGGCGCCGCCCGCGTGGCAGGAAAGAACGGACCGTCGACACCGCGCCCGCCGTGCGGCAGCTTCACCGGCGCCACCGCCTGCGGCGGCAACGCGTAGGCACTGCTCATCACGGCACCGAGCACGATCAACGGGGACATACGCCGCATCAATTGGATTAGGGACATGATCGCTCGCATTCAATGGATGAATAGAGGGTTCCGCCGACAACACGCCGTCGCTCAAGGCGCTGCCGCCAGCGTCGTCGCGGCCGTCGCGCCCGGGACGCTGCCGGTCGGCACGCTCGGCGGGTTTTCGTCCGGCCACGGCGGCGGCAGCATGCGCAGCGTCAGCGCCGTCGGAATCCGCGCGCCCTTGTAGAACGTCTGCAGGTCCCGCTTCATCAGCGGACGGGCGACGTCGTCCAGGTAAGTCATGTGACCGCCCTGGAAGAAATTCACCTGCAGCTTCGGATTCAGGCCCTTGACCGTCTGCAGCCGCGCGAGCTGCTTCTCCGTGTTGAAGAACGGCGTCGCGAGATCGTGGTAGCCATTCTCCGCGAGCACGCGAAGCTTCGGGTTGAGCTGCAGCGCACCGAGCAGATCGGGGATCGTGTCGGGCATCGGCTGGCCGTCGTGCGAGAAGTCCCAGACGCCGATGATGTTGTCGTTCAGCGGCAGGTACGTCGCGTTCGGGGCCGTGTAGCCGAGATAGTCCGGCATCTGCGTCGCGAGCGCGTTCGTGAACGGCTGCGAGATCAGGATGTCGGACGGATCGCCGTCGGTCTGCAGCCGCGGATCGGAATTCGGCAACGACACGCGCCCGTCATACCGGCCGATCGTCGTGCCCGGCAGCAGGCTCGTGCCGAACGGATTCGCGTTGAAGTAGCCGCGCAGCGCCTGCTGCGTGAGGCTCGACGGGATCGACCACAGCCTGAGCGTCGCATCGCTCGGGAACACCGGCGTGCCGAGCGCATCCGGAATGCCGAGCTGGCTCAACACCCACGACTGCGAGTACTTCTGCAGCTGGCTGTAGATCAGCGTCGTGAACAATTCCGTCTGCAGTGCGTACAGATCCTGGTTCACCGGCGCCGGCGAGACCTGGTTGAAGTACGCCGCGACCGCCGCGTAGCCGGGCAGATAGCCGGCCACCGTGTCGGTATCGAGCAGCAGCCCTTCGGTCGACTGCGTGATCGCCACCGCTTCCACCGCATCCGCGAAGTAGTTCAGGATCGACGACTGCAGCACGATGCCCGTCAGGTGCACGCCGGCCGATTCGAGCGCGAGCGCGAGCATGTCGGTACGCGGCGTGCCGTACGATTCGCCGTACAGGTAGATCGGCGACGTGCCGCGGCTGTTGACGTTCAGGTAGCGCTGGATGAAGTCGCGCATGATGTTCACGTCCGCGTCGGAACCCCAGTACTTCTGGTTGGTGTTCGGCAACACGGCCTCCGACAGCCCGGTGCCGGGCGGGTCGATGAACACGAGGTCGGTGGTGTCGATCAGGCTTTCCGCATTGTCGACGAGCGGATAGTTCGGCCAGTTGTTGCCGAACAGCGGATCGGGCGTGGCCACGCGGGTCGGCGCGAACGAGCCGAGCCGCAGCCAGATCGACGACGAGCCCGGCCCGCCGTTATAGACGAACGTGACCGGGCGCGGCTTGCCGTTCGTGCTGGGCGCCGTGTACGCGACATACGACATCGACGCTTCCGCATTGCCGTTCGCGTCCTGCGCGGTCAGGTGGCCGGTGGTCGTCGTGTAGTCGATCGTCTTGCCGCCGCCCTTCCACTGGTAATGCATGACGGCCGCTTTCTCGGCCACCTGCGACGGCGCGAGGCCGTCGGTCGCGTTCATCGAATACGCGACCAGGTCGACGTACGGCTGGTTGGCCGCCGGCGCCTGGGTGCCGGCCGCCTGCGCGCTGGCCTGCTGGCTCGCGGTGGCCTGTGCGAGGCTCGACGCGCCGACGGACGACGAATCGTCGCCGCCGCATGCCGCGAGCGCCAGTGTCATGGCGGTCAATGCGCCTAACCCGCCCAGCCGGCCGCGACGAACGCGGCGGCTGCCGGTACTGCTCCTGTCTGGTTTCATCTCTGCCCTTTGATTTCGGATACCGCGTCACAAAGGCCGCCGACGCCCGCGAAACGCGCAGGCGTACCCGCCACTCGCGTTGCACGGTCGGCAATCGGCGGTTGGATGGGACTTCTAAGAGACTGAACTTGATACAGACACAGCAAACTGCCGGCGAGAATGATGCCAGGACGCGCCCCCTGCAGTTTGGACCACTTTTGTATTACTGAAATTTACGACATGACAAAAATAGGCGGTGCTGCGCCGCGTTGTCAAAGATCATTCGGATATTAAAAATCCAGCAATGATGCGAAGGGCGGACAGTGTCTGGAATTTGAAAGAAAACAGGATTATTCGTGCAAGGTATGCTTCATCGGCAATGCCGCGCCGAATATTTTACTTTTCCCGCACAACGCAGAAGCCTTTTCTGCATTGGCGCAGCGCGTTCAAAGCCTTCGGATCGACAGGACCATTCTTTCATTTTTATTATCGCCGTATCGATCGGGACGGTGCAGCGACATGCGCACGTCATTCGATAATTCGATTCGCTTCAATCGCGCTTCAATTGCAGAAACGATGTGCACTGCGTCATCCATAAAATACCGGTTCGATTAATTCTGCGCGGCATTATTTACCCGGCATTCGAACGGCTTTCCCGGACAGGCCGCGACGGACGGCATTGCCGCGCGTCGCGCCTGTCGCAGGCACTCAAACCATCGTCACTTCCCGCCGCCCGGCAGCGCGATATCGATCAGCACCGGATCGTGATCCGACGAGCGATATGCATCCGGTGCGTAGAACGTCTTCTGCTGCTCGGCCGACTTGTACGCGAGCGTGTACTGCAGCGCGAGCGGCTCGTCCGCGTTGATGTGCCATTCGTGCACGGCCTTCACGTGCGACGCGAGCGGCAGCGTCGCGAGCGCGTGGTCGAGATAGCCGGCTTCGCCGTTGTACACGTAGCTGTATGCGTTCGCGCCGATCCAGCGCGCGACGAGGTTGCGGTAACCGCGCGATTCGAGCGTGCGGATCGGGTCTTCGTACGTGTAGCTGTTGAAGTCGCCGATCAGCAGCACGCCCTGGCTCTTGACGCCCGTCGGGTTGCCGGCCAGCCAGTCGGCGACTTTCGCCGCCGCGCGCGTGCGCGTCGGGTTCCAGCAGCCCTGGCCATCGCCCTGGTCGAGATCGTCGTTCGCGGCGTCCGGGCAGTTCTTCGACTTCAGGTGGTTCACGGCCACCGTCAGCGCCTGCTTGTTGCCGCCGATCAGCCGGAACGACTGCGCGAGCGGCTGACGGTTCTTGTCATCGATCGCGAGCGTCGCCGCGCGGCCGACCGGTTCGACTTTGCGGCTGTCGTAGATCATCGCGACCGCGATCGCGTCGCCGCCGAGCCGCGACGTACCCGGATCGACGACGCGCCAGTGGTCGCCGAGCTTCGCCGCGAGCTGGCGCACCGCGCTCAGTTCGCCGTAACCGTTGTTCTGGATTTCCATCAGGCCGATCACGTCGGCGTCGATCGCCTTCAGCGCGCTGACGATCTTCGCTTCCTGGCGCTGGAATTCCTGGAAGGTCTTCGCGCCGCGATTGTTCGGATCGTCGAAGCCGCCGCCGAGACCGTTGCCGTTGAAGTAGTTCAGCACGTTGAACGACGCGACGCGCAGGTTCGATTTCGGATCGCGCGCCGGCGCGGTCGTGCGCGGGTTCGTACGTGCTTCGAACGCCGGCACTGCTGCACCGGGCAGCGGCTGCACGCGCCATGCGCCGTAACGCACTTCGAGCACGCCTTCGACGTCGCGCACGGTGTAGCCCCCGCGCAGCGTGTTCGAGGCCGACAGGCCCGGCGCCGGGTACGGCACGGTCGCGGGATTCTGCTTGTTCGAGCCGTCGTCGAGGATCAGGCGGTTGCGCGCGTTCGCGTCGATCTGCGCCTGCGCCTGTGCGGGCGGCACGACGCTCGTCGGCGTGCGCAGGCGGCCGTTGCTGAGCATCACGCTGCCGTAACGGCCGAGTTCGTAGTTGTCGGTGACGCTCAGCGTCTGCGGCAGGCGCACGCGCATCCCTTCGTACGCGGCGAACGCGTTCGGGCTGTCGACCGGCAGCGTGAGCGTCGCGGGCGTGACCGTCTGGCCGTTCGCGCACACCGCGATCGGGCCCGACAGCGTGAGCTGCGTCTGCCCGTATTTCTCCTCGATCTTGCCCGTCACGTGCACGAGATCGCCGGCCTTCGCGCGCGCTTTCGGCGCATAGACGAACAGGCCTTCGGACACGCCCGGCTGGTTGCGGCGCTGCGCGTCGGCCTGCTGGACGAAGAAGCCGCCGAAGCCGTCCGTACCGCCGAAATCGGCGGTGACGACGGCTTCGATCGACGCGTTCTGGCCGGCGAGCGGCGACGGTGCGCCCGGCCCCTGGATGTCGGCGATCGGCGTCGTGCTGCCGCCGCAGTTCGAGCTGACGGGCGCGGCGGGCGCGGCGAATACCGGCGCGGCGAGCGTCGGGAGCAGCAATAGCGGGGCAAACAGGCGGATTGTCGAGCGCATGGAGGGAATCCCGGTTGTGAGGGTGACGAAAGCTTAGCGGCGCTCAATGACAGTTTCCGGTAATCGGCAGACAGGCCGATGTAATTGGCATCATCGCGCCGCGATCGCCCTGCGTCTTCCGGTCATGTGTCGACAATGCAGCCGATCTTCCGACGAAAACCCGCCGCGCTAGACCGTCCCCGGCAGTGCGCTCGACACGAGCACGGCCGCCGCCATCAGCACGCCGCCGAGCACGACCGCCTCGATCCGCAACACCGCGCCGAACTGCTTCGACGCGCGTGCCGGCATCGCGGCGGCCGGGTCCTTCAACGCGTCCAGCAGCTTCGGCATCCCGAAGAAGCGGTTGTGCCCGCCGAGCATCGCGGCAAGCAGCACGAGCGCGAGCTTCAGCAGCAGGATCTGCCCGTACGTCGACGTGAGCAGGTTGGCGGGCGTCTCGACGCCGCGCCAGCCGTTGTACGCGCCGGTCGCGAACAGCACGATCAACGCGCAGGTCGACGCATCGGACAGCGACTGCACGAACGCCGCGCCCGTCATGCGCTCGCTCGTCGGCATGCGGGCGAGCCGCGGCATCAGGCCGAACGCCGTCACGAGCACGAGCCCGACCCACGCGCTGATCGCCAGCAGATGCAGCCAGTCGACCCACACCGGCACGCTGAACAGCCCGGCGTCCACCGGATGGCCGCCGTTGCTGCGCGCCAGCGCGACAGCGGCAAGCGCGGCCGCCATCGCGAACGGAAACCGCGTGTCGTTCGCGCGCCCGACGAACGACAGCAGCACGACGACGAGCATCAACACCGTGCCGGCCAGCCACGCATGACCGAACCCGGTGCGCGCAAGCATCGAACACACTGCCGGCCCCGCGTCGAGCAGCGACACTTCGCTCATCAGCGCGCAGTGCGCCCAGAACGCGGTGACGCTCGCGAGCAGCGATACGACGGATGCGATGCGCAGCGTCGCGACAAGCCGCCGGCCGACGTCGTGCTGCCATGCGGACGCGCCGCGCGCGAGCCAGTGGCGACCGAGCAGCGCACCGACGACCACCGCGAACCCGGCGTTCTGGATCGCCACCGCCACGAGCCGCAACAGGCCGAGGATGCCGTCGTTCATTCCTTCACCCGGAACGTATAGGCGCCCTTCGTGCGATGCGCATCGGCCGTCATCGCCGTCCACTGCACCGTGTACGCGCCGGCCGCGAGCT
Source organism: Burkholderia sp. MSMB1826 (assembly GCF_001526325.1). Lineage (NCBI taxonomy): Bacteria > Pseudomonadati > Pseudomonadota > Betaproteobacteria > Burkholderiales > Burkholderiaceae > Burkholderia > Burkholderia sp. MSMB1826. Next base: position 184,096 of record NZ_LOYN01000058.1, read on the forward strand.
TCGGTATCGCGACGGCCATCACGCGCGGATTCGACGCGTCGACCTTCGCCTTGTCCTGCGTGACGGCGTTGCCGCTCGCATCCGACACCTTCACCGAGCTGAACGCCGGTTCGAGGTCTTCGTTGAACGTCAGCCGCACCGTGTCGGGCGACACGTCGACCGTGCTGCCGGCCGCGGGTGCCGCGCCTTCGAGCTTGCCGTGGGCCGAGGCCGCGACCGGTGTCATCGCGAAGAGGGCGCCAGCCGCGGCGAACGCGGCGAGCCGTCCGGAAATCGTGCTGGTCATGTTCGCGCTCCGCGTCACGGCTTCTTCAGTTCGACGACGGTCAGCGCGCCGTCCACGTCCTCGGCGACGAAGTCGATCGTATCGCCCGCCTTCACTTGCGACAGCATCGCCGGGTCCTTCACCTTGAATACCATCGTCATCGCGTCCATCCCGAGGTTCTCCAGCGGGCCGTGCTTGATCGTCAGCTTGCCGGCCGCCGTGTCGACCTTGCGGATCTCGCCGTGCGACATGCGCGACGCCGCCGCGGCGCCCTGCTTCGCGCCATCGCTCATGTCCATGCCGGCCATGTCGCCGGCGGCGTACGACGCAGCGGAGAACGCCAGCGCGCACCCCGTCGCCATCAAAACCAGTCCCTTCTTCATCGTGTCGACTCCCGTGTAAGTGAATGGAAACCGGCGGCCGCATCGGCGCGGCCGCCGCGTGCTGCTTCAACCGTCCGGCATTTCGCCGGTGTATTCGTATGCGACGGTGCCCTTCGGATGCCGGAACCAGCCCGGATCGCGATAGTCGTTGCGGCCGAGCCCTTGCCGCACCTTGAGCACCGTGAACATGCCACCCATTTCCAGCGGCCCGAACGGGCCCGTGCCGGTCATCATCGGCAGCGTGTTGTCGGGCAGCGGCATCTCCATGCCGCCCATCGCGCCGCCCGTGCTGCCCATCGCCATGTAGTCGGGCACGAGCTTGCCGATCCGCTTCGCGAGGTCCTTCTGCGGTACGCCGATCAGGTTCGGCACCTGATGGCCCATCGCATTCATCGTGTGGTGCGACTTGTGGCAATGGAACGCCCAGTCGCCCGGGCGATCGGCGGTGAACTCGATCGCGCGCATCTGGCCCACCGCGACATCGGCCGTCACTTCCGGCCAGCGCGCGGCCGGCGGAATCCAGCCGCCGTCGGTGCCCGCGACCTCGAAGCTGTAGCCGTGCAGGTGGATCGGGTGATTCGTCATCGTCAGGTTGCCGAAACGAATCCGCACGCGGTCGCCGGCGCGCACCGGCAGCGGATCGATGCCCGGGAACACGCGCGAGTTGAAGGTCCACATGTTGAAGTCGGTCATCTCGTTCACGCGCGGCGTGTAGCTGCCGGGATCGATGTCGTACGCGGCGAGCAGGAACACGAAATCGCGATCGACCGGCATCGTGCCGCGGTCCTTCGGATGCACGACGAACATGCCCATCATCCCCATCGCCATCTGCACCATCTCGTCGGCGTGCGGGTGATACATGAACGTGCCGTGCGCTTCGAGCTGGAACTCGTAGACGAAGGTCTTGCCGGGCGGGATATGCGGCTGCGTCAGGCCGCCGACGCCGTCCATCCCGTTCGGCAGCCGCAGCCCGTGCCAGTGGATCGTCGTGTGCTCGGGCAGCCGGTTGGTCACGAAGATGCGGACCTTGTCGCCTTCGACGGCCTCGATCGTCGGGCCCGGCGACTGACCGTTGTAGCCCCACAGGTTCGCGTTCATGCCGGGCGCCATCTCGCGCACGACGGGCTCGGCCGTCAGGTGGAATTCCTTCCAGCCGTTCTTCATCCGCCACGGCAGCGACCAGCCGTTCAGCGTCGCGACGGGCGTATACGGGCGGCCGTTGGGCGGCACGAGCGGCGGCTGCGTGCCGGTATTCGCCATCGTCGGCGCTTCGGGCAGCGATGCGGCGCCGCCCTTGGCGACCATCGCCGCACCGAGCAGCGCGGCGCCCGAGCCGCTGAGAAATTGTCGACGGGACACCATGTCAATGACCTTCCGGATGCGGTTGCGTCGCGGGCGCCGACGGCGCCGCGGGCGTGGATGCCGGCTGCGGCGCAGCGTCGGCGGTTGGGGTGGATTCGGATGCCGAATGGGCGGAATGCGTCGCGTCCGGCGACGGCAACCGGCCGCCGACGGCCATCTGCAGATCGGTTTCGGCGAGCCAGTAGTCCTTCAGCGCGTCGATGTAGCCGTTGACCGCGCCGACCTGTTCGCGCGCATCGGTCAGCAGCTCGAATACGCTCGCGAGCATCCCGTTGTAGCGCAGCAGCAGTTCGTCGGAGATCGTCTTGCGTAGCGGCACGACCTCGTCGCGATAGTGCGTCGCGACGTCGTAGCTCGTCACGTACGCCGCGTACGATTCGCGTACTTCGGAGCGCGCATCGATGGCCGTTTTCGCGAGCCGGTTCGCCGACTGCATGTAGATGGCCTCGGCGCGCGCGACCTTGGCGCCGCCCCAGTCGAACAGCGGAATCTCGACGCCGATCTCGTAGCCGTGCTCGTGGCCCTTGCCGGTTTCGTAGTCGTTCACGTAGCCGAGCTCGACCGCGTTGACGAAGCGCGTGGCCTTGCTCAGGCCGAGCGACGACGCGACACCCTGCGTCTGCAGCTTCGCCGCCTGGATGTCGAGGCGGTTGCCCATCGCGAAACGTTCGAGATCTCGCAGGTCCGGGCGCGCCTTCGGCACATCCGGCAAGCGCTCGGGCAGCGCGTACCGCGCGCGCTCGCCCCACAGCCCCATCGCACGCGTGAGCTTCTCGCGTGCGGCGACGGCCTGCTGGCGCGCCTTCGCGTGCTGCGCGACCGCATCGGCATGAAATGCCTGTTCGCGGGCGTAGTCGAGCCGGCTGAAGTTGCCGGCCTGCCGCATGCGCAACGCCAGTTCGGCGGCCGCGCTCGCGGCGTCGCGCACCTGCTGCGCATAGTTCGCGGCCTGCTCCGCGGCGACGGCCTCGACATACGCGCGGCGCGCATCGGCCGCGACCTTCAGCATCGCATCGGCCGTTTCCAGCTTGGTCTGCTCGAAACGGCGGCGCTCGATCTTCGTTGCAAGCGGCATCGTCAGCAGCGCGAACACGTTCGCCGAGAACGTGCGGCCGAGCGTGAGCTCGCCGTCGCCGGCACGCGTGCGGCTGAATGCGAAGCGCGGGTTCGGCAGCCGGCCCGCCTGCACGAGGTCGGCCTCCGACAGCCCAAGCTCCGCGTACGACGCCTGCAAGCCTTGGTTGTTCAGCAGCGCGACCTGCACCGCGTCGTCGATCGACAGCGGCTTGCCGAGCAGTTCCTTCGTCCGCCGGTCGACGGCTTCGCGGTCGGCGTCGGTCCTGACCACCACCGCGTCCTTGCCGATGCGTTCCGATGCGACGGACGACACGGCGCCGAACCCGCCGTCCTTCGAAAACGTCGTGCAGCCCGCGAGGAACGCCAGCGTGGCTGCGGCCACGCCGATCCTCGGCGATATCGCGAACGTCGTCATCGCGCGGCCCCTCCGTGCGTCGAATGGGCGGCGCCGTGGCCGGCCGCGTCGCCGGTCGTGCGTGCTTTCGCGGGCCGCTCCATCACGTCCCGGTTCAGTTGCTGCCAGCCCGGGCCTGCGTCGTCCCGATACGGACGGTAGCCGTCGAACGCGGAGGTCACGGTGACGTCCGGCACCGACGCGGCGGCGTCCGCCGGATCGGGCAACGGGGTTTGCGCGGGCGCGAGCGTCGGCACGAGGGCCGCCGCGCCCCATAGCGCCGCAATGATCAATCGCATGAACATGTCTCGTCGTAAGTCGTCCGGCGCGCCCGATACGGCGCCCGGCGCACATGGCGGATCGCGGCGCGTCGGCCGCGGGCAGGGACTAGGCGGGCATCCGGCGCGGCGGCCGGTCGATGCCGCCGGTCAGGAACGACACGCCTCCGGCCGAAGGCGGTGGCGCGACGATCGTGACGCCGACGCTCGTCGCGGCAGGCACCGCGAGCGCCCCCGACATGTCCGTGCCGATGCAGCAGGACACGCACGCGGCACACGACGACGCACCTCGTGCATGGTCGCCGTGATCGTGATGAACGTTCTGCGCGGCCGGCATCGCGTGCGACGCGTTGTCCGCATGCCGCATGGCAGCTCCCGAGCACGGCATCGAAACGACCGCGAACGACTGGATCGGCAGGCTCAGCGCGAGCAATACGACGACGAGGAAGGTGCGCCAGTACGACATGGAGACGAAATCGGGCAGACAGCGATCGTTCGGGCCGTCGCGGCGCCGTGACGGCGCGCGCCGGGGACAAGACGACCGCAGCTTATCGCCGCCGCGGTGACGACGGCATGGCCGAAACATGACCGGCTTTTCATGACAATTCCGTCATCCGCCCGTCATCCTTCGCGCACGCGCGACGCCGTACGCTCTGGCTTTACACTGACCGGCTCGAATCACGGACAGCCTGCCTGACCATGCGGATACTGATAGTCGAAGACGAACCCAAGATGGCGTCGTACCTCCGGAAGGGGTTGACGGAGGCGAGCTACACGGTCGACGTCGCGGAAAACGGCAAGGACGGGCTGTTTCTCGCCTTGCACGAGGATTTCGACCTCGTCGTGCTCGACGTGATGCTGCCGGAGCTGGACGGCTTCGAGGTGCTCAGGCGGCTGCGCGCGCAGAAGCAGACACCCGTGCTGCTGCTCACGGCCCGCGAGGCGATCGAGGACAAGGTCGCCGGGCTCGAACTCGGCGCCGACGATTACCTGCTCAAGCCGTTCGCGTATGCCGAGTTCCTGGCGCGCATCCGTTCGCTGCTGCGGCGCGCGCCGCGCAACGTGCGCGACGTCCTGCACGTCGCCAATCTCGAGATCGACCTGCTCAAGCGTCGCGTGCGGCGCGCCGACACCCGCATCGACCTGACCGCGCAGGAATTCGCGCTACTGCAACTGCTCGCGGAACGCGAAGGCGAGGTGCTGACGCGCACCTTCATCACGTCGCAGATCTGGGACATGAATTTCGACAGCGACACGAACGTCGTCGATGCGGCAATCAAGCGCCTGCGCGCGAAGATCGACAACGCGTACGAGAAGAAACTGATCCACACGATTCGCGGCATGGGCTACGTGCTCGAGGATCGTTCGTGACCGCGCGCCCCGCGCCGTATTCGCTGCTGCGGCGCCTGACGCTCGCGTTCGCCGCCGTCGCGGCGCTCGTGTTCGCGCTGACCGGCGCGTATCTCTATCGTTCGCTGTCCGCCGAACTGACGCGGCGCGACGACATCGAGATCGCCGCCAAGCTCAACCAGTTCCTGCAACTCGCACGCGCCAGCGGCTCGACCGCCGCGCTGCGCGCCGATCCGGCCGTTTTCCATGACGTGTTGCTGTCGCATCCGGGCGTCTATCTCGGCATCTACGACGCGCAACGTCGTCCGCTCGTCGAGCATTCCGACGAAGCCGGCAATACGCTCGCGTCGGTGATCGCAGCGCCGCATCCGGCTGGCAGCGCCGGTAGCCCGTTCACGTGCGCGCCGCCCGGCATCGGCACGTCGCGCTGCGTGCATGCACGCGAAAAGCTGCCGTCCGGCGAAGCGATCCAGGTCGCGCTCGCGCGCACCGCAACCGATCGCCAGTCGCTACTCGAAAGCTATCGCGTCGACATCTGGCTCGCGGCGGCCGTCGGCGCGCTGCTGGTCGGCGCGCTCGGCTACGCGGTCGCGTCGCGCGGCCTGCGCCCGGTCGAAAGCCTCGGCCGGCAGACGTCGCGCATCGAGGCGCACAACCTGAACGCACGCCTCGACGCGCGCGGCGGCCCGGTCGAATTGCGCGAGCTCGCCACGTCGGTGAACCGGATGCTCGACCGCCTCGAACGCGCGTTCGTGCGGCTGTCGCAATTCTCGTCCGATCTCGCGCACGACATGCGCACGCCGCTCGCGAACGTGATCAGCTCGTCGCAGATCACGCTATCGCGCGCCCGCACCGCCGACGAATACGAAGCGCTGATCGAATCGAACATCGAGGAGTGCGAACGGCTTCAGCGGATGATCGAGAACATGCTGTTTCTCGCCCGTACCGACAATGCGCAACAGCACCTGAAGACCGCCGAACTCGACGCGGGCAGCGAACTGCGCCGGCTCGCGTCGTACTTCCAGGCGTTGGCCGACGAGGCCGGCGTGCGCATCGACGTGCATGGCGAAGCGCCGGTCGTCGCGGACGCCACGCTGTTCCGGCGCGCGGTGAGCAACCTCGCGTCGAATGCGCTCGAACACGCGGAAGCTGCGTCGACGCTCGAGCTGGCCGTGTCCGTACGAGGCGGTTACGCGGTCGTCGAAGTCACGAATCGCGGCGCCGCGATTCCGCCCGAACAGGTCGAGCGGATCTTCGAGCGCTTCTACCGGATCGATTCGTCGCGGCACGGCGCGGCGCGCAACGCGGGGCTCGGGCTCGCGATCGTGAAATCGATCATGGAGCTGCATCGCGGCAAGGTGGAGGTCGCGAGCCGCGACGGGCACACGACGTTCGCGCTCCACTTCCCGCGCGGCACGGACGGTTAGCCCCGCGCCTCTCCACGTTCGACGCTAACGATCCTGTCCTGCGCCAAACGACGTGCGGACACACACGAGCAGCACGATGGTCGCCGTGCTGAACGCGGCGCCCGCGTAGAACGTGGCAGCGGCGCCGACCCGGTCCCACAGGAAGCCCGCGACGACGCTCGATACGAGCGTCACGATGCCGCCGATCAGGTTGAATACGCCGAACGCCGTCCCTCTCAATTCGGCCGGCGCGGCATGCGCGACCATCGTCGCGAGCAGCCCTTGCGTCATCCCCATATGGAGCCCCCATAGCGCGACGCCGACGAGCACGGCCGGCCAGTACGCGCCGTGCGCCAGCACGATATCGGCGGCGATCAGCAGGACGAGCCCGACCACCATCAGCTTCGTGTGGCTCGTCGTATCGGCGAGCTTGCCGAACGGGTAAGCGGACAACGCATAGACGACGTTCATCGCGACCATCACGAGCGGCACGAGTGCGACGGGCACGCCGCTGCCCATCGCGCGCAGCACCAGAAACGCCTCGCTGAAACGCGCCAGCGCGAACACGCCGCCGACGGCCGCCACCCACCAGTAGCGGGCGCCGAGTCGAGCGACGACCTCGCGGCGGATCGGGTTCACGCGCCGCGCGCCCGGCGCATGCGCCGGCTCGTCGATGCCGAACGCGAGCAGCGCCACGGCCAGCACGCCGGGAATCACGGCCAGCCAGAACGCGAGGCGGAAATCGTCGCGCCACGCCAGCATGATGACGACGGCCAGCAGCGGCCCGAGGAACGCGCCCACCGTGTCGAGCGACTGGCGCAACCCGTACGCGGCGCCGCGCAGATGAACGGGCGTGACGTCGGCGACGAGCGCATCGCGCGGCGCGCCGCGAATCCCCTTGCCGACGCGGTCGACGATCCGCGCGGTCACGACGACGCCGATCGTCGGCGCGATCGCGAACAGCGGCTTGCTGAGCGCGCCGAGCGCGTAGCCGGTCACCGCGAGCCATTTGCGATTGCGCAGGTAGTCGCTCAGCGTGCCGGAGAACACCTTGACGACCGGCGACGTCGCCTCGGCGATCCCCTCGATCAGGCCGATCGCCGTCGCGCTCGCGCCAAGCCCCGTCATCAGGAACATCGGCAACAGGCTGTGGATGATTTCGGACGACACGTCCATCAGCAGGCTGACACAGCCGAGCACCCACACGCTGCGCGGAATCTGGCGAAGAATGCCGGTCGACGAGTCGGTCTGCATGGGTCGCTCCCGGGTCGGAAATCCCGATACTGGATGCCAGCGATACTACCGCAGGCCGGCGACACCGATCGCCGGCTTCGGCAGCGCGTGCGCCCTTGCTATTGCGCGTCGTCGCGCCGGAGTTTCGCCTGCCGGCGCGGACGGTCGTTCAGTATCTGATGGCGGCGATGGTCGGTCAGCTTCTTCCAGTCGCGCGCCTCGTCGCGCGTGCGCAGGCAGCCGACACAAAAGCCCGTGCGGCCGTCGAATGCGCACAGGTCGATACACGGCGATTTCACGGCCACGATCAGGCCGCCTTCGCAGGCGTCGTCACTTCGACGGTCACGTGCGACATGCCGTCGAAGCGCGCGACCAACGCATGGTAGAAACGCGCATCGCGTGCGGCGTCGCCCGATTCGACCGACACGATCGCGCTCATGTGCCCGGGGCCCACGCGCCACACGTGGAGATCGTTGACCTGGTCGCCGAGCGCCTCGATCGCGCGGCGGACGTTGTCCGTCAGCTTGCGATCGACGTTGACGTCGAGCAGCACACCGCCCGTATCGCGTATCAGCCCGTACGCCCAGTTGGCGATCACCAGCGCGCCGACGATGCCCGCGAGCGGGTCCATCCAGACCCATCCGAACGCGCGCGCGAGCAGCAGGCCGACGATCGCCAGCACCGACACAGCCGCGTCGGCAATCACGTGAACGTAGGCCGACCGGATGTTGTGGTCGCGATGCGCGGCCGGGTGCGATGCGTGACCATGATGCGCGTGGTGCGCGTCGTCGTGGTCGTGGTCGTGGTCGTCGTCGTGGTGATGCGGATGATCGTGACCATGACGATGCCCGTGATGGTGATCGCCGCTCAGCAGCCACACGCTGGCGAGGTTCACGGCGAGCCCCAGCACGGCGATCGGAATCGCTTCGTCGAAGCGAATCGGCACCGGCGCCAGCAGCCGCGCGATCGCCTCGTAGCCGATCAGCAACGCGATCATCGCCAGCACGATCGCGCTCGTGAAGCCGGCCAGGTCGCCGAGCTTGCCGGTGCCGAACACGAAGCGCGGATCGTCTGCGTACCGGCGCGCATAGGTATAGGCCAGCGCCGCGATCAGCATCGCGCCCGCGTGCGTCGACATGTGCAGCCCGTCGGCGACCAGCGCGAGCGAACCGAACAGCGAGCCGCCGACGATCTCGGCGATCATCATCGCCGAGCACAGGCCGATGACCATCCACGTCTTCCGCTCGTTCTGCGCATGGGCGGTGCCCAGAAACGCGTGACTGTGCACGCCGCCGGTCGCCGGGCGCTTGAATTCGTTCATGTTCCGATCCGCTTACTTGAAATAGCTGTGCACGACATCGATGAGCTGCTCGGTCGCGCTGCCTTCGTGTGCGTCGGGCGTGTCCGCATCGACGAGATGCGACCGGATGTGGTCTTCCAGCACGACGGCCAGCAGGCCGTTCATCGCGCCGCGGCAGCTCGTGATCAGTTGCAGCACGTCGTTGCAGCCGCGCTCGTCTTCCAGCGCCCGTTCGATCGCTTCGACCTGTCCCTTGATACGGCGCACGCGGTTCAGCAACTTCTGTTTTTCGCGAACGGTATGACTCATCGATGGCTCCTGTATAGGGTAGGGGAGTATATATCCTGAAGGCTGCCCCTGTAGCATGGAGGGGTATTCTTTTTCGAGACGAAGGCTTGTCGAAAGAAAACCGCTCGGCTAGACTGCTTTCCGTCTTTGGGGAGTAGCCTGCTTTCCGTCCCCGGAAAGCGAACGCGTCAACACACTCGGCCTACGGCCGTGGCGCGTTCGGCCGATCGGCTTGGCGAGACCATCGGCACATCGCGTCGTTCCTGGTCGGACGGCGGCGGATGTGCCATGGTTCGTCAGCGTCCGACCACGGAGTCCCCATGTTCCTCCCCGCTCGCTTTCCTCACGCCACCGCTGCCTGCGGAGGTGCCGCATGACCTTCATGTTTGTCGAACTCGCGTTCATGCTGGTCGTCATCCTTGTCGCGGCCGAGGTCTTCACCAATGCGCTCGAACATCTCGGCGAACGCCTGAAGATTTCCGAAGGCGTGACCGGCTCGCTGTTTGCGGCCGTCGGCACCGCGCTGCCCGAAACGTTGGTGCCGCTGCTCGCGCTGGCCGGCGGCACGTCGAACCCGACCGTGAACGAGGAGATCGGCGTCGGCGCGATTCTCGGCGCGCCGCTGATGCTGGCGACGCTCACCACGTTCCTGATGACGCTCGCCGTGATCCGCTCGCGCGGGCTGCGCGGCACGATCGCCCCCGAACGCACGGGCTTCGTGCGCGACATGAACACCTTCCTCGCCGCGTTCTCGCTGGCGACCGTCGCGATGTTCGTTCCGCATCACAACTGGGCCGTGCGCGCGCTGCTCGCCGCGATGCTGGTCGGCCTCTACGTGATGTACGTCGCGCTGACGTTGCGCGCGTCGACCGGCCTCGTCGATGCCGGGCACGGCACCGAGGCGCCGCACGCGATGTTCCTGTCGCGCGTCGGCCTGCCAACCAATCTCGCGACGATCCTGCTGCAACTGCTGATCGGCGTCGCGCTGCTGGTCGGCGGGGCGAAGGGCTTCATTCACGGCGTGGAAGGCGTATCGCACGCGCTCGGCGTATCGGCGCTGCTGCTGTCGCTGATCGTCGTGCCGATCGCGACGGAACTGCCCGAGAAGGTCAACAGCGTGCTGTGGATCCGCCGCGGGAAGGACACGCTCGCGTTCGGCAACATCACCGGCGCGATGGTGTTCCAGGGCACGCTGCTGCCGGCGATCGGCATCATGCTGACGCCGTGGGAGCCGCGCCCCGAAGTGCTGACCGGCGTGATCATCACGCTCGCGGCGGCGGCCTGGCTGCGCGTCAACGCGCATACGCGCGGGCTCGCGACCTGGGCGTTGCTCGCGAACGGCGCGGGTTATGCGGGGTATCTGGCGTTGACGCTGGCGCGCTGACCGCAGATCGGGCGCGCCGGCCGGCGAACACGTTGGCGCGGCGCGCTTCGCGGCGGCGGATGCGGGCGGCAGCGACACCCGCATCCGGACGATCAGGATTCCTTGACGAGCCTGACGATCGTCAGCGTGCCATCGACCTTCTCGATCCGCACCTTTACCTTGTCGCCCGCATGTGCGTGCGCGAGCATCGCCGCATCCTTTGCCTTGAACGCCATCGTCATCGGCGGCATCCCGACGTTCTCCAGCGCGCCGTGCTTCAGCGTGATCCGGCCGCTCGCGGCATCGACCTTCTTCACTTCGGCGTCCGTCAGCGCGGCGTTCGATTCCGTCGCGCCGTCCGACGACATCTTCATGGCGGACATGTCCATGCCCGACATGTCGCCGGCGGCAACGGCCGGGACGGCGAAAGCGCCGCACGCGAGAACGGTGGCAGCGGTGGCGATCAATTGATTCATCTTCATCGTGATTCTCCGGTGGGAATGGATGGCACGTTCGTGCCGGAAGGAACTGCATCGGAATGCCGCGTGCGACTCGCGCTTCGCGCACGACGGCGCTGAAGCAGAAGCCACGCGGCGGGAATGACGAACATCGACAGCAGTGGCGCCGTGACCATGCCGCCTACCATCGGCGCGGCGATGCGCTGCATGACTTCGGAACCGGCGCCGTGACCGATCATGATCGGCACGAGCCCGGCGAGCACGACGGCGACCGTCATGGCCTTCGGGCGTACACGCAGCACCGCGCCTTCGCGAATCGCGTCGAGCAGCAACGCATCGGTCAGCGGTTCGCCGGCATCGAGCCGGCGTTGCAGCGCGCCCTTCAGGTACAGCAGCATCACGACGCCGAATTCGGCGGCCACGCCCGCCAGCGCGATGAAGCCGACCGACGTCGCGACGGACACCGCATGGCCGAGCGCCCACACCAGCCAGAACCCGCCGACCAGCGCGAACGGCACCGTCGACATCAGCAGCAACGCATCGGCTGCCGAATCGAACGTGACGAACAGCAGCACGAAGATCACGACGAGCGTGACGGGCACGACGGTGCGCAGCGTCGCCGCCGCGCGTTCGAGATACTCGAACTGCCCCGACCATGCGATCGAATAGCCGGGCGGCAACGCGACCCGATGCGCGACGGCCTGCTGCATCGCACGGACGGCCGTGCCCAGGTCCGTGCCGCGAAGATCGACGTACACGTAGCCGGACAGCCGCGCGTTCTCGCTGCGGATCATCGGCGGCCCATCGGCGATCGCGACATGCGCGACGTCGCCGAGGCGGATCTGCGCGCCGCGCGCGGTCACGATCGGCAGTTGCCGCAGATTCTCGAGCGAATCACGGATCTCGCGCGGATAGCGAATGTTGATCGGAAAGCGCTCGCGCCCCGCGACCACTTCGCCCACCTCCTCGCCGCCGATCGCCGACGACACGACCGACTGGATATCGGCAACCGACAACCCGTAACGCGCGGCGGCAAGCCGGTCGATGTCGACGTCGATGTAGCGGCCGCCGTTCAGCCGCTCCGCGAGCGCGGAAGTCACGCCCCGCACGTGCTTCACGGCGGCCTCGACCTGCGTCGCGATCGTGTCGATCCCCGCCAGGTCCGGCCCCGAGATCTTCACGCCGACCGGCGTCTTGATCCCGGTGGACAGCATGTCGAGCCGGTTGCGGATCGGCGGCACCCATACGTTCGACAGGCCCGGCACCTTCACCGTTCGGTCGAGTTCGTCGACGAGTTTCTGCGGCGTCATGCCGGGCCGCCATGCGCTGCGCGGCTTGAACCGGATCGTCGTCTCGAACATTTCGAGGGGCGCCGGATCGGTTGCCGTATCGGCGCGGCCCGACTTGCCGAACACCGTGTCGACCTCGGGCACGGTCTTGATCAGCCGGTCGGTCTGCTGCAGCAATTCGCTCGCCTTGTCCGCCGAGATACCCGGCAGCGCGGTCGGCATGTACAGCAAATCGCCTTCGTCGAGCGGCGGCATGAATTCGCCGCCGAGCCGCGACAACGGCACGGCAGTCAGCACAAGCGCGACGACCGCGATACCGATCGCGGCCCACGGGCGCCGCAGCGTCGCTTCGAGCCACGGCCGATACAGGCGGATCAGCACGCGGTTGATCGGGTTCGCGTGCTCGTGCGGAATGCGGCCGCGCACGAGATAGCCCATCAGCACGGGCACCAGCGTCACCGATAGCCCAGCGGCGGCGGCAATCGTGTAGGTCTTCGTGAACGCGAGCGGCGCGAACAGCTTGCCCTCCTGCCCTTCCAGCGAAAACACCGGCACGAACGACAGCGTGATGATCAGCAACGAAAAGAACAGCGCGGGACCCACTTCCGCAGCAGACGCCGCCACGAGTTCCCAGCGCCGCGCGGTCGCGATCGGCTCGCCGGGATGCGCGCGGTCGTGCGCTTCCAGATGCTTGTGCGCGTTCTCGATCATCACGATAGCGGCGTCGATCATCGCGCCGATCGCGATCGCAATCCCGCCGAGCGACATCAGGTTCGCGTTCACGCCCTGGTGGCGCATCACGATGAACGCGGCCAGCACGCCGAGCGGCAGCGACAGGATCGCGACCAGCGCGCTGCGCAGATGGAACAGAAACACCGCGCAGACGATGCCGACGATCACGAACTCCTCGATCAGCTTGTCCGTCAGGCTGTCGACCGCGCGCGCGATCAGTTGCGAACGGTCGTAGGTCGTGACGATCTCGACGCCGGCCGGCAGCGAACGCTTCAGGTCGGCGAGCTTCGCCTTCACCGCGTCGATCGTCGTCAGCGCGTTCTTGCCCGAGCGCATCACGACGACGCCGCCCGTCACCTCGCCCTGCCCGTTCAACTCCGCGATGCCGCGCCGCATCGCCGGGCCGACCTGGATGCGCGCGACGTCGCCGAGCAGGACCGGCGTGCCGGTGTCGTCGGTGCGCAGCACGACGTGACGGAAATCGTCGAGCGTGCGCAGGTAGCCGGACGACCGCACCATGTACTCCGACTCGGCCAGCTCGACGACCGAGCCGCCGGACGCCTGGTTGGCCTTGCCCAGCGCCTCCGCGACCGCCGCCTGCGTGATGCCGTACGCGCGCAGCTTGTCCGGATCCAGCACGACCTGGTACTGGCGCACCATGCCGCCGATGCTCGCCACTTCCGATACGTCCGGCACGGCCTTCAGCTCGAACTTCAGGAACCAGTCGTTGAGCGCGCGCAGTTGGCCGGGATCGTGACGGCCGGTGCGATCGACGAGCGCGTATTCGTATACCCAGCCGACGCCGGTCGCATCGGGCCCGAGCGACACGGTCGCGCCGGCCGGCAGCCGGCTCTGCACCTGGCTCAGGTATTCGAGCACGCGCGAACGCGCCCAGTACGGATCGGTGCGATCGTCGAACAGCACGTAGACGAACGCGTCGCCGAACGACGAGTATGCGCGCACGGTTTTCGCGCCCGGCACGCCGAGCAGCGTCGTCGTCAGCGGATAAGTCACCTGATCCTCGACGACCTGCGGCGCCTTGCCCGGATACGACGCCTTCACGATCACCTGCGTGTCCGACAGGTCGGGTAATGCGTCGAGCGGCGTCTGTCGCAGCGAATGCACGCCCCATGCCGCGAGCAGCACGGTGGCCAGCAGCACCAGAAACCGGTGATGGACGGACCAATGAATGATGCGCGCGATCATCGCTCGCCTCCCTGCGGCTCGACCTTCGTCAGCCGGTAGCCGTCGTCGGCCTGCGTAAACGCGAAGCGCACGGTCTGGCCCGGCTTCACGTCCGGAAACGCGTGCGCAGACGGCTTGCCGAACGCCATCGTCATCGCGCCCCAGCCAAGCGCCGGCACCGGCTGATGCGAGAACGTGATGTCGTCGGCCGTGATCTTCTCCACCTTGCCGGTGGTTTCATAGACCGGCGCGGTTGCCGGCGCGGGCGAGGCGGCCGAGCTTGCGCCTGCCGCCCGCTCCAGCCGCGGCAGCACGCTTTTCAGGCTGGCTTCCGAATCGATCAGGAACTGCCCCGACGCGACGACCGTGTCGCCTTCGTTCAGCCCGTCGAGCACTTCCGTGTCGCCGCCGACGTCGTTGCCGACCGTCACCGACACTGGCTGCAGCCGGCCGTCGCCCTGCTTCGCGATGACGATCGTGCGCCGGCCGGTCGCGATCACCGCCTCGGACGGCACCAGCAGGCGCGACACCGTCTCGTTCTCGGCGACCCGCACGCGCATCAGCATGCCGGGCGTGAGCTTCAGCGACGCGTTGTCGATCTCCACGCGCGCCTGCAACGTACGGCTGCCCGTGCTGATGCCGGGCAGCACCTCGCGGATGCGGCCGCCGAAATGCCGGGCCGGATCGCCGGCGAACGTCGCGTCGACCGACATGCCCGGCTGCACGTTCAAGGCGAGCGCTTCCGGCACCTCGACGATCAGCCACAGCGTCGACAGCCCGGCGATCTTCACGAGTGTCTGACCGGGCGCGACCATCGCGCCGTCGCGCACGTTCAGCTCGCTGACGACGCCGGCCTCCGGCGCGCTCAGCACGACGTGCGTCTGCGCGCGGCCGGTGCGGTCGAGGGCCGCGATCATCCCGTCCGGGATCGACAGCGCACGCATCCGTGCGCGCGCTGCATCGAGCACGCTGCCGTCCATCCCGCCGCGCTTCAGCGCGAGATACTCCTCCTGCGGCGCGAGCCAGTCGGGCACGAACAGCGATGCGACCGGCGCGCCCTTCGCGATGCGCTGCATCGGCGCACGCGCATACAGACGATCGATGTAGCCCGTCACGCGCGACTGCACGACCACCGCGCGCGCTTCGTCGAACTGCGTGGTGCCTACCGCGTCGAAGCCGGCCGCCGTCTGCCGCCGACGCACGGTCGCATAGCGGATGCCGAGGTTCTGCTGCAGGCCCGGATCGATCCGGACGCCTGCGGCGGCACCGCCTTCGTCCGCATAGACCGGCTGCAACTGCATGTCCATGAACGGCGATTTGCCCGGTTTGTCGAAGTGCTGGTTCGGCACCATCGGGTCGTGCCAGTACAGCACCTTGCGTGAGGCCTGCTGAGCCGGCACGCCCGACGGCGCGCCGGCGGGCATGGCGACCGTCGCCGCGCCGCCCGTCGCATGGCGAACGCCCGCGAAATAGCCGGCGCCGGCGAGCGCCGCGCCGGCGGACGCGATCAGCGCCGCACGCATCAGTGATTGCGTTGTCATGAGCGTCTCCTTCACTGCGCGGCGGCCATCGCCGACGGCACGACCTGATATTCGAGCTGCGCCCAGGTCTGCGAGACCTCGCGCCTGAGATCGAGCACCTGCAACTGCGCGTCGAGTTGTGCACGCCGCGCGGCGAACGTGTCGGCGAGCGACCCCGTGCCGGCCCGGTACGCGGCCGTCGCGAGCTGCACGCGCTGCTCGGCGGCCGGCAACAGCGCGGCACCCAGCTGCGCGATACGTTCGCGGCCGCTCGCCAACGTGTCGGATTGCGTGCGGATGTCGGCCTCAACCTCGCACAACGTGTCCTCGTACATCAGGCGCGCCTTCGTCGCGAGCGCCGCCTTTTCGGCGACGTCGCGGCTCTGGCGATTCTTGCGATTGAGCGGCAGCGGGATCGAGACGCCGACCGACACCATGTTCGAATACGCTCCGCCGCGCTGCTGGTACGCGATTTCCCACGTCCAGTTGGGGCTGCGCTCGCTGTTCGCGACCGCGACGTCGGCTTCGGCCACCGCGATATCGTCCGCGGCGGCGACGAGCGCCGGCTGCGACAGGCGCAGCTCGTCCGGCGGCAACGACGAGACGAACGATTCGGGCGCGGGCGGCGTACCCGCCACGTCCGTCACGGGCGCCGCCGTCCAGCGGGCCAGCGCGACGAGCGCGGTGCGATACGCCTGCTGCGCCTTGAGCACCTGGTCCTGCGTCTGTGCGAGCATCGCGCGGGCCTGCACGACGTCGCCCGCGCTCGCCTTCGCGCCGCGATACGACGCCTGCGTCGCGTCGAGTTCATGGTTCATGTGACCGAGCAGCGCCTGCTGAAGCGCGAGCGCCTGCTTCGCATAAACGGCATCCAGCCACGCCGTCGCTGTCTGCCGGCGCACGGCCGCCAGTTGCAGGAGATAGCCCGCGCGCTCGCGGCCGACCTGCTCGTCGGCCAGCGCGGTGCGCAGCCGCCGCTTGTCGCCGGACACCCATTCCTGCTCGATGCCGATACGGCGCATCGTCATGAAGTCCTGGCCGACGGTGAAGCGCTGCCCGCCGTTGATCGGCAAGTTGTCGATACCGGCCTTGAGCATCGGGTCCGGCAACTGGCCGGCCTTGACGGCCGCTTCGGAACGCGCGAGCACGGAAGCCTGTGCGGCCCGCATCGACGCGGAACGATCGGTGGCGGACTGCAGCGCCGCATCCAGCGTCAGCGGCGCCTGTTGCGCGTGAACGGCGCCCGCCACCAGCAGCGCGGCCCATGGCACGGGCGTGCGCCGACATGCACGCGGCATGGCCAGCGTGCGGAAAGTGAATGACATGGTGTAACCCCAAATCGGAACCCAAAGGGATTCCACGTCCTGCGCACAGGACGAACCTCACCGCGTACGCGGCGAACCGGTCAAATCGGGATCAGCTGATGCGTGGAGGGCGCCACAACCCGTTCGGGTCGCGGACCGGGATGGACTGCGTGTAGTGGAAGACGATCGTGCTGGTGAATGCAGCGGGGCGGCTGATGCCGGAGCGGGCGGTCGGGTGGTAGAGACTGCCGAACTGGCATTGGGCCGTCACCTTGCAGGCCATGCCCTTGGCTTTGGCCTTCGCGCGATCGGCGGATGACGACTGCATCGAATCGCAGTCGCTCATGTCGGCGGACATGGCCATGTTCATCGTGCCCGTGCCCGCCTCCATCGGCATCGTGTGCTGCATCGGACATTCACCGGTCAGGCCGCTGGCTGCCAGCCCACTGATGGGCAGCACCGCGCACAGCAGCAACAGGATGAAGGTCCGAAACAGTTTCATGGCGGCGATTATAGCGCGGCCCGTCGCGGCATGACGCTGCGTCGCGTCGGCGAAACGACGCGCCTCCCCCGCCACGGCCGCCGCACGTCATCGCAGCAGATCGTCCGCCGCCAGCACGGCCTGCACCGCCGGCCGCCCGCGCACGCGCTCGTACCACGCACGCAGATGCGCATGCCGGCTCAGGTCGATATCCGCGTTGTACACGGAACGCATCCAGTCGGCCTTGCCCCAGCCGGTCAGTGCGAACAGGTACGCATCGGCGACCGTGAACGTGCCGCCGGTAACGAACGTCCTGCCGTCGAGCTGGCGATCGATCCACGCGAAGCGACCGTCGAGCTTCTGCCGTGCGGGCTCGACGTACTTCCCCGCCTGCACCGCATACAGCAGCGGGATGAAGCCCTTGTGGATCTCGGTGCCGAGAAAGTTCAGCCATTCCATCAGCCGGTAGCGCGCGAGCGTGCCGTAAGCGGGCGCAAGCGCAGCCTCCGGGCGCTGGTCGGCGAGATACTGGGCGATCACCGGCCCTTCGCGCAGCATCGTGCCGTCGTCGAGTTCGAGCAGCGGCACGTAGCCGAGTTCGGTCACGTCGTAGTAGTTGCGGCCGTCTTCGACGACATGCTTGCGCGCGTCAACCTTGACGATCTCGGCGTCGAATCCGCCTTCGCGCAGCACGATGCAGATCGCCTGCGAGCAGCTGCCGGGAGCGTGATAGAGCTTCATGCGTTTCCTTGGTGGGTGGTCCATGTATCGATTCGCCGCGACGCGGGCGCTAATATCTCGCATCGGCGCAGCGCCGGGAAGACGGCAGTCGTTTGTGCCGTAGTCACAAAAAATTTACCGACCAGGATTCGGCACGATGAAAACGAGTGCGACAGGATGTTCCGTTGAAGAAGCGATGCGCCTGCTCGGCGGCCGCTGGCGGCTGCTGCTGGTGTCGTATCTGCTCGACGGGCCGCGCCGCTTCAGCGACCTGCGGCGCGACATGCCGGGCATCTCGCAGCGCATGCTGACGCTCGACCTGCGCGCACTGGAAGACGCGGGGCTCGTGCGGCGGACCGTCTATCCGGAAGTGCCGGTGCGCGTCGAGTACGATCTCACCGCGGACGGCGACCGGCTGCGGCCGGTGGTCGACGTCATGCGCGAATTCGGGCTGTGGCTGAAGGCGCGCGACGCGCACGCCGACGCGATGCCCGACGGCGCGGCTGCGGTCGACACGACGACGCACGCTCACACTCACCCCTAACCCTTCGGCAGGAACTTCGTTCATGGAACTTCACGCTACCGTCGGCGCGGCCACGTCCGACCTCGACGACGACGAAAGCTTCGCCAACATCTACTGTCACGATGCGGAGCAGGACTATTGCTTCGCGCTGTCGCGCTTTCCGGACGACACGCTGATCGAAGTGATGGTGCGCGACCAGCTCAACGTGCGCGTCAAGGATCTGTCGGTGCGGCTGACGGACGATACGATCGACGTCGAGATCGAGCCGGGCATCGCCGCACGTCTCGACGGCCACACGCGTTACGTGATTCATCTCGCGCCCGGCCAGTACGATCCGGTCACGCTGCGCGCCGCGTTGAAGGAAATCTTCGTCGGCAAGAACGGCTATCGCGACGACGGCACGCGCGGCTGAACGGTCGCCCGGCCGCTCTCGTTTCGTGACGACGCCGACACACGCCTGTCGGCGTCCGTTCCCACATATTGAGCGTCGAGCGTCCCATTAATGGGGATGCCTGCCCAAATGTTGACGCACGCCGCACCACGGTTCTAACGTTCGCCCCAACGCCATTCGATTCGGCCGCCTCGTTCGCGAGCGCCGGCCGGCGCATAGAACACAGGAGACGACCGTGGCCCAATCCGCGTCACGCACCCATGCCACCCCGAACGCGCGGCCGTCCGCGCACACCGGTCCCTCATCGGAATCCGCCGCCCGCGCGACCGTGGCAGCGGCCCCCGCCACGCCGCCGAGCCGCAAGCGGCTGCTGATCCTCGCGCTGCTGTTCGTCACCGTCGTGATCAACTATCTCGACCGCAGCAACCTGTCGATCGCCGCGCCCGAGCTGTTCAAGGAACTGAACATCGATCCGGTCCGCGCGGGCCTCGTGTTCTCCGCGTTCGGCTGGACCTATGCGCTGATGCAGATCCCGGGCGGCTGGCTCGTCGACAAAGTGTCGCCGCGCGTGCTGTATGCGGGTGCGCTCGCGCTGTGGTCTGCCGCGACGCTGCTGCTCGGTTTCGCCGGTTCGTTCGTCGGGCTCATCGTGCTGCGTCTTGCGGTCGGCGCGCTGGAAGCGCCGGCCTATCCGATCAACAACCGCGTGGTGACGACGTGGTTCCCGACCCGCGAGCGCGCGAGCGCGATCGGCGGCTACACGTCGGGACAATTCGTCGGCCTCGCGTTCCTCACGCCGGTGCTCGCGTGGCTGCAGGCGCATCTCGGCTGGCACATGGTGTTCGTCGCGACCGGCCTCGCCGGCATCGCGTGGGCCGCGATCTGGTATGCGGTATATCGCGAGCCGCGCGCGTTTCGCGGCGTCAATGCGGCCGAAATCGCGCTGATCCGCGACGGCGGCGGGCTCGTCGATCTCGAGGACCGCGTCGCGGCGCGCAGCGAACGCACGCCGTCGACGTGGCGCGACCTCGGCGTCGTACTCGGCCGGCGCAAGCTGTGGGGCATCTACGTCGGCCAGTTCGCGCTGAATTCGACGCTGTGGTTCTTCCTCACGTGGTTTCCGACCTATCTCGTCAAGTATCGCGGGATGGACTTCATCAAGTCGGGCTTCCTCGCATCGCTGCCGTTCCTCGCCGCGTTCGTCGGCGTGCTCTGCTCGGGCGTGCTGTCGGACTGGCTGATGCGGCGCGGCGCCTCGCAAGGCTTCGCGCGCAAGCTGCCGATCATCTCGGGGCTGCTGATCTCGACCTGCATCATCGGCGCGAACTACGTGAGCTCCACCGGCTGGGTGATCGCATTCATGACGATCGCCTTTTTCGGCAACGGCTTCGCGTCGATCACGTGGTCGCTCGTGTCGGGGCTCGCGCCCGCGCGGCTGCTCGGCCTCACGGGCGGCGTATTCAACCTGATCGGCAACCTGTCCGCGATCGCGACGCCGATCGTGATCGGGCTGCTGGTCGACGGCGCGGACTTCTCGCGCGCGATCACCTACATCGCCACGATGGCGCTCGCGGGCAGCCTGTCGTACGGGCTGCTCGTCGGCAAGGTCGAGCGCATCGACGCATGAGCGCACGAGGGCGGCACATGCGCGCCGCCCTGCTCGATCGCTGCGCCCGCGCGGCGTCGCCACCGACGACACCCATCGCGGGCGATGGTCGTGAGGATAGCCGACTGCACAGTCGGCGACGCACATGTATCGGTACCGATGCCGACGATCCGCACGTTGCCCGCCGGCCGCTTGTACTCCTCCGAAGTCGCGCGTCTTGACTTCGCCCATGCATGCGCGCGGCGGCAGGTCGTCCGCGCCCGGGGAAGTCGTCGGAACCGTATGTCGCTCGATTGAAAATCGGCGGGGGCACGGTTCGTCGCTTACACTGCTCCCGCATGCCCGCTTCGGAATGACCCGCGACGTTTTACGGGGCGAACGGATCGGCAGACGCCTGCCGGTATTTCCCCCTGATGACGTCCGTCGCGGCAAGCGCTAGAATCCAGCCGCTTCAAGGCCCTGCTTCCGCCAACGACGGGCGGCCGTTCCGATGCCCGGCCCTCGCGCGCGCTTTTTTCGTATCGGGGGACGTGCATGATGGGCGGAACAGTCCCTTGGTAACCGCATGCTGCTCAACGTGAACGCCTCCCACCGCGACGACGATCGCTTCAACGTATCGTTCAAGACATTGGGCAAGCTGATCGAGACGGTCGGCACGCCGCATTTCGTGCCGCGCCTCACGCAACTGCTGAACGACATCGTGCCGCTCGACGTCGCGCACGTCGAACGTTCGCGCGTCGACGGCACGATGCCCACCGGCTACCGTTGCGAATGGATCGGCAGCAGCGGCATCGGCGCCGCGTCCGCCGACATCTCCGACGTGATGACGCTCTACTACGAGCGCTTTCTCGACAGCGACCCGCTGTTCGCGGGGCTGCGCGGCAAGACGGGCACGATGCTCGTCGTGCGCGACATCGACGCGATTCCGCCCGGCGAATTCCGCCAGCGGCTGTTCGACGACGTGCATATCGGGCATGAATGCGTGCTCGCGCGCGGCACGCGCTATTCGCAGCATTCGATCGCACTGGAGCGCGGCCGCGATCGGCCGCCGTTCACGCTCGCCGAAATGAACCGCTTCCGCAGCATCAGCGACATGCTGTTTCCGCTGCTCGAACTGCATGCGTCGACCACTGCCGCGCGGCGCATCGCGCACGCGGCGCCCGACGTCCATCCGCTCGCGCAATTCGATGCGCGGCTCGCGGCCGACGGCGTGAAGCTGTCGAAACGCGAATACGAAACCTGCAAGCACCTGCTCTCCGGCAAGACCGTGCCGGAAACCGCCGGGATTCTCGGCGTGCGCATCGCGTCGGCCGAATCGTACGTGAAGCGCGCATTCGCGAAGCTCGGCGTGCGCACGAAGCGCGAACTCGCCGCGTGGGGCG
The DNA here is from genome assembly GCF_001526325.1 of Burkholderia sp. MSMB1826. Lineage (NCBI taxonomy): Bacteria > Pseudomonadati > Pseudomonadota > Betaproteobacteria > Burkholderiales > Burkholderiaceae > Burkholderia > Burkholderia sp. MSMB1826. The sequence goes on from NZ_LOYN01000058.1 coordinate 206,386, forward strand.
CGGCGACTGCCGTACTCCCCGTCTCTGGATCGCGTACCGGGTCGCATAGCGAACGGGCGGGCTGCCCGCTGCCGCTCAAAGCACCTTGACCATGAACACGCGCGCCGCGCCTTCCGGCTCGCACGGCACTTCGCCGAACGTCTCGTAACCGTGCTTCCGGTAGAAATCCGGCGCCTGGAACGAGATCGTGTACAGCACCGCACGCGCGCAACCGCGCCGCTTCGCTTCCGCTTCCGCCTCGCGCAGCAGCCGGCTGCCGAAGCCGCCGCCGCGCAGCGAGTCGGGCAGATAGAACAGGTCAATGAAGAACAGGCCGAGCGACGTCCGGCCGGTGAGGCCGCCCAATACCTCGCCGGTCGCGGAGTCGGTCACGTAGATGTCGAGCGCGGATGCATCGGCGCGCCCCGTCATCGCATGGTTGAATTCGCCGAGCTTGCGGCTGATGAAGTCTCGGGCGGCCGGTTGACCGGTATCGGTCAATTGCAGGGTGACGTCGGGATCGGGTGTCATCGGGCGAACGCGGAGTGAATGGAGCGCCGGGCGTGCGGCACCCGCGGCGGGCGGGCATCGCACGACTATAGCGCGACGTCGTGCGCTCACGCCACCGCGAACGCCATCGCCATCGCCATCGCCATCGCCATCGCCGTCACCGTCGCCGTCGCCATCGCCAGGCCGAGACGACTACGCCGTCTCACTCGAACGCAACGCCCTCGCTACGTCGATACGATGCGCAGGAAACGCGCGTCAGTTGTACCCGAGGATTGCCACCGCCGCGACCTCCGGCCGATCGATCGTACCGCCGACGAGCGACGTCGTCGGCTCCTGCAGCACGGCCTGATACGAGCTCACGCGCACGTCTTCCGGTGCGCCGGTTTCATCCCGGGCCGGTTCGTCGAAGGCGTCGATACCGCTGAAGCATGCGTGTTGCGTTTGCATGAAAGTCATCTCCACTCCTTTGCTTTGATATGTCGTTAATGTTCTAGCCGGCCCGCTTCAACGCGACCGCATGCACGGGCTCCCCGCCATGCGCCGCTTCGGACCGCGCAAGCTGCGCACGCGTGCGCCGCGTGATGTGGATCACCGCGAACACGACCGGCGCGATCAGCAGCCCTTCCGCCAGTTCCGGATCGACCGGCAGGTTCATCACGTGCAGCGCCTTGAACGCCGCCGTCGCGAGCGACAGCACGTAGTACGAAATGGCGGCCACCGACAGCCCTTCGACCGCGTGCTGCAAATGAAGCTGGTTGCGCGCGGTGCGCTCCATGCCGGCCAGCAGCCGCGTGACGTCCTTTTCCTGCGCGAGATTCACGCGGGTGCGCAGCAGGTCGACCGCACGCGCGATCCGCGCGGCGATCTGTTCGTGGCGCGCCCATACGCTGCGGCACGTTTCCATCGCCGGCGCGAAGCGCCGTTCCATGAATTCGGCGATCGTCGGCATCCCTTCGATACGCTCCTCGCGCAACTCCTGGATGCGCGCCAGCACGAGCTTCTCGTATGCGCGCGACGCGCTGAAGCGCGCCCCCGATCCCGACAACGATTCGACCCGCACCGCGAGATGCGTGAGCTTGACGAGCAGCGCCGCGTCGTCGCCGTCGGCGCCGCTCGCGTCCATCCGCTGCATCAACGCATGCAGCGCCGCGTGAATCTCGTCGAGCTCGCGGCTCATCCGGCGTGCGACCGGCAGCGCAAGCAGCGCCATCATCCGGTACGTCTCGATTTCGTACAGACGCTGCAACAGCCGGCCCCCCTGCTCCTCGCGGAAATCCTCGTCGACGACGAGAAAGCGCATGAAGCCGTCGTCGCGCACGTGCCAGTCGCAGAACACCTTGCCGCCGCCGAGCACGCGGCTGCCGACGAGCGCGGGCCCGTCGATCCAGCGCCGCAGATCGCCGCACACGAGCCGCGCGGCGTCGCCCGACAGCAGCTCCATCCGCACCGCGACGAAGCGGATGCCGGCCAGTCGCGCGAACCACGCGGCCGGAATGCCGGCGATCGCGACATCGTCGAAATAACCGGTGTCGCGACGCGGCGCGACGAACGTGAAGGTCGAGAATTCGGTGTGGCGCTCCCACTTCAGGTGCCAGCCGCACGGCGAGCGCACCGCATGGTGCGTCGCGCCTTCATGCGGCGCGTCGATGCCCGTGTCGCGACACAGCGCGTGCAGCAGCGTTTCGTGGATGTCGGGCTGGCCGTCCGCGTAGATCGCGTAATGCGTGAGCGACACCGCTTCGGCGAGCCGCAGGAACGGCCGGGCATGCAATTCCGCGGCCAGTGCGGCGCGCAACGGATGGTCCATCATCGATTCACCACGCTTTCCTGTTCAGTCCCGCACGCCGGACGTCCGGCCCGAGCGCCGCGCCATGCTCGGGCGATGCGCAAACGTGATGGCACTATGGCAGACACGCAGCAACAATAAAAACGCATAATGCTGATCGTTACGTTCAGTTTTCCTGATACCCATGAAGATGCTCGATCACGACGTACTGGCCACCGTCGTCGCCGTCGCGGAAACCGGCAACATGACCCGCGCGGCCGAGGCCGTGAACCGCTCGCAGTCGGCGGTGAGCATGCAGATCAAGAGCCTGGAGGACGCGATCGGCCGGCCGCTGTTCGTGCGCAAGCCGCGCAGCATCGTGCTGACGCGCGAGGGCGAGGTGCTGCTGGGATTCGCCAGACGAATGCTGGCGCTGCGCGACGAGGCATGGGCGGCCGTGGTGCGGCCGGAGGTGACCGGCAAGGTCGTGATCGGCGTGCCGGACGACTATGCGTCGTCGCTGCTGCCGTCGGTGCTGAAAAAATTCTCCGCGACCTATCCGAAGGTCGAGATCCAGGTGATGGGGCTGCCGAGCAGCGCGCTCGCGCCGCTGATCAAGGAGGGCACCGTCGATCTCGTATGCGGGACGCGCATCAAGGGGCTCACCGGCGACTTCATCCGCCACGAGCCGATGGCGTGGGCCGCGATGACGAACGGGCCGCGCGTCTGGGAGGAACGGCCGTTGCCGATCGCGGTGTTCATGCCGGGCAGCGTCGCGCGCGAGAACGCGATCCGCAGCCTCGAACGCGCGAAAGTGCCGTACCGCACGTCGTATGAAAGCCCGAGCCTGCTCGGGCTGCTCAGCATGGTCGAAGCCGGCCTCGCGGTCGCGCCGCTCGCCCGCTGCGCGATTCCCGCGCAACTGTCGATGCTCGGCCGCTCGCACGGCTTGCCCGACCTGCCGCCGCTCGAGCTGATCCTCGCGCGCAGCACCAAGTCGAAACGGCCGCCGTGCGACTTCCTCGCGGAACAATTGATGGAAGACCTGCAACGGCAGACCGGACAGGCCGGCGACGCGTGAGCCCGGCCGCGCCCGCTCGCCGCGGCGTCACCCGTGGGCGCTCGCGCCATGCGCGGCCACGCCCAGTGCCGCATTGACGATGCCGGCCACCGTATCGACGAGCGCTTCCAGCGTGTCGCCGTGCACGTGCCGCCCGGCCGGCGGAACGCGCTCGCTGCGCCGGCCGCCCCACTGCGAACCGGCCGTGACCGACAGCGTCGCGCTGAATCGTTGGCCGTGCCGTCGGCCGAAGATGCCGATGCGCCGCTCGGCGACGTACGCCTGTTCGGGAAGAAACAATCGGATTTCGACCGCCACTTGATCGGGGTCGGCCGCGCACGCGTGCGCATCGAGCGCCGGCGCGCATACTTTGACGATGCGGAACGTCACGTGGGAATCCCACGCGGCAAGCGGCCCGCCGGCCGCGTCGACGCGCTCGGCGTCGACCGACCATTGATGGCGATCGGGCACGCGAATCGCCTGGCGCAACAGCACGTCCGCCGCGCGAACCGTCACCATCAACTGCCGGGCAAGCTGCCTGCCCGACGGCAACGCCGCGGCATGCGCGCGACGGGTAGCCGGGCGCGCGATACGCACTTCTTCCGTAAGGTACATGGGCCCTCCCTGTTCGGGTAGCGCCGCGTTCGACGCAGCGCACAAACGGCCACCGTCGCCGGCCGGCGGACAGCACGGCGGCCGGCGAATCGGCGGCGGATTAGCCGAGCAATCGCCGTTCCCGATTCGGCGGGCGCGCGCCGCGCCCCCCCACCGGCGCGCGATCGGCGGCCGGCGACATCGAATGCGGAAAGGGATGCATGAAGGTCATGACATGGACGCAAGCCGTCCCGACTGTTCGACACGCGCCCAGCTTAGAAGAGACCGTATCAATGCCGTGCAAAAAAACGGGGTTGCCGTGCAAAAAACGGCATGCGCGCCGGGATCGCGCCCCGCGCACGATGTGCATGCGGCGTCACCCGCGTCGCGGGCGCCGCGTTACGCGAACGCCGCGAGCGACGCGCGCCGCCGCTCGTCGACCATCGATTCGATCAGCGAGACGAGATCGTCGGTCAGCGGATCGCAGATGCCGGGCGAGCGATGCAGTTCGAGATCGGCCGCCGGCAGCCGCGGCAGCCCGTCCGCCTCGTCGAGCACGCGCCAGCTCTCGGGCAGCGTGCAGCGATCGATCATCGTCACGGCCGCGCCGTGGTTCACCGCGATCCTGATGCCGGTCGGGCTCTGGCTCGTATAGACGACGTGATACGGCCGCTCGGCCGTCGCGAGCGCCTGCAGCCCGCGTTGCCGGTAGCAGCACGTCTCGGGAAACAGCGCGAGCGGCACCGACGCATCGGGCGCGAGCGCGAAATCGCGATGCGCGGCCCACACGACGTCGTGACGGCCGAGCAGCCGTCCGCCCGCGTTCGGTCCGTGCCGCACGACGAGCGCGACGTCGAGCTCGCCGGCCTGCAGCCGCTCGATCAGTTCGAGCGACGTGCGGCAATGCACGTGCAGGCGTGCGCCCGGCCGCAGCGCATAGAACGACTTCAGCAGGTCGGGCAGCCACAGCTCCGCGTAGTCCTCCGGCAACCCGAAGCGCACGATGCCGCGATCGCTGCTCGCCTGCTTCAGCGCGCGGATCGCGTCGTTCTGCACCTGGATGATCCGTCTCGCGTGGATCAGGAAATTCTCGCCGTCGCGCGACAGTTCGAGCCGCCGGCTGTTGCGCATGAACAGGTGCGTGTCGAGCCGCTCCTCCAGCGTGCGGATGCGCAGGCTGATCGTCGACTGCGTGCGATGCAGTTGCCGGGCCGCCGCGGTGAAGCCGCCGCTTTCGACGACCGCGACGAACGCGCGGATCAGCTCCGGGTCGAGCGACGTCAGTTTCGACCAGTCGGGCTTCGAGAAAACGTCGGACCGCCCCGGGCGCTCCGCCCCGGACGACGCCCCCAGGAGCACGGGCCCCGCCTCGGGGGACCGGCGCAGCGCGCCAGATTTCTCAATGGCAGCCATCGGAATTACTCGCTTTCGAAAATGGAAGGGAACACGAAAGATAGGGCTCGGAGTACGCCGATTGTTGCCCGGATGCACGCGGCCCTCCAACCCCTGCCCGGGTATGACAAACCCGGAGCCGGCACGCGAGCGCCCCTTCGCCGCCGGTGCGCCGCGGCGCGTCACGACGGCCGCCGCGGGCCGCACGGCGGGCACCCGCGCGCCGGGCTCGGGGCTTTCCCGGAGACGACGAAAACTCATACCTCGATCAGGAAACATCGATTCACGGGCCGCATCGCGGCCCACCACAATCGCCTCACCCCCAACCTCATGGACGAGACATTGCAATGACCGCATCCCAATCCAGGCAGCTTTACATCGGCGAAGGCTTCGAAGGCCCCGGCGTCAACCTCGCGCACATCAACGTGCTGGTCGGCCCGCGCAACGGCCCGGCGGGCCAGGCGTTCGCGACCGCGCTCGCGACGCCGTCGGCCGGCCATGCGCCGTTCGTCGTGATCGCGCAGCCGGGCGTACCGACCAAGCCGCTCACGCTGTACGTGAACAAGGCGCAGATCGCCGGCGACTTCCACGGCAATGCCACGTGGGGCGCGTCGCAGGCCGGCATCGCGAAGGCCGTGGCCGAAGCGCTCGAGAACGGCACGCTGCCGCCCGAAGCGGAGAACGACTGGGTCGTCGTGTCGGCGAACTGGGTGAACCCGCAGACCGACGATCTCGATGCCGTGTTCGAGAACAACTACCGCGCATGCCGCAACGCGATCGTCGCGGCGATGGAAGGACTGCCGCACCGCGACGCGGTGTTCGCCGCCGCTCGCGACGTGTCGAACCCGTTCTATACGCCGAAAAAGAACTGACGGAACCGACCGACAACGACAACGCGCGGCCGGCCAGGCCGCATCAGGAGGAAGCATGGAATACGTCCGCCTCGGCCAGTCCGGCCTGAAGGTGTCCCGCCTGTGTCTGGGCACGATGAACATGGGCACGCCCGAGTGGAAGCCGTGGATCTTCGACGAAGCGCAGAGCGAACCGATCGTGCGTCGCGCGCTCGATGCCGGCGTCAACTTCATCGATCTCGCGGATTTCTATTCGACGGGCGTCGGCGAAGAAGTGGTGGGCCGCATCCTGAAGCGCAACGCGCGCCGCGAGGAGCTCGTCGTGACGACCAAGGTCGGCTACGACATGGGCAGCGACCCGAATGCCGGCGGCCATTCGCGCAAGCACGTGCTCGACGGCATCGACGGGTCGCTCAAGCGTCTCGGAATGGATTACGTCGACATCTTCATGCTGCATTTCTTCGACGTGAACACGCCCGTCGAGGAGACGATGAGCACGTTGCACGACATCGTCCGCGCGGGCAAGGCACGCTACATCGGCGTGTCGACGATGTACACGTGGCAGTTCGCGAAGATCATGCAGGCCTGCGAACGAAACGGCTGGGACAAGCCGATCAACATGCAGCTGCAGCTCAATCTCGCGTATCGCGAGGAAGAGCGCGAGATGGTGCCGTACTGCATCGACCAGGGCGTCGGCGTCTCGGTGTTCAGCCCGCTTGCGCGCGGCCTGCTGACCTGCGAGCCGCAATCGACGCGCAACCAGACCGACTTCTTCACCGCGCAGATGTACGGCGACACGTCGTCGCTCGCGATCGCCGCATCGGTCGCGAAGGTCGCGAAGCGGCGCGGCGTGCCGCCCGCGCAGATCGCGCAGGCGTGGGTGCTGAGCCGTCCCGGCGTCGCGAGCATGCTGGTCGGCGCGGATTCCGTCGCGCAGTTCGACAGCGCGCTCGGCGCGCTCGAAACACGGCTCACCGAAGAGGAACTGCACGAGCTGGAGCGCAACTACACGCCGTGCGACCTGATCAACGACTACACGGCCGGCAAGCGCATCGCGCGCGAGCCGCGCCCGGCGCAGGGCAGCTTCGCGGCCGACTGAAGCATTGAAGGAACGACATACGATGAACGAATTTCTGAGGGCCGGCCATTACATCGGCGGCGAATGGCACGAATCGCATGGCGCGAGCGATGCGACCTATCCGGTGCTGAACCCGGCGACCGGCGAGACGATCGCGAAGGTCGCGAAAGGCGGCGCCGACGACACGCAGCGCGCGATCGACGCGGCCGCCCGCGCGTTTCCCGCATGGCGCGCGCTGACCGCGAAGGAGCGCGGCGCACGCGTGAAGCGCTGGGGCGAGCTGATGCTCGAACACCGCGATGCGCTCGCGGAGCTGCTGACGCGCGAACAGGGCAAGCCGCTCGCGGAGGCGCGCGGCGAAGTGGCCTACGCGGCCAGCTTTCTCGAATGGTTCGCGGAAGAAGCGAAGCGCATGTACGGCGACATGATCCCGAGCCCGAAGCCGAATGCGCAGATCGTCGTCACGCGCGAGCCGGTCGGCGTCGTCGCGGCGATCACGCCGTGGAATTTCCCGCTCGCGATGATCACGCGCAAGGCCGGCCCGGCGCTCGCGGCCGGCTGCACGATGGTGCTCAAGCCGTCCGAGGAAACGCCGCTGTCGGCGTTCGCGCTCGCGGTGCTCGCCGAGCGCGCGGGCGTGCCGGCCGGCGTGTTCAACGTGGTGTCGGGCGACGCGGTCGCGATCGGCGAGACGCTGACGAGCTCGCCCGTCGTGCGCAAGCTGTCGTTCACCGGCTCGACGCGGGTCGGCAAGCTGCTCGCGAAGCAGTCGGCCGACACACTGAAGAAGCTGTCGCTCGAACTCGGCGGCAACGCGCCGTTCATCGTGTTCGACGACGCCGATCTCGATGCGGCGGTCGACGGCGCGATCGCGTCGAAGTTCCGCAACACCGGCCAGACCTGCGTGTGCGTGAACCGCTTCCTCGTGCAGGACGGCGTGTACGACGCGTTCACGCGCAAGCTCGCGGACGCCGTGCGCAAGCTGCGGGTCGGCAACGCGCTCGCGGGCGAAGTCGACCAGGGCCCGCTGATCAACGAAGCGGCGCTCGGCAAGGTCGAGCGGCACGTCGCCGACGCCACCGCGAAAGGCGCGAACGTGCTCACCGGCGGCAAGCGCCACGCGCTCGGCGGCACCTTCTACGAGCCGACCGTGCTGACCGGCATGACGCCCGACATGCTGATCGCCGAAGAGGAAACCTTCGGCCCCGTCGCCGGCTGCTTCCGCTTCACGACCGAGGATGAAGCCGTCGCAGCGGCCAACGACACGCCGTTCGGGCTGTCCGCGTATTTCTACACGCGCGACCTCGGCCGCGCATGGCGTGTGTCGGGTGCGCTGGAAAGCGGGATGGTCGGCGTCAACGACGGAATCATCTCGACCGAAGTCGCGCCGTTCGGCGGCGTCAAGCAATCGGGGCTCGGGCGCGAAGGCTCGAAGTACGGCCTCGACGAATACGTGGAGCTCAAGTACACGCTGATGGCCGGCCTCGGCCGCTGAGCGCTGCCCGGCCGCCGCCCGGCGGACGGCTCGCGCCGCGCGCCGTCCGGCTGCGCGGCGCGTCGCACGGTCGCGCCGACGTCGGTTCGTCGCGCACCGCTTGCGACGACGACACACATAACAATCCAGGAGGCTGCTTGAATCAAGCCAACGTTCAATCCGGCACCGCACGCGCGCTGCCGCTGTCGCGCGGCGCCGATGTGCCGCACCGCCCCGTCGCGCTCGACGACGTGCCGCTCAACCGCTTCCACGTGAAGATCGCCGGCCTGACGTTCGGCGCGCATTTCACCGAGGGCTACACGCTCGGCACGATCGGCTATGCGCTCGCCGCACTCGGCAAGCAGATGCCGATCGACGCGTTCTGGATGGGGATGATCGGCAGCTCCGCGCTGATCGGCATCTTCTTCGGCAGCCTCGTGTTCGGCTGGCTGTCCGACCGGATGGGTAGGCAGAAGATCTTCCTGACGAGCTTCGTGATCATCACCGCGGCTGCGTTCGCGCAGTTCTTCGTGAGCTCGCCGCTCGAACTGTGCGTGCTGCGCGTGCTGATCGGCTTCGGGATGGGCGGCGACTTCACGGTCGGCCACGCGATCCTCGCCGAATTTTCGCCGCGCAAGCATCGCGGCGCGTTGCTCGGTTCGTTCAGCGTGATCTGGACGATCGGCTATGTCGCCGCGAACGTGCTCGGCCTCGCGTACAGCGACGCCGCGCCCGATGCATGGCGCTGGCTGCTCGCGTCGGCCGCGCTGCCCGCGCTGATCGTGCTGGTGCTGCGCATCGGCACGCCCGAATCGCCGCGCTGGCTGCTCGGCAAGGGCCGCGTGCAGGAGGCGCGCGCGATCGTCGCGAAGCATTTCGGGCCGCACGTGGTGCTCGACGGTTCGGCCGAACCGCATGCGCACGGCGGCTTCGCGCGACTGTTCCAGCCGGACCTGATTCGCCGCACCGTCTTCAACTGCGCGTTCTTCGTGTGTCTCGTGATTCCGTATTTCGCGATCTACACGTTCCTGCCGACGATCCTGAAGACAATCGGTCTCGCCGAAGGTTTCGGCGCCGACCTCCTGCTGAACGGCTTCCTCGTGCTCGGCGCGCTGATCGGGATCTGGCTCACGATCCGGTTGTCGCGGCGCGGCTTCCTGATCGGTTCGTTCGCGGTGACGTGCGCGTCGCTCGTCGCGCTGGCGGTGCTGCCGTCGTCGGCGGCCGTCGCGATGATCGTCGCGTTCGCGATCTTCACGCTGACGATGTCGGCGTTCAGCAATCTCGTCGGCGTGTTCCCGCCCGAATGCTTCCCGACCGAGGTGCGTGCGAGCGGCGTGGGCCTCGCGATCGCGTGCAGCCGGCTCGGTTCGGCGATCGGCACGTTCCTGCTGCCGGTCGGCATCGCGACGCTCGGCTTTCACGCGACGATGTTCGCGCTGGCCGGCGTGCTGCTGGTCGGGATGCTCGTGTCGATCGCGTGGGCGCCGGAGACCAAGCATCTGACGCTGGAGGAGGCGGCGAGGCATTGAGGCGAGCGCGGTGCCGACGACAGGAGGCGCGGCATCGCGCTCGCAACGAAGGAACCCGGCCATGGCCGGGTTCTTCGTTTGTAACGCGTACTTTGCCGCTGACGAAAAAGCCGGAACTCGCCGCTCGGCTCAGAACAGAATGCTCGTGTAGTCCCGCGCGCCGTGCAGTACGTGAAGCACGTCGATCTGCACGGGGGGATCGCCTTTGACCCGATAGAAAATCTGAAAATTGCCGTATCCGCGATGCCGCACGCCGTGGGCTTCGAAGCGCGGCACCAGCGGGAACGCGAACGGCATCTCGGCGAGGCTCAGGCATTTTTCGCGAAGCTCCCGCACGAACGTGATCGCACGTTGCGGATTGTCGCGTGCGATGTAATCGGCGATCAGCTCGAGTTCGGTTATCGCAAAACCGGACAGGCGCACGATCACGCCTGACGATCCGCCTGCGCCCGATACTTCGCTTCCAGACGATCGAACACGTCCGCCAGATCTGCTCCGCGTCCCGCGTCCGCATCCGCAAGGCTGCGGGCGATCGCGGCATCGAGTGCGCTCAGTTGCGCTTCGCGGTCCTGAATCAAGCGCACCCCTTCCCGAAGCACTTCGCTTTTGGATCCGTAACGGCCGGATTCGACCAGCTTCGCGACGTAGCTTTCCAGTTGCGGGCCAAGGTCGGCACTGATCATGTTGCCCTCCAGACGGCATGAATTCCGATGCAGGCAGATTAGCCGGGTTATCAACTATTATCAAGAATGGAACTCCTGACTGATGAGGTGTCGACGCCGCTCACCGATCGGGCGGATGGCGCGGTACGCGTATCGGGTGCGTTTGCGCGATACGCAACGGCGCTGCGCGTACGCCCTCCCGATCTCGCTCTCCGAACGCCGATCATGCTCGACGAGTCCGTCATGCCACAACCTGGCCTGATGGCATAGCGGTAGCCAGCCCGCGTCGGAGTTCCCTACTCCCTCCTTCCCGCCTGCCGCCTCAACCACTCCGCAAACGCCACCACATGGTCGACCGCGACGCTCTCCGGCGCGATATCGAGCCAATAGCCGAACGGCCCGATCGGCTGCACCGGCGACAACCGCACGAGGCTGCCTTCGGCGATTTCCTCCTCGATCATCGTGAGATCGACCACGGCAAGCCCCGCGCCCTTGCGCGCTGCACGGATCGCCTGTTCGAGCGTCGAGAACTCGATGCCGTCGCCGATTCGTTCGGGCGCGATGCCGGCCTGCTCGCACCAGTCGGCCCACAGCGTCAGGCGCCGGCCCTCGTGCAGCACGTGCAACGACGGCAGCCGGCCGAGCAGCGCATCGAGCGTGTCGCCTCGGTAGCGCGGCGCGCCGACCAGCGCATGCCGCTCCATCATCAGCAACTCCGAATGCATGCCCGGCCGCGCCGCCCGCCCGAAGCGGACATGGCAATCGCAATCGTCGGCCGGTTCGGTGCGGATCGACAGCTCGACGTCGGGCAGCGCCTCCGCGAGCGTGCCGAGCCGCGGCGAAAACCACTGCGTGGCGAACGTCGGCGGCAGCGATATCGTCAGGCGCCGCTTCGCGCCCGGCCGCGTCGCGGCGATTTCGCCGACACCGCGCTCGATCGTGTCGAACGCCTGCCCGATGAACGGCAGCAACCGCTGGCCGGCGTCGGTCAGGCGCACGCCCTTGTGATCGCGCTCGAACAGGCGTGCGCCGAGCGCTTCCTCGAGCAGCCGGATCTGCCGGCTCACCGCGCCTTGCGTCACGCACAGCGACACCGCCGCGCGATTGAAGCTCAGATGACGCGCGGTCTCCTCGAAAAATCGCAGCGCGATCAACGATGGCAGGCGTCGCATGATGTGTGTCCCCTTCGTTCGTATCGTTCGTATGGTTGCCGGCCGGCGCCGCCGGCCATTCCGCGGGCAGCTTTATCGCAGAAAAGCGCGCCGGCCGTCATGCCGTGAAAACCCCGAGGTGCTGCGCCTTTCACCCCGTCATTCATCGCCCCGCCGTGCCGGCCTCCCGCCTACAATAAGCATCCCGCACCAAACACGACATTGCCCCGTGAGACGCAAGATGCCGGCGCTGAATGCGCTGAAAGCCTTCGAGATGGCCGGCCGCACCGGCAGCTTCACGCGCGCGGCCGAACTGCTCAACGTGACGCAGAGCGCGGTGAGCCGGCAGGTCCGCCAGCTCGAAGGCCAGCTCGGCGAAACCCTGCTCGAGCGCCGCCATCACCAGCTCGAACTGACGGCGGCCGGCCGCGTGCTGCTGCGCGCGCTGCAGCAATCGTTCGACAAGATCGAGTTGACGGTGCGCAGCCTGCAGGAAAAAACCCACCTGAACCGCCTGCGCGCGAACGTGCCGCCCACCTTCGCCGCGCGCTGGCTGATGCCGCGCCTCGGCCGCCTGCGCGACGCGCATCCCGAGTTCGAGCTGAGCCTCACGACGCGCATCCACGACAGCCTCGGCGAATCCCGCGTGCTCGACTGCGCGATCCGGTTCGGCGACGGCGAATGGGACGGCTTCGACAACGCGCTGCTGATGCAGGAGCAGCATATCGCCGTCTGTGCGCCCGCGCTGTATGCGCGGCTGCGGCAGGACGGCGCGCCGATCGACCTGAACCGCTTCACGCTGCTGCACGTGCTCGCGACCGACGACCAGCGCTACCTGACCTGGCAGCACTGGCTGAAGGCCGCCGGTATCGCCGACGTCGACACGCGCGGCGGCTACGAATTCGACCTGCTCGACCATGCGATCCGCGCGGCGATCGACGGCCTCGGGATCACCATCGCCGACCGTCACATGGTCGCGCGCGAACTCGCGACCGGGCAGTTGATGCAGGTGCTCAACGTGCACGTCGACGGCCACCAGTCGTACTGGTTCGTCACGCGACCCGAGCAGACGAACCTGCCGCACATCGTGCAGTTCCGCGACTGGCTGCAGCAGGAAGTGTGGCTCGCGAAACGCCACCTCGAACCGTCGTCGCCGCTGCCGCAAGTGCCGCTGGCCTGAGATCTGCCCGGCCCGCGGTCCGCGGTCCGCCCGCCGCCCGCGGATGCGCATGCGGATACGGACGCGTCCGCGGGCGACACCTTACCCGCTCGCGCGTCCGTCCGCACTCGGACCAGTCGGAAAATACCCGAAGGCTCACACCTTCGCCACGCACGCCGCCAGCCGTCATCGCCTTGCCTGACGGGCGATTCCGGCCGATTCGCCGAGTAACGTGCGTTTTTCTCATGGTCGACGCAAAAATAAGTCGTTTGTCGTGCGATAAACGCATGAAGAGAATGACTCCATCCCGTGCCACGCGTGTCGCCACCCGAAGCGATCCGCCGGCATCCATCGGAGGAGTCACTTCATGCGCACCGAACGCAACTACGTGAACGGCCGTTTCGTCGCCCCGGAAAGCGACACGTTCATCGTCGTCAGCAACCCCGCCACCGAAGCGCCGTTCGCGCGCGTGCCGGCCGCGACGCCGGCCGACGCGCTCGCCGCCGTCGACGCTGCCGCCGCCGCGCAAAAGGCGTGGCGCACGCTGCCGAGCGCCGAGCGCGCCGCATACCTGCACCGCTTCGCCGACGCGTTGACCGCGCGCGCGCCCCAGATCGGCGCGGCGCTCGCGCAGGAATCCGGCAAGAGCGTCGAGGACGCATCGAACGAAGCCGTCTACGCCGGGCAGATCACGCGTTACCACGCCGAGTGGGCGCGCCGGATCGAGGGCGAGATCATTCCGAGCGATACGCCCGACGAGAACCTGTTCCTGCAGCGCGAACCGATCGGCGTCGTCGCGTGCCTGATCCCGTTCAACTATCCCGTGTACACGCTGCTGCGCAAGGTCGCGCCCGCGCTGATCGCCGGCAACACCGTGGTCGTGCGGCCGAGCAATCACACGCCGGTGTCGGCGTTCGAGATCGCGAAGGCCGTCGACGAGGCCGGCTTCCCGCCGGGCGTCGTCAACATCCTGACGATGGACCATGCGACGGCCGAAGCGCTGTGCACGCATCCGGCGGTCGGGATGATCACGCTTACCGGCAGCGTGAACGCGGGCCGCAAGGTGCTCGACTACTGCAAGGCGAACATCGCGAAGCCGTCGCTCGAGCTCGGCGGCAAGACGCCCGCGATCATCGAGCCCGACGCCGATCTCGAACGCGCGGCCGCCGCGCTCGTCGCATCGAAGACGACGCATTGCGGCCAGCTGTGCACGGCGATCGAACGCGTGTACGTGCACGACAGCGTGCACGACCGCTTCGTCGCGTTGCTGAAGGACAAGATGGCCGCCGTGCGCAGCGGCGACCGCGCGCAAGACGCCACGCGGATGGGCCCGCTCGTCAGTGCGGCCGCGCGCGCGCACATCCACGGAATGGTCGAACGCGCGGTCGCGGCGGGTGCGACGCTCGAAACCGGCGGCACGATCCCCGACGGCCCCGGTTTCTTCTACCCGGCCACGCTGCTGACGAACTGCCGCCAGGACATGGAAATCGTGCAGGAGGAAACCTTCGGCCCGGTCATGCCGGTGCTGCGCTACACGACGCTCGACGAGGCCATCGGCCTCGCGAACGATCACCAGTTCGGCCTGTCGTCGGTGCTCTACACCGAGCGCTACCGCACCGCGATGACCGTCGCGAACGCGATCGAGGCGGGCGAGCTGTACGTGAACCGCACGCCGGCCGATCCGTATCAGGGCTTCCACGCCGGCTGGAAGCGCTCGGGCCTCGGCGGCGACGACGGCAAGCACGGCATGCTCGAATTCACGCAGACGCGCCTCGTCGTCATGAAGTATTGACGCCGCCGCGCCGGCGCACCGTCGCCGGCGCGCGCACCGCCCCTGATCCGATCCGACACAAAACAAATCTGCAGACCTCCGAACCGCGGAAGTCTGATGGAGGAAGACATCATGCCGACCCAACCGTCGACGCCCGCCGCGTCGCTCGCGTTGCACGACGACGCCCACGCGTCACAACATTCGCGCTCGCAACGCTACCTGCAACTGCTGCTGCTCGTGATTGCCGCGGGCGCGATCTATCCAATGCTGTATCTGCGGCAGGTGTATCAGCCGACGATGCTGCAGTTCTTCCGGATCGACGACGTGCAGCTCGGCTACCTGTACTCGTCGCTCGGCACGATCTTTCTCGTCAGCTACCTGCCGAGCGGCTGGCTCGCCGACCGCCTGTCGCCGCGCTGGCTGATCTGCTTCTCGCTGCTCGCGACGGGCGCGCTCGGGCTGATCTACGCGACCGGGCCGTCGTTCAACACGCTCGTGGCGATCTTCGCCGGCTGGGGGCTGACGACCGGCCTCACGTTCTGGGCGGCCGTGATCAAGCGCGTGAACATGATCGCGGGCCGCGACGAACAAGGCCGCTTCTTCGGGTTGCTCGACGGCGGCCGCGGGCTCGTCGAGGCGCTGCTCGCGACGATCGCGATCACGCTGTTCGCGTACGTGACGCACACGCACGGCGGCACCGACGCGGCCGGCTTCAAGCTCGTCGTGCACCTGTACGCGCTCTGCTGCATCGGGCTCGGCGTGGTGCTCGCGCTGGTGAAGGATCCGGCGCGCACCGACGACCGTACGGCCGCCATCAAGCGCGCCAGGGACAACGTCCTGAGCGACCTGAAAACGCTCGCGGCGATCCCCGAGCTGTGGCTCGTCGCCGCGATCGTGTTCTGCGGCTACCAGGTGTTCTGGGCCACCTACAGCTTCTCGGCGTACCTGCACGAAGGCAATTTCGGGCTCAGCGCGACGGCGGCCGGCTTCATCACGACGCTCAAGCTGTGGATGCGCCCCGTCGGCGGCATCGGCGGCGGCTTCCTCGGCGACCGCGTGTCGAAAGTGTCCGTGCTGTTCTGGGCGCTCGTGCTCGCCGCGCTGTCGCTGGTCGGGCTGATCGCGGCGCCCGCGCACAGCCCGCAGGCGATGCTCGTCGTGCTCGTGCTGTTCATCGGCATCCTCACTTACGCGATCCGCGGCCTGTACTGGTCGCTGCTCGACGACTGCAAGGTGCCGACGCACTGCGCGGGCCTCGCGATCGGCCTGATCTCGGTGCTCGGCTATTCGCCCGACGTGTTCGTGCCGCTGATCAACGGCTACGTGACCCAGACCTGGCCGGGCGCGCACGGCTACCAGCTCTATTTCGGCTATATCGCGGCCGTGGCGCTCTGCGGAGCGGGCGCCGCCGCGTTCCTCAAAACCCGCCTCAACCGCATCCAGGAGTCCGCATGAAGATCGTTTCGCTCGAAACCCATATCGTCGCCGTGCCGCCGCCGCACATCGGCGGCATGTACTGGATCTTCGTGAAACTGAAGACCGACGACGGCATCGAAGGCGTCGGCGAGATCTATTCGGCGACGTTCCACCCGAAGGCGATGGGCCCGATCATCGACGACGTGTTCGACCGCTACCTGCTGAACCACGACCCGCACCACGTCGAGCGGCTGTTCCGCCACGCGTATTCGAGCGGCTTCACGCAGCGGCCGGACCTGACGATGATGGGCGTGGTCAGCGGCCTCGAAATGGCGTGCTGGGACATCGTCGGCAAGGCGGCCGGCAAGCCCGTGTACGAACTGCTCGGCGGCAGGATCCACGAGCGGCTGCGCTCGTACACGTATCTGTATCCGAAGAACGCGCGCGGCGAATACGACTACGACGATCCCGACCTGGCCGCCGAATGCGCGGCCGAGAACGTGAAGCTCGGCTTCACGGCCGTCAAGTTCGATCCGGCCGGCCCGTACACCGCCTATTCCGGCCACCAGCTGTCGCTCGAAGTCCTCGACCGCTGCGAACTGTTCTGCCGGCGCGTGCGCGAAGCCGTCGGCAGCAAGGCCGACCTGCTGTTCGGCACGCACGGGCAGATGGTGCCGTCGTCGGCGATCCGGCTCGCGAAGCGGCTCGAAAAGTACGACCCGCTGTGGTTCGAGGAGCCGGTGCCGCCCGGACAGGAAGAAGCGATCGCCGAAGTCGCGAAGCACACGTCGATTCCGATCGCGACCGGCGAGCGCCTGACGACCAAGTACGAATTCCACAAGCTGCTGCAGGCGGGCGGCGCATCGATCCTGCAACTGAACGTCGCGCGCGTGGGCGGCCTGCTCGAAGCGAAAAAGATCGCGACGCTCGCGGAAGTGCACTACGCGCAGATCGCGCCGCACCTGTACAACGGGCCGGTGGGCGCTGCCGCGAGCATCCAGCTCGCGACCTGCACGCCGAACTTCCTGATCCAGGAAAGCATCATGACGTGGGGCGGTTTCCATTCGGAAGTCGTGAAGACGCCGATCCGCTGGGAAGACGGCTACATCGTTCCGTCGAACGAGCCGGGCCTCGGCATCGAACTGAACATGGACGTCGTGAAGCGCCACACGCCGTACACGGGCGAGCGACTGCACCTGCAGATGGGCGAGAAGCCCGTCGACGTGAAGGACCTCGCCCCGGCGAAGGGCTGAGCGCAGAGGAAGCGACATGACCTACGACTACATCATCGTCGGCGCGGGCTCGGCCGGCTGCATCCTCGCGAATCGCCTGAGCGAATCGGGCCGGCACTCGGTGCTGCTGCTCGAAGCGGGCGAGCGCGACGCGTCGTTCTGGTTCAAGGTACCGGTCGGCTTCACGAAGACCTACTACAACCGCCGCTACAACTGGATGTACTACAGCGAGCCCGAAGCGCAGCTCGCCGAGCGCAAGCTGTACTGCCCGCGCGGCAAGGTGGTCGGCGGATCGGGCTCGATCAACGCGATGGTCTACGTGCGCGGCCAGCGCAGCGACTTCGACGACTGGGCGAGCGCCGGCAATC
This sequence comes from Burkholderia sp. MSMB1826, assembly GCF_001526325.1. Lineage (NCBI taxonomy): Bacteria > Pseudomonadati > Pseudomonadota > Betaproteobacteria > Burkholderiales > Burkholderiaceae > Burkholderia > Burkholderia sp. MSMB1826. The sequence continues at coordinate 224,380 of NZ_LOYN01000058.1, forward strand.
CGGGTTGGGCGTACGACGACGTGCTGCCGTACTTCCGCAAGCTCGAAACCCACGCGGCCGGCACGACCGATCCGCAGCATCACGGCGCGACCGGGCCGATCCACGTCACGTCGATGAAGGCCGACGTCCATCCGATCGTCCACGAGTTCCTGAAGGGCTGCGGGCAACTGAACCTGCCGCGCACCGACGATTTCAACGGCGCGCAGTTCGAAGGCGCGGGCATCTACGACCTGAACACGAAGCACGGCGAACGCTGTTCGAGCAGCTTCGCGTACCTGCGGCCCGCGCTGGGTCGTGCGAATCTCACGCTGCGTGCCGGCGTGCTCGTGCGGCGCGTGACGTTCGACGGCACGCGTGCGACCGGCGTGGTCGTCGCCGGCGAGCACGGCGACGAAACGCTCGTCGCCGCGCGCGAGGTGATTCTCGCCGCCGGCGCGGTCGATACGCCGAAGCTGCTGCAACTGTCGGGCGTCGGCGATCCGGCGCTGCTCGCGCGCCGGCACGTGCCGCTCGTGCATGCGCTGCCGGCCGTCGGCCGCAACCTGCAGGATCACCTGTGCGTGAGCTTCTACTTCAAGGCGAACCGGCCGACGCTGAACGACGAGATGGGCACGCTGCTCGGCAAGATGAAGATCGGGCTGCGCTACCTGCTGACGAAGCGCGGCCCGCTCGCGATGAGCGTGAACCAGGCCGGCGGCTTCTTTCGCGGGTCGGGCGACGCGCACGAACCGAACCTGCAGCTCTACTTCAACCCGCTGTCGTACCGGATCCCGAAGAGCGAGCGCGCGAGCATCAAGCCCGAGCCGTATTCGGGCTTCCTGATCGCGTTCAACCCGTGCCGGCCGACGAGCCGCGGCACGATCGAGATCGCGTCGAACCGCGCGGAGGATGCCGCGAGGATCCACATCAACGCGCTGACCACGCAGAAGGATCTCGACGAAGCCGTGCAGGGCAGCAAGCTGATCCGTGCGCTGATGCGCGCGCCGGCGTTGAAATCGATGACCGTCGAGGAAATTTCGCCGGGCCCGCAAGTCGATTCCGATGAAGCGATGCTGCAATACTTCCGCGAGCAGTCGGGTTCGATCTACCACCTGTGCGGCTCGTGCGCGATGGGTCCCGACGCGGCGACGTCCGTCGTCGATGCGTCGCTGCGCGTGCACGGGCTGCAGGCGCTGCGGATCGTCGATGCGTCGGTGTTTCCGAATATCACGTCGGGCAACATCAACGCGCCGACGATGATGGTCGCGGAGAAAGGGGCCGACCTGATTCTGGCCGACGCGCGGCGCGGCGAGACGACCGGCGCGCGCGAGGGCGAACGGGAAACCGTCGCGCCCTGATCCCGCGAACGGGGCCCGCGCGGCTCCCCGCTCTCCCCTGCCGCCGCAGCGGCCCTGCCGGCGGCACGCCGCTTGCTCGCCCGGGCCGGAAAGGAGAGCACATCATGGCGACTCATCTCGGGCAACCCGGCCGGCCGCGTGGCCTCGCCGGGCGCATCGTCGGCCGCATCATGCGCCGGCACAACCGGCTGGACAACGTCTGGACCCTGTCGCTGCTGGCGATCGGCGACAGCGACCGGGTACTCGAAGTCGGGTTCGGCCCCGGCGACGCGATCCGGCTCGCGACCGAAGCGGCGCCGTCCTGCCACGTCGCCGGCGTCGATCACTCGCTGACCATGCTGGCCGCCGCGAAACGCTTGAACCGCGTGCCCATCGACCAGGGGCGCGTGAGCCTCGCGCTCGGCTCTGTCGACGCGCTGCCGTTCCCGGACGACGCGTTCGACAAGGCGTTCTCGATCAACTGCATCTACTTCTGGCCCGCGCCTGCACACGGCCTGAGCGAATTGCGGCGCGTCGTCCGGCGCGGCGGGATCGTCGCGATCACCGTCCGCGACCTCGACCGCGCGCCCTACGATGCCCATCGCCCCGACAAGCTCGCGCGGCTGATGAGCGACGCGGGCTTCGGGTCCGTCGCCGTGCAGCGCAACGGCACGGCGTCGCATCCGCTTGCCTGTGTGCTCGGCACCAAGTAGGCGGGCGCGGCGTGAAGGCAGGTGCCGACGCGTCCGCTGCATCGGCAACCGATCGGAAACGCTCGCTCGTCGCACGAATCCGGTCGGCGGAACCCTGTAAAAAACGGCGCACCGCTCATCGCGATGCGCCGTATTTCATTCACGCAGCGATCCGGCCGCTCAAGCCACGCTCGTGCGCTTCTCCACGAACCGTCTCACATAGTCGTCCGCCGGCCGCGACAGGATGTCGTCCGGCGTCCCGACCTGCACGAGCGTGCCGTCGCGCAGGATCGCGATCCGGTCGCCGATGCGCAGCGCCTCGTCGAGATCGTGCGTGATGAACACGATGGTCTTCGCGAGCGTCGCCTGCAGTTCGAGCAACTGATCCTGCATCTCGGTGCGAATCAGCGGATCGAGCGCGGAAAACGCCTCGTCCATCAGCAGCACGTCGGTGTCGGCCGCCAGCGCGCGCGCCAACCCGACGCGCTGGCGCATGCCGCCCGACAGCTCGTCCGGATAATGGTCGCCGTAACCGTCGAGCCCGACCTTCGTCAGCCAGTTGCGCGCCGCGTCGGCCGCGTCGTGCCGCTTCTCGCCGCGCGTGCGCAGCGCATACGCGGCGTTGTCGAGCACCGTCTGGTGCGGCAGCAGCCCGAAGTTCTGGAAGACCATGCTCACCTTGTAGCGGCGCAACTCGCGCAGCCCGTGCGCATCGAGCTTGATCACGTCGCGGCCGTTGATCACGATCTCGCCGGCGGTCGGCTCGATCAGCCGGTTGAAGTGCCGCACGAGCGTCGACTTCCCGGAACCCGACAGCCCCATGATCACGAAGATCTCGCCCGACGCGATGCCGAGGCTCACGTCGTTGAGCCCGACGTTGCAGCCCGTTTCGGCCAGCACGTCGGCCTTGCGCTTGCCGGCCCGCAGCAGGTCGAGCACGCGCGCATGCGCGGCCTGCGGCCCGAACAGCTTGTACACGTGTTTGACGTCGATGGTCGCCATGTTCGCCTCCGTTCCTATGCGCGCGACGATTGCGCCGCCCGATTCGAATCGACGCCCGCGGCCGGCGCCTTGCCCGGCAGCCGGTACGGCACGCGCGACGCGCCCCGCTGCCGGCGCTGCTGCGCGAGCCGCCGCCGGGCGCGACGCTCCTGGCCGAAGCCCTGGCTGATCCGGTCGATCACGATCGCGAGAATCACGATCGCGAGGCCGGCCTGTGTGCCCTTGCCGACGTCGAGCGTCTGGATGCCGGCGAGCACGTCCTCGCCGAGCCCGCGCGAGCCGATCATCGACGCGATCACGACCATCGACAGCGCCATCATCGTCGTCTGATTGATGCCGGCCATGATGCTCGGCCGCGCCAGCGGCAACTGCACGTTGACGAGCAGTTGCCAGCGCGTGGTGCCGAACGCGCGCGCGGCTTCCGTCACGTCCGGATCGACCTGGCGGATGCCGAGATCGGTCAGGCGAATCAGCGGCGGCAGCGCGTAGATGATCGTCGCGAGGATCGCGGGCACCTTGCCGAGCCCGAACAGCATCAGCACCGGAATCAGGTACACGAAGCTCGGCAGCGTCTGCATCACGTCGAGCACCGGCAACAGCATCCTGCGCAGCCAGGCGCTGCGCGACGCGAGAATGCCGAGCGGCACGCCGACCGCGACCGACAGCACCGTCGCGACGAGCATCAGCGCGAGCGTCTGCATCAGCTTGTCCCACAGGCCGAAGCAGCCGATCGCATAGAGCAGCAGCATGAAGAGCGCGCCGAGCCCGATGCGGCGCGTCGCGTTCCATGCGATCGCGCCGACGACCAGCAGCACGAGCCACGGCGGCGCCGCGCGCAGCGCGCCTTCGAGCGGCACGAGCAGGTAGCGCAGGACCAGCACGCTGAAACGATGGAAGCCGTCGCCGTATTGCGCGACGAACGTCTCGAGCGCGCCGTTGACCCAGTCGGCGATCGACAGGTGCAGAAAGAAACCGTCCATGTTGATTCTCCGTCGCGCCGCGAAGGCGCATGACGGCGGCGGCAGGCGCGGGCCCGCCGCCGCGCGCAGGTTACGCGCCCTTCAGGCTGCCGGCGATCTTCTGCGCGACGTCGGCCGGCACCCACTGCTTCCACATGTCCGGGCGGGTCTTCAGGAATTGCGTGGCCATCGCCGCGCCATCGATCTTCTTCGTCGTCATCTCGAGGATCGTCTGGTTCAGGAAGTCCATCGGGAAACGCACCTTGCCGAATACGCCGACGAGATCGGGGTTCGCATCGGCGAACGGCTTCGACACGCCGACCGTCAGCCGCGACACCATGTACGACGACGCGCACTGGTGCGTGCTGCTCTCGTCGCGCAACGTCTTCCAGCATGCTTCGTTATAGGCCGGCATCTTCAGCGCGGTGAACTTGTACTTCGCCATCAGCGCGGCCGGGCCCCAGTAATAGAACACGATCGGCGCGCCGCGCTGGTACGCGGACGCGATCGCCGCGTCCAGCGCCGCGCCCGTGCCCGGATGGAAGTTCGTGTAGGACTGGTCGAGCTTCAGCACACGCAGCAGGCGCGTGTTCACGCGCTCGCAGTCCCAGCCGGTCGGGCAATTCAGGAAACGGCCCTTGTCCGGCTCCTCCTCGTCGGCGAATACCTGCTTGTACTTCGGCAGATCGTCGACCGACACGAGCCCCGGCGCGACCGGCTTGATGTGGCGCGCCGGATCGCCCTTCACCACGTAGTCGGGGACGAACCAGCCTTCCGTCGTGCCGCCCGGCAGCGTGTCGCCGATCAGCTTCACGGCGCCCGACGCGACCGCCTTCGCGGTGATCTCGCTGCGGCCCGTCCACTGCTCGGCCCAGATCTGCAGGTCGTTGCGTGCGAGCGCGGTTTCGGTGGCGGCCGTGCTGCCCGGCACGACGTCCGTCTTGCAGCCGTAGCCCTTCTCCATGATCTGTCGCAGCACCTCGGTCGCGAACGCTCCGCTCTCCCACGTGATGCTCGCGAAATGGACCGTCTTGCCGTCGGTGCACGCGCCGCCGGCCGCGTGGGCCGCGGGCGCGGACAGGATCGCCGCGGCGGCGAGAAGGGCCGTTTTCAGTCGTCGAATCTGCATGGTGGGTCGTCTCCAAATCGAATCTGTTGTTTGTGCGTCGCGGCAGGCGCGGCGACCGGCGCATCGCGAATGCGTCCACGCCCGGTCAGCCTGCATGTTTGAGCCGCCAATTTGTTTAGGGAAACGAGTAATTCCGATCATTGCAATCGGCTGCGCCAATCGATCGCCCGACGCGCCGCGAGGCCCGTGCGGCGGGCCTGCCGGCCGTTTTCCGGTCGTGCGGCCACGGCCCCGGCGCGGGCGGCAATGCGTGGCGCTCGCCCGTTGCCCGGGCGATCTCGAATCGTGGCGCCGGGCCGCCCGCGTCCACTGTCGAAACCGCCCGTCGCGCCCCCATTGGCGAACCCGATCCCATCCATCGAAATTACTCGCTTTCGATTCCGTTTCGGCTTCGGAAGAATGCGCGGTGTCATCGGAGGAGACACGACCCGACGTTGCCGGGTGCCGCGCCGCCGCGCGTTGCGCGATCCGGCGCCGCACGCGCTGCGCCGGATCGCCCCGGATGACGGGGCGCGCCTCGCCGGACGCGCTCACGACAACCGATACAAGCTGGATATCCCGGAGATCTCATCAATGAAAAAGACCCTGACGGCGCTCGCCGTAACGGCAACCTTCGCCGTGCCCGCGTTCGCGCAAAGCAGCGTCACGCTGTACGGCGTGATCGACGAAGGCCTCAACTACACGAACAACGTCGGCACCGGCCACGTCTACGAAATGGCCAGCGGCTACGCGCAGGGCAGCCGCTGGGGCCTGAAGGGCAGCGAGGATCTCGGCGGTGGCATGAAGGCGATCTTCCAGCTCGAAAACGGCTTCGACGTGAACAGCGGCCGGCTCGGCCAGGGCGGCCGCATGTTCGGCCGCCAGGCTTACGTCGGCCTGAGCCAGGCGCAGTACGGCACGCTGACGTTCGGCCGCCAGTACGATTCCGTCGTCGACTATCTCGCGCCGACCACCGCCAACGGCAACTGGGGCGGCTACCTGCTCGCGCACCCGTTCGACAACGACAACACCGACAACTCGTTCCGCCTCGACAACACGGTGAAATACGCGAGCCCGAGTTTCGGCGGCTTCCAGTTCGGCGGCGCATACAGCTTCAGCAACAGCACCGGTTTCTCCGACAACCGCGCGTACAGCTTCGGCGCGCAGTACCAGAACAGCGGGCTGCTGATCGGCGCCGCGTACCTGCAGGCGAACCATCCGGGCAACGGCTCGGCCGGCGCGATCACCGCGAACGACGCGAGCTACATCGCCGAGCGCATGCGCGTGTTCGGCGCGGGCATCAACTACACGTTCGGGCCGGCGACGGTCGGCTTCGCATACACGAACTCGAACTACAAGAACCCGACCGGCAACGGCTACCTGGGCACGCCGGGCGCGATCATCGCGCCGGGGGCGACGGTCAGCGCGATCAAGTACCAGAACTTCGAGGTGAACGGTTCGTACCAGATCACGCCGGCGTTCATGGTCGGCGCGCAGTACGTGCTGTCGCTCGAGAAGTACGACGCATCGAGCGGCGACGCGAAGCCCAAGATCCATTCGGTCGGGCTGATGGCCGACTACAATCTGTCGAAGCGCACCGACGTGTACGTGCAGGCCGCGTACCAGCACATCGCCGGCGACCGGACGAACTCGATCCTCGACAACGCATTCATCCCCGGCACGGACGCGCCGTCGTCGACGTCGAACCAGGTGGCCGTACGGCTCGCGCTGCGCCACAAGTTCTGACGCCAGCCCGTTCTCCGTTCTTCACGCGATACCCGCGCCGGTCGGCGCGAGGTGTCTTCGCCCGCCCGCAGGCACTGGTCTGCCGGCGGGCTTTTTCATCGGCCCGGCAACGGGTGCGCGAACGACATGAACCGCCGGAACCGGCGAAGGTCGCACGCGTGCCCCGTCAACCATGACAGGTCGACAGCCGGCGATCCGCCGATACACTGTGAGCCATCCCGACGGCGGCGATCGACCTCGTCGTCGATGCAGGCCGTCGCTTCGATTGCGCACGGCCTTCCGCTCCCCGCCCACCCCGCACACCTTCCGCATGCTTTCCAAGGAGATGCACTTGAAGCACTGGCGTCATGCGCTGCTCGCCTTCGCCGGCCTCGTGGTCGCCGCGTCCCCTCGCGCCCATCCCGTATGCACCGTCGTCGCCGACGCCGCCACCGGCAACGTGCTCGTGCAGCAAGGCGATTGCACGACCCGCGTGACGCCTGCATCGACGTTCAAGGTCGCAATCGGCCTGATGGGCTTCGACGCCGGCGTGCTGAAGGACGAGCACACGCCCACGCTCGACTTCCACGCCGGCTACCCCGACTGGGGCGGTGCGCCGTGGCGCGAGCCGACCGATCCGGCGCGCTGGATGAAGCTGTCGATCTTCTGGTATTCGGAGCAGGTCACGCAGGCGCTCGGGCAGGCGCGCTTCCAGCAGTACACGAGTGCGTTCGGCTACGGCAATGCCGACGTCACCAGCAGGCAGGGCGAACTGCCCGGCGTGATGGGCGCATGGGTCAACTCGTCGCTACGGATCTCGCCGCTCGAACAGGTCGCGTTCATGCGCAAGATCGTGCGCCGCACGCTGCCCGTCAGCGCGCACGCATACGACATGACCGAGCGCATCACGCTGCTCGACGCGCAGCCGGGCGGCTGGACCGTGCACGGCAAGACGGGCACCGCATCGCCGGGCCTCGAGTACGACGCCGCGCACGCGTACGGCTGGTTCGTCGGCTGGGCGACGAAGGGGGCGCGTACGCTCGTGTTCGCGAACCTGATCCAGGATGAGCAGGCGCATACGCCGAATGCCGGCCTGCGCTCGCGCGACACGTTTCTCGCGACGCTGCCGGCGCTCGCCGAACCGGCCCGGCCACAATGAGCGCCGCCCCGCGCAACGCCCGCATCGACCTGCTGCGCGGCGTATCGATCCTGCTCGTCCTGCTGCATCACTTCAACATCGCGTATCCGCTGCGCGATACCGCGCTCGCACGCGTGCTCGGCTGGGACACGGTCCATGCGATCGTGCGCAACGGCAATTACGGCGTGACGATGTTCTTCGCGATCTCGGGCTACCTGATCACGTCGAACACGCGCCGCCGCTGGGGCAACCTCGGCACGCTCGACGTGCGCACGTTCTACGTGTCGCGCATCGCGCGGATCGTCCCGTGCCTGCTTCTGCTGCTCGCGCTCGTCAACGGACTGGCCGCGGCCGGCGTGCCGATCTTCGCGAACCATGCGCCGCAGGGCGTCGCCGTGTCGTACTGGCTCGTGAACCTGGCGTCGCTCACGTTCTGGATGAACGTGCTGATCGGCGCGTACGGATGGGTCAACTACGCGCTCGGCGTACTGTGGTCGCTGTCGGTCGAAGAAGTGTTCTACCTGTCGTTCCCGCTGCTGTGCATCGCACTGCGCCGCGACGCGTTGCTGTTCGCGTTCTGGCTGCTGGTCGCCGCGATCGGCCCCGTGTACCGCTACACGCATTCGGGCGACGAAGGCGGCTTCCTGTACGCGTACTTCGCCTGCTTCGACGGCATCGCGATCGGCTGCTGCACCGCGCTGTTGGCCGAACGCGCGCGCTGGCAGGTGCTCGCGGCGGCGCCCGTGCAATGGCTCGCGGCAACGGCGATGACGGCGCTCTATCTCGCGTGGCCGATCGTCGAAAGCCATGTGTTCGGCGTCTCCGCGATGGCGCTCGGCACGGCCGTGCTGCTGATCGGCGCGCATGCGGAACGCACCCCCGATCGCGGCCGCATGCTCGCGCCGCTGCGCTGGGGCGGCCGGCTCAGCTACGAGCTGTATCTGTTCCATCTGATCGTGCTCGGCATGCTGCGCACCTTCTGGGCGCCGTCCGCCACGCACGGCGACGGCAAGCTCGCGCTGCTCGCCGCGTATCTGGTGCTTTCGGCAGGTTTCAGTGCAGTCGTCGCGCGCGGCTATGCGACGCCGCTCGATCGCTTCATCAAGCGCGTCGCGGCCCGCCGTGCAGATGGCGAGCAGCACGCGAGTCTAGCTTTCCTCGTGCGGCGCCGCGCAACGAAGAACCCGGACACGGCTCGGCCGTATCGCCAACCCGATACCGGCCGACCGGACCGCAAGCGCCGCTGACGACGCGTCGATCACGCCGGATGATCGACGCGTTCCTTGCGCGAATCGCCCCGACTTCATCGCGATTTGCCGGCGATCCGTTCGTGACGACGCGTCGCGGGGCTCGCCGACACAACGATCCGAGTTCGTCTCGAAGGGGCTGCGCAGATCGCCAGTCCACGATCGAACGAAAGGCGTCGTCGTGCCGCCGTCCGTCCCGACGCGCGTCAGATCCCGCGACCTGCCTTCTGCAACCGCAGGATGCGCGTCATCGCCGCCCGATCCGAACCGACCGCCTGGAAGAATTTCAGCAGGTCGCCGCGCAACGCGGTGCGCGATTCGGGATCGAGATAAATCATGTGCCCGGACGGATACTCGTTGATCTGCAGGTTCTTGCGCAGTGCGGGGTCGATCTGCATGTTCTGCAAGTCGATCCGGGTCTGGTACCACGGCGTCACGTCGTCGAAATAGCCGCTCGCCTGGAACACCTTCAGGTCGGGATTGATCCCCATGATCGCGGCCAGATCGGTGACCGTGTTTAGATTGCCGCGGCCTTGCGACGTCTTGCCGGTCGGGTCCTTGTGCGTCCAGTCCCACGACACGTCGGTGATGCCGGTGAACGCGGAGTTCGACGTGTATTTCAGCTCCTGATTCAAATAGACGTTCCAGGCAGCGATGTATACGCCGTTCGTTGCGCGATCGAATGCGTCGTTGTTGATCAGGCTGACGTCGGCCGCCACCCCCAGGTTGGTGGTCGTCACGCGGCCATCATATGCACCGACGCTGCGTCCCGGCACGAGGTTGCGCTGGAACGTGTCGGTATCGACGAGCAGTTTCGCCTCCCGCACCCGCGTCTCGTCGATGCCGATGTACTGCGCAACGCGTTGCACGGCAGCATCGCTCGGCGCCGGGAGATTGGACACCGCGTCGGCAGCATCGAAATACGCCTGCGTTTTCTGGAGCAGCACGCTTGCGTTGGGTTGCGTCTCGAAGTACGCGATGATGTCCGTCCATTTCATCGACGACGGGCTGCCCGCCGCCGCGAAAGCCGCATCGATACCGGCAGACAGGATCGGGTCGTAGCGTGTTGCCGTCGCCGCCGCATTCGCGGCGATCGCGTCTTTCGCCAGCGTCGCGAAGTCACCCGACGCGAACTGCGCGGCCTCCGACATCACGCCGGCAAGCGTCGTCGCCTGGGTCGGCGCGGTGAACTTCTTGTGATACCACGCATCGGCGACGTAAGTCGGTAGCAGGCCGACCGGATCGTCGCTGTGGCGGAAATCGAGAATCGACGATTGCAGCACGATCCCGTTCAGATCGACGCCATCGCTGTGCAGCGCATTCGCAAGCACGGCGGTACGCGGTGTACCGTACGACTCGCCATAAAGAAATTTCGGCGAGTTCCAGCGCTGGTTCGCGGTCAGGTAGCGCTTGATGAACTGCTTCAGCGAAGACGCATCCTGATCGACACCCCAGAAGCTCCTGTTCTTCGCCGGTGCGATCGCCGTCGAATAGCCGGTGCCCACCGGATTGATGAACACGAGATCGGTCTTGTCGAGCAAGCTGTCGGGATTTGTCTCGATCGTGTATGGCGCCGGCGGCGTGTAGACGGGCATCGAGGTCTTGATTCGCTTCGGCGCATAGGAGCCGAGCAACAGCCAGACCGCGGCGGAACCCGGCCCGCCGTTATAGAAGAACGTGACTGGACGCGTGTTCGCATCCTTGCCGTCGGCGGTGTATGCGACGTAGAAGATTTTCGCGTCTGGCTGCGAGCTATGGGGATCGGTCGTCACGAGATGGCCGGCCGTCGCAGTGTATTGGATTGGCGTCCCGTTGAGTGTCACGACGTGATGGGTTATCGCGCCGTCTTCGTTGGCATCGGTGATCGAATCGTCGGCTCGATTGCCGTAGGCGACCGGATCGAAGTACGGCTTGTCGGCCGCGAGCGTCGGCGTGTTGGTCGGCGTTTCGACCGGCGCGGCCGACGAGGCCGACGGACCGTCGTCGCCACCGCATGCGCTCGACAGCACGGCGCTCAACACCAGCGCGGCCGGCAAACGCCACGCGCGACCGTTCGAAATTGAATCATCCGATCGCGATTTGATTTGCACATATTTTTTCATAGCCATCCTGATCTTCATGTTTAAAAAAACAACGAACATCAAACACACCACTGCAAAATAAGCATTGCGAAACACATCGACGATCACCAATGCCGAAAAATACCTCTCCCGGCGGAATTCGATCTGGCCCGCCCGCTAACCGGAAGCCCGCGCACCGGCTTCGCGCCCATTCTCGCGGCGCTCAAGTGCCTGTTTCATCTGCGGGATCGTGAACGTCAGAACCGGATCGAGATATATCGAGATTTCATCCGCTCCATAAATCCCGGCGGCAAATGCCTCGAAAACCGCCCAGCAAAACGGAGACAAGTGCGTATTCGAAACGACGATCAGATTGCCCATCGCACGAAGCCCGGCGTCACAGGCGACCTCACCCTTGAGAAACGCGACGGCCAGCCGGGTGGTCAGCATGTCGCACATCAGGCTTCGTTCGTTGGCCGTACTTCCGCCTGCGTTCTCGATATCGCCGTTGAAGCGCCCCGCAGCGATCCAGCGATTGAACAGATGCTCGCCCATACGTCTTCTGTGACGCTGTTGAATTCGGCTCATTCGTTTCCTCGCGGCAGGCGTGCTCACATGAACGATTGCATTCGTCTCTCGATGAACCGGCTACGATCGACCGCGGTTCGCCATGCAGATGTCGCGCAGCGATCGCAGCGCGCGGGCATATTCGGCGTCGTACGCAGGTTGAGTGGACAACGGTGCCGTCGCGTGCGTATGCGCCGTTGCAGGCGTTGCCGCGACCTGCGTGACGGAATCAGGCTCGGTGCCCGCGACGTAGTACAGGTCGTGCCGGCGGTGCGTTCCGCCCGCCGTTTTCTTGATCACCCGCCCATCCCGGAGCAACAGGGAAAGCAGCGCCGTCGCCCGGTGTAGCGGCAGCACGTGCCGCTTCGCGATTTCCCGGACACGATGGCCGACACCCGGCTTCATCGCCGCGAGTACGTGATGCGCACGCACCTCGACCACACGCCGGGCTTCGTCGTGAGCACACAACGGCGTGTTGCTCGTAGGAAGAAAGAAACACGCCCGGCGGCCGCCGTCGGCGTTCTGAAACATGCCGTGTTCGAGCTTGCCGGCAGCCACCCAGTGTTCCAACCACGCCCGAACCGCCGAGGTTCCCATGCCGAGCTGGCTGGCCAATCCGGCCGGCTCGTAGGCTCGGCCCGGATCGATGAAGTCGAGGATGCGTTGTCCGTCCGACATGATCGCCGTCGAATAGCGATGCGTATTGGTCACCGATTTTCTCCAGGATTCCGATCGATCATTGCCTCGGGGATGCAGTTCCAGTTCGGCTGACAGGCATCGACACATGGCTTCGTATCGCTTCTCCCAATACGCTCAATGGATCCGTTGCCGTCCGTCGAAACCTGCCTCGCCGTCGCATCGCTACTTTTCCCAGCGGAACAGACTGAACTGAAGCGAATTCGTCAGTGACAGCGCACCGGTCGGATGCGCCTTGGTCGAGTCGAGATTCGCGTCGACGGTCAGTTGAACGCTCGCCTGACTGAACGGCGCAACGTTCGGCTCGCCCAGCACCAGCGTCTTCCCCGGCAGCCACTTCACTTCGTCCTGCCAGGTCTGCGGAACCTGTCCGGGCGTGTCGACCAGCCCGACGCGAATCGTCCGCCCGTCGGCTTGTGCCGAACGTGCGGTAACGGTCACGTCCCCCGACTGCCCGAACGCATATCGAGCCCCGTCCGGACGCGTCTGCCCGTGCAACGTGATCGCGACATACCCGGGCTGCGGGCAGGCGACTTGCAAACTCGTCCCCCGGGTGCCGATCGGGATCTGCGTGCCGGGTGCCGCGTTTGCCGCTGCTCCGCTGTTGTAGCGCCCGAAATCGATCTTCGCGCTGCTCAGCGTCAGCACACATTCGGACGATGCGTTCCCCGGCGTGCCGATCGCTTGCCTGATACGCCCGAACGGCCCCTTGTTGAATGACGTGATGTTCCTGCCCGGCGCCATAACCTGGCCTGGCGAGAGCGCCTGACCCGGCACGACGGGCATACCCTGATTGAACGGCTGACCCGGCAACGGCAAGCCGGCGTGCGCCGGCGTCATGCAGCACGCGATGACTGTCGCGACCAGCGTTTGGCTTGTACTCGATAGATTCGACATGAATCAGTTCCCCGCACACACGATCGACGCGGTCTCGTAGATCGCGTCGTCATCCGGATGCGCATTCGGCTTGAAGTGAATGAAGCACGCCGGCCCGGTTTCGGGCTTGAGCTGAAGCGCGCCGCTTGCGAACTGCTCGGCGTCGATGAACAACTTGCTCTCGGGGCCGACGATCGTCAGGAACCGCCCGTCCGGCGCCAGCACGCTCGCCCCTTCGAGCGACTTGCCCTGGGCATCTTGCACCGCCAGCAGAAGACGACGGATGCGTACCGCCTTGAACGCCACACGGCCGACCGAACCGCGCCCCGCGTCGAGCACGTTGACGGCATCCTTCACCTCCACGTTTCGCGGCAGCCCGTCGACGCCAAGCTCGAGACGGCTGTTGCGATACGGCGTCAGGTTGGGCGCGACGGCGCGCCCCGAATAGTCCGTCCATACCGGGCCCGCCGGCGTGACGATGCGCGCACCCGACAGGTCGCCTGCCTGCATGACCGCATAGGTGTCGCCGATCGCATACGGCGAGAACAGCGGATGCATGCCGTCGAACGCAATGCCGCCGGTCAGGCTTGCCGAATAGGACTGCGCGCTGTCGCTTGTCGCAGTGGCCGTTGCGCCGAACTGCGTGTACTTGGGCAGCACGCGAACGCTCGCACTGTAGTTCTGATACCCGCCAGGCGCCTGCGTCGCCGCAGCCACGTTGTAGCCGAAGTAGTCGTTGACCTGCTGGTCGTAGGTGACGCCTGCCTGAGTCTGGTCGCCGGTGCGGAACACGTTGGCCGACACGTATCCGGCGTTGTCGCCGATCGGGAAGCTGATGTTCGCGTAGTACAGGTTCGACATGCCGCGCCCGGAACCGATATCCGCGCTCACCGACACCGATACCTTCTTGAAATTCTTGTTCCAGCTGAGCAGCGCACGGTTGCTGTTCGAACCGTCGAAACTGGCAATGCGCGTGTAGCCGGCGCTGAATCCACCGAAATTCTGCGTCGAATAGGACACCGTCGTGTTGAACGTGTCCTTCGTGTTCGCGTAGTACAGGTCGAGATAGCTCGGCGAGTCGGCCAGTTCGCGGTAACCGCGCGTCTGATGCGTCACCGATGCACTGAGCGCCATCGCCTCGGTCAGGATCGCGCTGATCCCCGACTGTCCCTTGAAGCCCTTGTGGTTGATGCGCGCATCGTCCGCGAATACCGAGCGCACGTATGCGCGAACGCGCCGCGTCGGCGAACCGTCCACCGCCAGCCCGACCGACCGATAATCTTGCCCCACCAGCAAGCCCGTGGTCAGGTTCGCGTGGATGTGCGGCAGAGGCATCACGTCCGTCGCGGTCACGAACCAGTTGCTCCGCAGATACGAGACGTCGCCGCCGATCGTTCGCGGCTTGCCCATCGCGAACGACACGCCCTTCTCCGGCGAGACAAAATTGTTGGCGAACGACGCGGCAGGGACCATGAACCCGTGCCGAGAACCGTTGGCCTCGATCACGGTGACCTGCAGATCCGAGCTGCCGTTGATCAGCGGTAGCCGGTTCAGCGTAAACGGCCCGGACGGAACCAGTGTCGAATAGATCAGCACGCCGGCTTGCCGCACTTCGACCCGCGATGGCGTCTGAGCGATGCCCGAGACGCTCGTGCTGCTCTCTTCCCCGAGCTGCATTTCCGGGAAAAACTGCACGCCGGTAAACAGCGGCGCGGAAAACAGATTGCTGCGCAGACTCAGTTGGCCTGCCTGAAACGTCGACTTGTATTGCGTGAACGTGCGCTGGATATAGGCTTCCTGATGCTGGAACTGACTCTTGCCGTCCTGCCCCGAGTAGATTTCGTGACTTCGAAACAGCCAGTCGCCCGCGTTGAAGCCGAACGTCGTGTCTGCGTAATACGTGTTGCTATGCGAGCCGGGCGCCTGCGTGCGAACCGTGAACAGATTGTAGTTCAGCATCGCGCCCCGGCCGCCTTGCCCGTACACGGGCGCCGGATCCCTTGAGCGCACCGCTTCCGGCGGCACGAGCAATTCGAGCATGTTCTGCGACGGCTTCGGCGTCGCGACCGCATCCGGATATACCGATTTGAGGTTCACACAGGCCGTCGGCGCTTCGCGTCCCGGCCACTCGACATTGGCGCGATCGAGCACTTCGTGCGTCAGACACGGTGCGCCGTTCTGATCGAACTGCACCGTTGTCGTCGCCATCCTCATTCCGTTGACGATCAGCGTCACCGAGTTCGCGCCGGACGGAAACCGCGGCTCGGCGCTGTAGTAATCCGCCACGGCCGGCGAGATACCCATCGACTTGAGCGTCTCCACGTCGAATTTCGTGTCGGCCGCGTGCGCCGCGGACATCGCGCCGAATCCGAGCAGGATGCAGCGCGTCAGCGTCCGCTTCGGGAAGCATTCTGGGTATTGCATGTGGGTGAAGGCCCGCCGGTTTGTTATTGGGGAGTGCTCGCGGTCGCGGAGGAGGCTGCTCCGGTCGACGCGGTCGCCGCGTCAGAGGTGAACGAGCCGATCTTCGCCGAGTACTTGCCGACGATGTAGCCATACAGTGAGGCCGGACTGATTTCGACGTCCGTGTCCGACGCGTTTGGCGCTTTCGTCTTGATGTCGAGCGTCTCGCCCGGCAGGATGTAGGTCCGGGGCAATGCAACCCCCGTCTTGCTCGGCAGAAGCGTCGCCGCTTGCGCCATGCGCACGACGTACGGGCCGGGATTCTTCACCGAGAATCCGGACGCGGTGCGAGCCCATGTCAGCAGCTTCCACGGCTCGTCGTTTCGGGCCAGATTCTTCGGCCGGATGATCACGGGAATGTTCTGCCTGATCGAGATGTGAACGGAGTTGTCGTCTTTAGGCGGCACACCCTCGAAGCTCACGCGCTCGAGGTGCTCGACCTTGATGTCGTCCTTGCTGACCAGGAAGAACCGCACGACCTGCGTATCGCCCGGCTCGATCCGTGCCACCGGCGGCGTGGCCGTCAGACGCTGTACCGTCTCCTCCGGAATCTTCTCCAAGCGCGTCACCATCAGCAACGGGCCTTTATCGTTGTTCAGCACACCAAGCGACGCCTCCCCCTTTCCCGCATCGACCACTACCACCGAGGACTCGAGCTTGAGACTGTCTGCATGGCTGGTCGTACTGAACAGCGCGAGGCCGGCAAGAATCGTTACGCAATATTTATTAGTAGTTCTGTTTTTCATGATGAGCGCAAGATGAACATCCTGGTAAACGAGGCGCCGGCGAGACGGCGCCTCGAGGCCCTTACAGGTAATACACCGTGAACGTCGCGTTGCCGTCGAACGTGATGTTGCCGCTCGTCGGCAGTGCGCTCGACTGGTTCACCGTCGGCGTCACGACAATGTTGGCGGTGAAGGTCTGGCCGGTCGATGCGGCCGTCGACGACGAGCTGTCCGCCCACGTGATCAGGTTGGTGGCGTCGCTCGGGTTCACGGCCAGGCCTGCCGACGTCGACGCCGCGGGCGCCAGCGTCTCGTTCGTCAACGTGATCGTGGCCGGGGTCTTGGCCGTGCCACCCACCGCGAACGTGTTGGCCGTCAGCGTGTAAGCGCCGATGTTCTTCGAGCTCGCCTGGCCGAGACCGAACGCATTCGTCGCGCTCGTCGTACCCGCTGCGATACCCGACGCCCAGTTTGCCGTCAGCCCGCTCACCACGCTGGTTGCGCGGTTGTCCTTGACGCCGAACGCGACCTGCGTGTTGCCGGAACAGGCGATCGTCAACGGAACCGTCTGCGGATTCGTCAGCACGGTGCCGGTCGCATTGTTGGAAATGCTGCTCAGCGGCGTCGTGCCGAATGCCGCCGTGCCGTTTGCACCGAGCGTCAGCGTGCACGACGGCGGCGTGATCGTGCCCGTCACCGTCAGCGTCGCGGTCGGGCCGGGAACGGGCGAGCCAGCAAACGATGCGCTGGCCAGGCTCAGTGCGGCGCCAGCAAGCGCCGCTTCGATGATTCGTTTTTTCATGTCGTCCTCAAGCTAATGTGTCACGCCCGAACATCAGATATAGAAAATCGTGACGGTCGCGTTGCCGTCGAGCTTGATGTTCGTATTCAACGGAAGCGCGCTGGTGTTGTTGATCGTCGGTGTGACATACAGATTCGTCGTAAACACCTGACCCGTCGTGGGCGCAGTGGCGGTCGCGCTCGCAACCCAGGTCCAGTACGCGGCCGGTTTCGAGTACGCCTGAACTGCGGCCGCTTGCGAGTAAGGACTAAAGTTGCCCTTGCTGTCCGCGCCGTAGGTCGCGGCAGCAATACCCGTGGTTCCATCGACCGCAAACGTGTCCGCGGTGATCGAATACACGCCCACGGCAGTGTTGTTCGTGCCGCTGACCGTACCGAGTCCGTAGGCCAGATAGTCCGGGCACGGGCCCCCGCATTTCGCAACGGTGCCGCTGGTCAGTTGCAACGTCACATTGCTGCCGGACGTAATGCTTGCCAGGCTGGCAGCGCGATTGTCCAGAATCCGGAAGGCGATCTGCGTGGGCGCCGTACAGGACACGGTCATCGGAATCGCAGCCGACGTAGGCAGTACGGTACCGGTCGTCGACGAAGCATTCAGCGTCGCGCTGCTGATGGTGCCGAAATCGGCCTTGCCGCCGCCTTGCAAGGTGACGCTGCAGGTGCCGGGAACGAGCGCCCCGGTCACGGCGAGCGTGCCCGTTGCCGACGATGCAACCGGCGTCCCCGAAGATGCGGCGAAAGCCGTCGACGCGCTTGCGAGCAGCGAAAAGGCCGCAAGCAGGGTGAATTTCTTGTTGAGTTTCATTTCAACCTTCCATATATCAATCAAATTTGTTCATCCCGAAAAACCAGTCAATAAAATCCATCCACCTCCTTGAAATAATCAATTTCACGTTAGAACAACGAATTCGATGGGTCGCCGTTACAACCGGTTCGGTCCATCGAATCGTCTCTCTTCCCGGATGACTCTCTTCGACTGACGATCGATATTCGTGCTGCCAACGTCGCCGTATCGAGCCTGGCAATGACGCTTTCCGCCACTTCGTTGTTGATCCGGAACCCGCGCGCCTCGTCGATCAACGCCTGCTGCAGAGCCTGAACTCTTATTTCGCGAAATGTACTCACGGTGCCTTCCTCAATTGCGTCCGCCACCCAGCTCCGTCTATCAGAATAAAAAAAGCGCAGCGAGATCAATACTGCGCAAAGTGTCCGGCACGAGGGAACCGGACACGGCCAAACTCCCTGACAGATACGCCAGCACAATGAAATTTAGTTTTCCTTTCTATGCACCTTGTCCTGAAAATTTAAACTTCTACTAATGTATCGGCACCTTTATTCTTGATTCCTCGTGAGTGCCTCGCCTGTCTCCACCACCTCAAGTTCAAAATCCTGCCGGTTTTTTCCTTTGAGCCAACGCGGCTCTCTGCCCCGCCCGCTCCACACCGCACCACTCTTCGGATCGAAGTATCTCGGCTTGACCTTTCGCTTCTTGCCGAGCGGAAACAACTCGTCCGCATCAAAGTGAAACTCGTCGATCGCCAGCATGATTTCAATCAGAACCTCGTCGCGAACAAGTGCTCGATCCTTGGCGATCTGTGCCTCCAGCTCCGACTTCCTTTGTATGTATCTGGTGAATTTGTCCATCCCACACCCGACAATATGTTTCGTCCCGACTTCTCTACGACAGAGCGTTCAGTAAAGACCGAGGATCAGGATGCGAACGAGACGCCATTTCCATCTAATTCGGCATCCTGATCGAATGCGATGGCGTTTCACGTTTCAAACCGATCTCGCCCCGCACCGAGGCCGCCAGACAGTGCTCCCTTCGCGATCGAACATCTGTCCGACGCAACGAGCCGGCCGCGAACCGCTTCACGAGGCCGTTTCGTTACCTCTCATATGCAAAGGCGAACGACGCGGGAAAACGGACCAGTCGATTTTTTGCAAATATTTCTATTTAAATATATATATCTATAGAATTTATCTATTTAATGGTCGCAACTGCCCGTGCGGCAGGCGTCATACTCTAGATGTCGCGGCGGGCCGTCAGATAGATCAGCCTGCCCGGCTGCAGAAATGCTTGACTCTCCGTTGCACCAGACTGGTAGAGCGCGCGATCAAATACATTCTTGACGCTGAGTGTGGCGGACCACTTCTTTGCGCGATACCAAAGCCCCAGGTCGGTTTGAGCCTGCCCCGGCAAGCGATTGCCACCGTCTTCCTTGACGAATGTTTCGGTCCGCGCCAGCACGCCGATGCCCCCGCCCCAGCCCTTCAACCGGTCGCCCTGAAGGTCGTAGGTCAGCCACAACGAACCCGCGTGACGCGGCAGACCCGGGCCGCTTTGCACGGCATTGTAGGCGTAGCTCGCATTGAGGTTGAGGCCGGGCAACAACCGCCCGGTTGCGCTGGCCTCGACACCGCGGGTCACCTGTCCGCCTTGCAGATCGACGAGGCCGGTACCCGGGATTGGCTGAACGACGGTTGCCGACTCGGTTCGAAACACGTCCGCGGTCAGCGACAGGCGATCATCGAGCAGATTCATCTTCAGTCCTGCCTCGACGGAACGTCCCGAATACGGCGGCGGCGTTTCTCCCGTGGTCAACGTATAGCCATGTCGCGGATAGAAGCTGCGCATCGAGCTTGCATAGACGGACAAGGTGTCCGTCAGCTCGTACAGCACGCCGATATTGGGTAGCCACGCATGCTGGGATGCCGTTCGGGACGTCTGCGACTTCCCGTAGGCGAGACTGGCCGTAACGTGCAGCCGCCCCCACGACAATTGATCTTGCAGATACATGTTGCTGAAGTAATTTTTCCCGGAATCGTTGTAGACGAACGACCCGCCATATGGGGGCAATACAGGACTCGGAAATGGTGCAGCCAGCAAACTGTCTCCACCAACCGGGACATTTGAACTTTCCCAGTTCACGGAATACTGAAATCCGGCAATGACGACATGCTTGACGGGCCCGCTCGAGAATCGCGCACTCAGGTTGTTGTCCGTCAACACATTGAATACACGGTGGTAGCCGGCCAGTGCACTGAAGTAAGCTGTATCCGGAGGTGAAGCAAAAGACACCGGCCAGTACCCGGTATTCGAGTACTTCTCGATATAGCGCGAATAAACGGCGCGACTCGAGAGCGAGAAAATCTCATTGAATCGATGCCTGAAATCGATGTCGACATCGTCCGACTGCACGAGCGCCCCGCCTGGCTGGGCCGCCGGCAACGACACCTTCGCCGGAGACCCGTCAGGGCCGAACAGCGTCGTCGCATTGAGCGGAACGGCCTGCACGTGGTGCCGGTAGCCGATCACGATCGATGTGCCGGCAGATCTCCAGCTCACTGACGGCGCGACGTAGAGGGATTTCGAGCCATCGTATCCATATGCGCTCTCGCCCGTTCTCTCGGCCGACAGGACGAAACGATAAGTCAGGCGCTTGTCGCTACCGAGAGGGCCGCCGAGATCGATTGCCTGTTTCCAGTCCCCGAACGAGCCGACCTGCATCGTCACCTCGCGCACGGGCTTGTCAGTCGGCTGCTTGGTCACGACGTTGACGATCCCGCCGGGATCCATCGAGCCGGCCAGAATGGACTCCGCTCCTCTGAGCACCTCGACCCTCTCGATGCCGTCGATCGGGATGCTCAACGAGCCGGCCACCTGTGAACTCAGCCCGAGCGCAGTCGGCAGGCCGTTGACCGCCACCGGCGCATTGAATCCGCGGATGGTTGCCTGGGACTGGACGCCACCGTAATTGCTCGTCGTCACGCCGCCGAGATAGGCGAGCGCACTGGATACCGACTGCGCGCCCTGGCTTTCGAGCAGTCTCCGGTTCAGGACCTGGATCGACTGCGGAATCAGCGCGATCGGCGTGTCGGTGCGTGTCGCCGCGCTCGAAAATTCGGTGACGAAGCCCAGGTTGTCGGAAATCGCGCTCGCGTTGACCTCGATCGTCGGCAACACGGAATCGGTCGCCTCCGGCAGCACCCGTTGCGGCCCCGAAGCCGACGCCTCGATCACATAAGTCTTGTCGCCGCGTGCCACGGCATTCAGTCCGGTACCGGCCAACAGGCGATCGAGCGCATCGCGCAATGACATTTGCCCCGACACGGCCGGCGCCTGCCGGCCTGCCACCAGCTTATCGGGTGCAAGAATGTTGACGCCCATACTGGCAGCGAGACGCACCAGTGCACTGCTCAGCGGCTGAGCGGGCAGATCGATTGCCGATTGCGCATGGAGCGGCAAACTGGACAGCGCCCACAGTGCTGCTGCAATGCGCGTCACTTTCGACATTCTGGTGCCCGCCCCTGCCTTCGCCATGCTCGACCGTCTCCCTTCATACCGTTGCAGGCGGCCGGCGCGACACGCACGTCACGAGCCCATTGAGCAACGAGGCGAACGAGACGCGCAAGGCAACCGGCCGGCAGCCTGAATAATTATTATCTGCATCCGCCGTCTACTGCGGCAGTTCGCACACGGGTGGTCGGACAACACATGCCGTCGAGCGCATCAACGACGCGACGCAATCACGGCCGTACCCGCCGGCTGAATGTCGACGGTCACCGGCACGACGCTCGACAACGTCTTCAACAGCAAGTCGGGGTCCGCACTGGAAAACCCGCCCGTCACGCGATAGTCGCCCACCCGTGCATCGGCGAGCACGATCGGCTGCTTGCGATAGCGCTGCACTTCGTGGACGACGTCCCGCAACGGCGTCCCGTTGAATTGCAGGCGGTTGTCCTTCCAGCCGACCATCGCATCGAACTGCTGCTGGTCCTGCAGTTCGACGTTCCCCACGCGATCGGCGCGTGCGGCCTGGCCGGCCTGCAACGGTACCGGCGCGGCGCCGGCGGACGCGGTCAGCTCGACCCGGCCTTCCAGCACCGCAACGTCCACGCCATCGGTCATTTTCCGCACCGTGAAGCGCGTGCCGATATCCCGGACGTTGGCCGTGCCCACCGACACGTCGAACGACCGCACCAGGCTATGGGCGACCGAGAACAGCGCCTCGCCCCGTTGAACCGTCGCATCGCGCGAGCGGAGCCGGTTCACGAAGATCATTTCCGTATCGGTATTGAGCGTAACGTGACTGCCGTCGGCGAGTGCGACATCGACGTGCTCGCCGATCGCGGTTTGCAAGTGCTGGCTCGTCAGGATGGGGTTGACGATCCAGAGCGTCGAAATTGCGCCGAACAATGCGAGCGCGGCGCCATAGGTCGCTACGCGAACGCCCGTGCGCCGGCCGCTCGGCACGGGCCGGGAGATTCGCTCTTCGGCACGGGCAGGAGGGTGAACGGCGGGACCGACGTGCCGCTTGTACCGTCGGCCGAGGTCGTCGCTCAACGCGTCGACGACGCGCTCCGCCGCATGATGATCAGCCAGGTACTGGCGCCGTTCCGGATGATTGCCCGCCCACGATTCGAGCTCGATTTGCGCGCGCGACTTCTCCGCGTCGCTACCGAACGTCAGCGAAACGAGCAAGTCATCGGCTTTGTCTATCTCGGCCTGGGTAAGTGGCATGTCGACTGTCAACGGCGGCCCCGTGCAATGCGCGCGATTGCGCAGTTATAGCACAGCGTCCCGACACGCTTTCATTGCCTGAACCAGGTACTTCTTGATGACGGTCGGACTGATGTCCATTTCCTGCGCTGCCTCTTCGTACGAAAGGCCATGCAGCTTGCAAAGCACGAAGGCTTCGCGGCACCGGGGCGGCAACCCGTCCAGCGCCCGCGTCACCTGATCGAGAGACTCGCGCGCGATGCATTCGCGCTCCGGCGTCACATCGGAACGCACGAGCCGGTCAATGCCTTCGTCGCCGACGTCTTCGCACAATTGCTGGGGGAAAAATCGGCGGCGTCGCGCCGC
Source organism: Burkholderia sp. MSMB1826 (assembly GCF_001526325.1). Lineage (NCBI taxonomy): Bacteria > Pseudomonadati > Pseudomonadota > Betaproteobacteria > Burkholderiales > Burkholderiaceae > Burkholderia > Burkholderia sp. MSMB1826. The sequence goes on from NZ_LOYN01000058.1 coordinate 247,624, forward strand.
ATCGATCTGCAAATTATTCGAAACATGGAACATCAGCGCAGCCGGCGACTGCACATCATTCTGCTGAACATAGCGAAGCGCGACCTCGAACGAAGCCTGCGCAATATCGGCAGCGTCGTCGCTGCTCAGCCGCCTGGAAAGATAGCGGCGCAGTTCGCTGTAGCCTCGCAGAAGCTCGTCCAGCACGCCAGACATTTATCGCCCCGTTCGTCAGTCGAATGTCATGGGGCGCCGAAAATCCCGAGCGACCCCGCCCCTTTTTAACCGCGAGTATATATGGAGAATATCGCGTCAAAACCTTACGCCAAGCGTACTGAATTCTCTCACAAGACTCATCGATCACTGTCAACAATTGAAAATTGGCTTTGACGATTCAAGTCGAGGCAGTCCGGTCAATTCAGAAAACATTTAAATCGACGCAGAATCCGACCGCGCACGATGCACGACATCACGAGTCAATACTCGACGAGTGTCGATGTTTCGGTAGCCGCATTGCGCACGGTCACGATGCGCGCGGGCGGAAAATTTGCCCAGACGATCCGGCTATTGCTGGCAACAAATGCCGAATCCCCGAGCGGATGACGGCCGGGCGGCCGCAGGTCGTACGTGAATTGAATCATCACGCCGTCGGTCGACAGCACGCGGCGACATTGACCGACGATTGCCGCCACGTCTTCACGCGGCAGCGTGCGCAGCGGCAGACACGAGACGATCGCGTCGACCGTGGCGCCCGGCGGCAGCAGCCGCTCGAGTTGCCGTGCGTCGCCCGACACGATCGAGATTCCGGGAAAGCGTCGCCGCAGATGCTGCACGAACGCCGCCGAGCGTTCGACCACCACGAGACGCCGTGGCGCGACGCCGCGTTCGAGCAGCGCCGCGGTGATCGCGCCGGTGCCGCCGCTAAGCTCGACGACCAGCCCGCAGCCGTGCGGCACCGCATCGGCCATCTCGCGCGCCAGATGCCGCGAACTCGGACACAACGCGCCAACCGCGGCCGGACGATCGACCCACTCGCGCACGAACAGTGCCGAGACACGCCACGCGTTCGGCCACATCATCGGCGCGCCTTGCGCGGTTTCGCCATCGGCTTCGACATGTCGATGACTTCATGGAACAGAGCTGCCGCGACACGGGGCTCGAGCATGCGCTTCCTTCTGGGACGAATCGATCCGCCGCACGGCGCGGCGACCCAATCGATTTTAGGAAAAGCAAACTTAAGGCGACGTGAAGATTGTCCCTGATTGACCCGATCAATTCGTGCCAGATCGGCGGCCGGCGCCCGCCCCGCTTGCACCGCCCGCTCACCGCAAATTCGTTCGCGCCAGCTCGACGATCTCGTCGCCGCGCCCGCTGAGGATCGCGCGCAACATGAACAGGCTGAAGCCCTTCGCATGCGCGAGCTCGATCTTCGGCGGCATCGCGAGTTCGTACTTCGACGTGACGACGTCGACCACCGCCGGCCCGTCATGCTCGAACGCCGTGCGCAACGCGTGCTCGACGTTCTCCGAATGCTCGACGCGCACGCTGAAAATACCGGCGCCTTTCGCGATCGCCGCGAAGTCGGTCGGGCTCAGGTCGACGTTCGTGTCGAGATAGCCGGCCGCCTTCAGCTCCATCGACACGAAGCCGAGCAGGCTGTTGTTGTACACGACGACCTTGATCGGCAACTTCAACTGGCGTGCGCTCAGCAGATCGCCGAGCAGCATCGACAGCCCGCCGTCGCCCGACAGCGACACGACCTGCCGCCCCGGATGCGCGCCCTGCGCGCCGAGCGCCTGCGGCATCGCATTCGCCATCGACCCGTGGTTGAACGAGCCGTGCAGTTGCCGCTTGCCGTTCATCGTCAGGTAGCGCGCGGCCCAGAGTGTCGGCGTGCCGACGTCGGCCGTGAAGATCGCGTCGTCGGCCGCGACCTCGTCGACGATCTTCGTCAGGTACTGCGGATGGATCGCGCGGCCCGGCGGCTCGGCCACCGCGAGATCGTCGAGCCCCTTGCGCGCGGCCGCGTAATGCTTCAGCGCGTTCTCGAGGAAGCGCCGCTGCGTCTTGCGCGTGAGCCGCGGCAGCAACGCCGCGATCGTTTCCTTCACGGTGCCGACGAGCCCGAGTGCGAGCGGTGCGCGATGGCCGAGCTGCGAGCCCTTCCAGTCGATCTGCGCGATCTTCGCATGGGTCGGATAAAACGGCCGGTACGGGAAATCCGTGCCGAGCATCAGCAGCGTGTCGCACGATTCCATCGCGTGATAGCCGGAGCTGAAACCGATCAGCCCGGTCATTCCGACGTCGAACGGGTTGTCCCATTCGACGAACTGCTTGCCGCGCAGCGCGTGCACGACCGGCGCGCCGAGCGTATCGGCCAGCGCGACCACTTCGTCGTGCGCGCCCTGCGTGCCGCTGCCGCACAGCAGCGTGACCGCGTCGGACCCGTTGAGCAGCGCCGCGAGCCGGTCGAGATCGGCATCGGCCGGCAGGATCGACGGCGGCGCCGCTTCGCTCCACGCCGGCGCTTCGTCCGGACCGTCGCCGAGCGCGATATCGCCCGGCAGCACGATCACCGCCACGCCGCGCTCGTCGATCGCGGTGCGCATCGCGCGCGCCAGCACGCGCGGGAACTGCGACGCGTTCGTCACGAGTTCGGCGAAGTGGCTGCATTCGCGGAACAGCTCCTGCGGATGGGTTTCCTGGAAGTAGCCGAGGCCGATCTCCGTGGACGGAATGTGCGCGGCGATCGCGAGCACCGGCTGATGGTTGCGGTGGCAGTCGTACAACCCGTTGATCAGGTGCAGATTGCCGGGGCCGCAACTGCCCGCGCACACCGCGAGCCGCCCGGTGGAGGCCGCATCGGCGCCGGCCGCGAATGCCGCACTCTCCTCGTGCCGCGTGTGCATCCAGCGGATCGAGCCGATCTGGCTCAAGCTGAACGACAGGCCGTTCAGGCTGTCGCCCGTCACGCCCCAGATGCGCTCGACGCCCGCTGCCGCAAGCATCTTCGCCAGATATTCCGCCATCGTCTGTCTTGCCATGATGCCCTCACAGTTGGGTTGTCGCGACATGCAGCATCTGCCCTGCATCGGCGCATGATAGTCAAGGATGCGAATCGGCGTATGAACGGTGCAATCGCGATGCGTTCCGCATGGACGACCGACGCGAAACCCGCCGTCGTGACGTGCTACAGCGGCAGCGCATGCGTCGACAGGATTTCCTTGAGCACCATGAACGAGCGCACCTGCCGCACGCCCGGCAGGTAAAGCAACTGCTCGGCATGCAGCCGGTTGAAGCTGTCGTTGTCGCGCGTGCGCACGAGCATGAAGTAGTCGAACTCTCCCGTCACGACATGGCATTCGACGCACCCCGACACTTTCTGCGCCGCCTTCTCGAACGCGGCGAACGCTTCCGGCGTCGAGCGATCGAGTACGAAGCCGATCACGACCAGCATCCCGGCGCCGAGCGGCTTCGGTTCGAGCAACGCGACGATGCCGCGGATCAGCCCCATTTCCTTGAGCCGCTCGACGCGCCGCAGGCACGCCGGCGCGCTCAGCTTCACTTTCGCCGCGAGGCTCACGTTCGAGATCGACGCATCCTGCTGCAGTTGCCGCAGGATCGCGCGGTCGATGCGGTCGAGCGTCGGTGCGGCGTCGGCTCGCGATGCACTGCTGCGATCTAATTTCATTGCGTCAACTCCCGTTTTTACGAATCGAAATTGCTTAACCTGCATTCGTATCGTCGATAACGTAGGTCGACACAATTTATTTCGCAAGCTCATTTCCCGCGCTTGTGCCTATCATTTTGCATCGGAGCCCGGCCTGCCGGCAGCGCCCGAACGATCCGCTTTCCCGTCCTGTTCCCCCTTTCGGAGCCCGCCGATGAACCTGCAACGCTTCCCCCGCTATCCGCTGACGTTCGGCCCGACACCCATCCAGCCACTCAAGCGCCTGAGCGCGCATCTCGGCGGCAAGGTCGAGCTGTATGCGAAGCGCGAGGACTGCAACAGCGGTCTCGCATTCGGCGGCAACAAGACCCGCAAGCTCGAATATCTCGTTCCCGACGCGCTCGCGCAGGGCGCCGATACGCTCGTGTCGATCGGCGGCGTGCAGTCGAACCAGACGCGCCAGGTGGCGGCCGTCGCCGCGCATCTCGGGATGAAGTGCGTGCTCGTGCAGGAACACTGGGTCAACTACGAAGATCCGGTATACGACCGGGTCGGCAACATCCAGTTGTCCAGAATGATGGGCGCCGACGTGCGGCTCGTGTCCGACGGCTTCGACATCGGCATTCGCCGCAGTTGGGAAGAAGCGATGGAGAGCGTGCGGCAGGCGGGCGGCAAGCCGTATCCGATTCCGGCCGGCTGCTCCGAGCATCCACTTGGCGGGCTCGGATTCGTCGGCTTCGCGGAGGAAGTGCGTGCGCAAGAAGCGACACTCGGGTTCAAGTTCGATTACGTCGTCGTCTGCTCGGTGACGGGCAGCACGCAGGCCGGCATGGTCGTCGGCTTCGCGGCCGACGGGCGCGCGGATCGCGTGATCGGTATCGATGCGTCGGCGAAGCCGGAGCAGACGCGCGAACAGATCACGCGCATCGCGCGGCATACGGCCGAACTGGTAGAGCTCGGCCGCGATATCGTCGACCAGGATGTCGTGCTCGATACGCGGTACGGCGGGCCCGAGTACGGCTTGCCGAGCGACGGCACGCTGGAAGCGATTCGCCTGTGCGCACGGCTGGAAGGGATGCTGACCGATCCCGTCTACGAAGGGAAATCGATGCACGGGATGATCGACAAGGTGCGGCGCGGGGAATTCGAGCCGGGGTCGAAGGTGCTGTACGCGCATCTTGGCGGGGCGCCAGCGTTGAGCGCGTACAACGAGATCTTTCGCAACGGTTGACGGTGCCGGTCGAGACGGTACGTGCGACCGACGCGCGGACAAAATGAAATGTCGCCGGCAAGCCGGCGACAAAAGATGCGGCCACGGATGTGGCGCACCTGAGACACTCGACTCAATGCGCGCGGGGTATGTTCGACGGAACGCGCCGTGCGGCGCAGCCGCCCCGGATGCGCCCGCTCAGTTCTGCGTAAGCGGATTCAGCGTCGTGCACAGGAAGCCCGTGCAGTTGGTCGGTTTGAAATAGAACGACGCGCTGCCGCCTCCCGTCACGATGTCGCTGAGATACGCGTATCCCTGAGCCGCCAGGTTATTCGACTGCTGAACAAAGGCAGCACCGGCCGTCTGGATTGCGGTCGACTGATAAGCGAAAGTGGGCGACTGCGTCTGGTCCTTCACATAGACCCATGCGACATCGCTCCCGAACATGTTTGCCCCCTTCGCACGAAAGCCCTTCGCCCCCTCGCTGTTGGCCTGCGCAACCAGATCAGCCACATTCGACGCTTGCGGCAGCGCTTCGTAGGTGTAGGTCGCGCTCGACGCGTTGTCCTTCATGTACAGATTGCCGGAGCCCGATGCCACCATCATCGGACTGACGAACCAGTAACCCGACTGTCCCTGGCCATTTGCCTGCGCAAGAAACGCGGCTTGACTGGTCGGCAACGCCGCACTCACGTACGAATAGGTGGACGACGAGCCGCCGTCCTTCCGATAGAGGTAGCCGTACGATAGCGGGCCGTCGTAACGGTAACCGCTCGCGCCCTGCGCGTTGGCTTGAGTAACGAAGCTCGCGACATCGGACGGTGCATCCTGAAGCTGATATGTATAGGTCGGCGCCGTCCCGTCGTTCACGAAGATCGAAACCGTCGCATTGTCGGCCGAGTAAAAGTAGTCGCCGAGATAGCGATAGCCCTTTGCACCTTCGCCGTTGACGAGCGTCACGAAACTCGCCTTGTCCGATGCGATAGGCTTCGTCTCGTAGCGCAGCGTCACCGTGCTGCCGCCTGCCCCGCCGCTTCCCGTCCCGCCCGAACCCGTGCCGCCCGAACCCGTGCCGCCCGAACCCGTGCCGCCCGAACCCGTCCCGCCGCCGTTGTTGCTCGTCCCCGATCCGCCGGACGCCGCGGGCGAGGAATTGTCGTCGCCGCCGCAAGCGGTCAGCGCAACGCAGGTCAATGCAATCAGTACAGCGGCTTTCATCGGGGTCCCCTTTCAAACGGACAGGACGAACGAAGCCGGCACGCGCGCATCGCGCCGCACGCGCCGACCATCACGAATCGCGAATCGAATCAGGAAGCGAAACTCGGCAATCGGCCGGCGGCTTCCCGCCGGCCCGCCGACGTCAGTTGACCTGCAGTTGGCCGCCGCGGCCCAGCCCGCCCTTCACGTCCTGCGCCTTGTAGCTGCGCAGCGCGACGACCATCTTGT
>NZ_LOYN01000059.1:0-799 GCF_001526325.1 Burkholderia sp. MSMB1826
GCAATACGGCCCGCGCGAATCGATGGAATACGACGTCGTGATCGTCGGCGGCGGCCCCGCCGGGCTGTCGGCGGCGATCCGGCTCAAGCAGCTGGCCGCCGAGAAAGGCACCGAGATCGGCGTGTGCGTGCTCGAGAAGGGTTCCGAGATCGGCGCGCACATCCTGTCGGGCGCGGTGATGGACCCGCGCGCGATCACCGAGCTGTTCCCCGACTGGAAGGAGCGCGGCGCACCGCTCGATGTCGAGGTCACGGAAGACCGCTTCCTGTTCCTGTCCGAGAAAAGCGCGGTGACCACGCCGAACTGGGCGCTGCCGGACAACTTCAAGAACCACGGCAACTACGTGATTTCGCTGGGCAACGTGACCCGCTGGCTTGGGGCACAGGCCGAGGCGCTCGGCGTCGAGATCTTCCCGGGCTTTCCGGCCGCGGAAATTCTCTACAACGACGACGGCTCGGTCAAAGGCGTCGCGACCGGCAACATGGGCGTGGGCAAGGACGGCGAGCCGACCGAGAACTTCCAGCTCGGCATGGAACTGCACGCGAAGTACACGCTGTTCGCCGAAGGCTGCCGCGGCCATCTCGGCCGCCAGCTGATCACGAAATTCAAGCTCGACGCGAACGCCGATCCGCAGGCGTACGGGATCGGCATCAAGGAGCTGTGGGAAATCGATCCGGCCAAGCACAAGCCGGGCCTCGTGATCCACACGGCCGGCTGGCCGCTGAAGTCGGATACGTACGGCGGCTCGTTCCTGTATCACATGGACAACAACCAGGTCGTGGTCGGCTTCGTGGTGGGC
>NZ_LOYN01000060.1:0-65793 GCF_001526325.1 Burkholderia sp. MSMB1826
CACTTCGACCGTCTGGGCGTGCCTCGACTCTCATGACCTCAACTGCTCGAACCGCCCGGTGCGGACCCGCATGCCGGGTGGTGTGGGAGGGGATCGGTCAGGCTGCCTGACCGCCCCTATCCCGATTGCGCAGCACGCGACAGACTCGATCGGGGCGGGCAGTTTGCGCCCGCGCGCGCTTTGGCGCCGGAAACGAAAAAGCCGCGCTGGGCGCGGCTCTTTCAGGAGCAGGGGACGCTTACGCGGCCGGCTTGCTCGAACGACGTGCGGCAGCGGCGGTTGCAGCCTTCGTGGCGACGGCAGCAGCGGCGTTGAAGTTCGTTTCGGCGATTTCGACCGCTTGCTTCGTGGCCTTCTGAACCGTTTCGTACGTGGTGTTCGCGGCGTTCAGTGCCGACTTCAGCGCGGCGACAGCCGTTTCCGAACCGGCCGGGGCGTTCTTCGCGACGTTGTCGACGAGTGCCTGGACCTTCTTGTTCTGCTCTTCGAATTGCGCTTCGGCGACCTTCGCGAACTCGGCTTGCGTCGACGATGCGATTTCGTACAGGTGACGGCCGTACGACAGCACCTTTTCCGCGACCGGCTGCGACAGGCTCGCCTGCAGCGCGATCAGTTCCTGCGCGTCCTTCACCGACAGCAGACGCTGTGCGTTCTCCTGGCCCTCGGCCAGCGTCGACTTCACGACCTGCAGGTTGAGTTCGATCAGCTTCTCGACGCCTTCGAACGCCTTGGTCGTCAGACCGAACAGGCTTTCGAGGTTGGCTTTCTGGGCGGCGGCGATTTGCTCGGGGGTCAGCAAGGACATGTCAGGCTCCTGAAAAGCGATCGCGTCGATCGCAGGATAAAGGGCACTACACTGGGGAACTTCGGCGATGCGTGCTTTGTGCAACGCAGCAATGAGGCCTATTTTAGGGCAGAGAAAACGGATGTCAAGTCTTTTTTGTGCGTTGCACAATCGCGACAAATTATCGATAAAACAACGAGTTATCGCGCGTGTTCGGAATCGGTTTCAGGCGCGTTCCCACATGGTGCGCACGGCGATGGGGCAAGCGCGCCGCACCATGATCACGCGCAGGTAAACCTGACAGGCCCATGGAACGTTATCCTTCTGTTCCTGTCGAAAAACGCGCCGTTTCGATGCGCGTGCCGTGGCGACGTGCCGCCGCCACGGTCGAGACCGGCGCCTTTGGCATGCCGAGCACCGGATACGTACTTTCCCCGCTTTAAATCGCCTCCGAAGTGACGTTATCTCAATTAACCGTGTGGTAATCGGGAGACGGGCGCTGTCGGGCAGGGCATCTCATCGATTTTTTCGATGGGAGCGCAAGGGTCGATTGGCCGGAGGTTGGCCGACTCTTACATTCCGGTTTAAAGACGATCGGTAAGTGCCTAATATTGCTCTTTTTTTCAGCTTTAACTACACTTGCGGAAACCTCCCGCCCGCTTTGTCCAGACCCCAATGAAAGCCGAATCGTTTTCACCGCGCAGATTGTTGCAGAGCATGACGCTCGGCACCGCTGTGTCGGTCGCAGTCGCGTTGTTGGCGACCACCGCGTCCGTCCTGCCTGCCGACGCCTTCGCCGCCACTGCGAAGACCCAAGCCGCCAAGAAAAAAGCCGTCGCTCCTGCTTCGTCAGCGAAGAAGAAGTCGGCCAAGGCGAGCGCCGACAAATCCGCGAAGGTCGCCGAGGCCGATGCGCCGCGCGCGAAAGCGTCGCGAAAGCGCGTGACGCTCGCGGCGAATAGCCTGCATGGCGGCCATCGCGGCGCGGTGCGCAAGGTCGCGTTCCAGCCGCGCCGGCCGACGGTCGGCCAGGCGTTCGGCCTGCACGACACGCCCGATGCGCTCGCGCTGCGCTCGAGCGTCGCGTACGTCGTCGACCAGAATTCCGGCGAGCCGCTGTTCGACAAGAATTCGCACGCGGTCGTGCCGATCGCGTCGATCTCGAAGCTGATGACGGCCATGGTCGTGCTCGACTCGAAGTCGCCGATGACCGACCAGCTCGAAGTCACCGACGAAGACCGCGACTACGAGAAGGGCACGGGCTCGCGCCTGTCGGTCGGCTCGGTGCTGTCGCGCGAGGACATGCTGCACATCGCGCTGATGGCGTCGGAAAACCGCGCGGCCGCCGCGCTGTCGCGTTACTACCCGGGCGGCCGTCCGGCGTTCATCGCGGCGATGAACGCGAAGGCGAAGTCGCTCGGCATGACCGATACGCACTTCGAGAATTCGACCGGCCTGTCGAGCTCGAACGTGTCGAGCGCGCGCGACCTCGTGAAGATGGTCAATGCGGCGTACCAGTACCCGTTGATCCGCCAGTTCTCGACCGATCGCACTTACGAGGTGTACACGGGCAAGCGCAATCTGGTCTACAACAGCACCAACGCGCTGATCCGCGGCAACGGTTCGTGGGACATCGGCCTGCAGAAGACGGGCTTCATCAACGAAGCGGGCGAATGCCTCGTGATGCAGGCGACGATCCACGGCCGGCCGATGGTGATGGTCTTGCTCGATTCGTTCGGCAAGTACTCGCGCTTCGCCGACGCGTCGCGCCTGCGCAACTGGCTCGATGCCGGCGGCGGCGAACGCCTGACGGCGGCCAACACGCCGAGCGGCGGTACCTGAGGTACCTGATCGTGTGCGGCGGTTCGCCGCCGTACCGGTCGCCGCAACGAAGAAGCCCCGCAATCGCGGGGCTTTTTTTGTCCGGTGAAACCGGAGTCGGAACCGGGTCGATGCCGCGGCTTACGCCTGCCGCTGCAGCCCGTCCATGTCCTTCGCGGGCGCCGGCCGGTAGCCGAGCGATTCCGAGATGGTGAGCGCCGTCCGGCTCAACTGGCCGAGCCACGCATCCTGCAGGCGGTCGGCCGGTGCCGACAGCGACAGACCCGCGACGAGCTTGCCCGAATCGTCGTAGATGCCGGCCGCGATACAGCGCACGCCGAGTTCGAGCTCCTCGTTGTCGCGCGCGCACGATTGCTGGCGGACGAGGGTCAGTTCGCGCTCGAGCTTCGCGATATCGGTGATGCTGTTCTGGGTATGGCCGGACAGCCCCGTGCGCGTCGCATAGGCGCGCACGCGCGACGTTTCGTCGGCCGCGAGGAACAGCTTGCCGACCGACGTGAGGTGCAGCGGTGCGCGGCCGCCGATCGCGCGGACGACCTGCATCCCCGAGCGCTCCGAGTACGCGCGCTCGATGTAGACGATCTCGTCGCCCTGGCGTACCGACAGGTTCACGGTCTGCCCGGTGAGGCGGTGCAACTCGCGCATCGGCATCAGCGCCGCGTCGCGCACCGACAGGCGCGCCTTCACGAGATTGCCCAGCTCGAGCAGCCGCATGCCGAGGCGGTAGGTGCCGGGATCGGAGCGGTCGACGAGGCGGCACGTCACCATGTCGTTGAGGATGCGGTGCGCGGTCGACGGATGCAGCTCGGTGCGCTGCGCGAGTTCCTTCAGGCTGACAGGGTCGCTGTGCGCGGCGAGCGCGTCCAGCAACCGCATCATGCGTTCGATCACCTGGATCGACGTTTTGGAATCCGGGGTGGGTTGGCTCATGTCGGGGGAGGAATCGGTTGACGCGTCAAGCGGTGTTGGATCGATTGTATCTCGTATCGTGAAAAAAGCGAACGCCGTTCGAGGAAGTCCTCGCTTCGCGCGTGGCGGGCTTGCGCGCGGGCCGGCGTTGGTCTTGCCGGCCAAACGTCGGATAATGAGGGCCGTTTTCTCGAAGGAGCACGTATGCGAGTCGGTTTGTTCGTGACCTGCCTGGTCGACCTGATGCGCCCCGAAATCGGTTTTTCGGCGCTCAAGCTGATTCGCGACGCCGGCTACGAAGTGATCGTGCCGCCCACGCAAACGTGCTGCGGCCAGCCGGCCTACAACTCGGGCGACCGCGCGCTCGCGCGCGACCTCGCGGAAAAGACGCTGCGCGAGTTCGAGCAGTTCGATTACGTCGTCGCGCCGTCGGGCTCGTGCGGCGGGATGATCCGCGCGCACTACGGCGACCTGTTCCGCGACGATCCCGAACTGATGGGGCGCTACGTGCGGTTCCAGCAGAAAGTCCACGAACTGACCGATTTCCTCGCGAACGTCGCGAAGGTGTCGCTCGCGCCGGGTGAATTCACCGGGCCGGTCACCTATCACGACGCGTGCTCGGGCCTGCGCGAGCTCGGCGTGAAGGCGCAGCCGCGCGCGCTGCTCGCGCAGCGCGGCGTGACCGTCACCGAGATGAAGGACTGCGAGCATTGCTGCGGCTTCGGCGGCACGTTCGCGGTGAAATACGGCGACATCTCGGCGGCCATCGCGGACGAAAAATGCGCGAACGTGCGCGGGTCCGGCGCGGGCGCCGTCGTGCTCGGCGATCTCGGCTGCATGCTGAACATCGAAGGGCGGTTGCGTCGCACCGGCGACCGCGACACGCGCGTGCTGCACGTCGCGCAGGTGCTGGCGGGCGACGTCTGACGCCCGGTTCCGCTCACATTTCCCCCGATACCGCGATGCAAGTCCAATCGATGCATTTCAAGGCGCGCGCCGGCCAGAAGCTGGCCGACCAGCGCCTGCAGCAGAACCTGAAGAAGCTGTCGACGAAGTTCGTGTCCGCGCGCGCCGATGCGATGACCCTGATCGACTTCCCGGCCACGCGCGCTGCCCTCAAGGCGCGCCGCAACCGTGCGCTGGAGAATCTCGACGTGTGGCTCGAGGCGTTCGAGCGCGAGGCGACGCGGCGCGGCACGACGGTGCTGTTCGCCGAAACGACCGCGGACGCCGCCCGGCTCGTGGCCGACATCGCACGCCGGCACGACGTGAAGAAGGTCATCAAGACCAAGTCGATGGTGTCCGAGGAAATGCGCCTGAACGCGGTGCTCGCCGAGATGGGCGTGCAGTCGATCGAGACGGACCTCGGCGAATACATCCTGCAGATCAACGACAACGAGCCGCCCAGCCACATCATTGCGCCCGTCGTGCACAAGGACAAGGACGAGATCGCCGATCTGTTCGCGCGTACGCACCAGCGCGAGCGGCTCACCGAGATTCCGGACATGACGCGCGAGGCACGCGAGGTGCTGCGCCCGCATTTCATGTCGGCCGACATGGGCGTGACCGGCGGCAACTTCGTGATCGCGGAAACGGGCTCGGTCGCGATCGTGACGAACGAAGGGAACGAAGGCATGTGCACGGTCATGCCGCGCGTGCACGTCGCGGTGACGGGCATCGAGAAGGTGTTGCCCACGCTCGAGGATCTCGCGACCGCGATGCGGCTGCTGCCGCGTTCCGCGACGGGGCAGAAGACGTCGAACTATTTCTCGCTGCTGACCGGGCCGCGCGGGCCGGGCGACGAGGACGGCCCCGAGCACAACTACGTGGTGCTCGTCGACGGCGGCCGCACCGGCCTGATCGGCGGCGAATTCCAGGAGATGCTGCGCTGCATCCGCTGCGGCGCGTGCATGAACCATTGCCCGGTGTACCAGAAGGTCGGCGGTCATGCGTACGGCTGGGTCTATCCGGGCCCGATGGGATCGGTGCTGACGCCGAGCTACGTCGGGCTCGACCGCGCGCTCGACCTGCCGCAGGCGGCGACGCTGTGCGGCGAATGCGACAGCGTATGCCCGGCCGGGATTCCGTTGTCGCACCTGTTGCGCACGCTGCGCGAGAAGCAGGTCGAGCGCCACCTGCGGCCGTGGCGCGAGCGGGCGGCGCTCGCCGCGTGGGGCTTCGTCGCACGGCGGCCGATGCTGTATGCGCTGACGACGAAGCTCGCGGTGCGCATTCTCGAGCGGCTGGGCGGCGATGCCGGCACGCTGCGGCGCCTGCCGATGATGGGCGGCTGGATGGATACGCGCGACATGCCGACACCGATCGGGCGGACGTTCCGCGAGCTGTACGCGGCGTCGCAAAGCCACCTCGGCTGACACTGTTCAGCGGGCGGCAACAGTGCGTTCGCTATTTGCATATTTATCTCGATAGATGCGATCTATAGAATCTCGTCTGTAGTCCCCGGAATCGGGTTTCGGGGTACGAGGTCAAGGAGGTCCGCATCATGAAAAAGACAATATCGATGTACTGGCCGCTGGCAATCGTGGTTCCGCTGGCAGCGGTTGCCTATCTGCATGCGATGGACGGTGCGCCGTCGCGCGGCCCGCTCGCGGTTCACCAGGCGTCCGCCGAACTGGCGCGCGCGGTGTCGTTCGGGCTGGTCGGCGACGCGGCGCAGCCGCTGCCGGCAGCGTCCGGCGACATTGCGCTTGCTGCGCCGAAGGCGCTGTAAGGCAGGGCGCCGTCGCTTCGCGCGACGGCGCGATTTCGGCCCCCTTTGTATAATGTCGTGTTCTTCACCCACGCGGTCCGCCGCGGCTTTCCGATAGTGCGATGACCCGCGTTGCGATCTGTTTCGTCTGTCTCGGCAACATCTGCCGTTCGCCCACCGCGGAGGGCGTGATGCGTCATCAGGTCGACGCGGCCGCGTTGGCCGACCGGATCGCGATCGATTCGGCCGGCACCGGCGACTGGCACGTGGGCGAGCCGCCCGATTCGCGGGCGCAGGCGGCCGCCCGGAGCCGCGGCTACGATCTGTCGGCGCTGCGCGCGCGACAGGTGAGCGCGGCGGATTTCGAGCGGTTCGACCTGCTGCTCGCGATGGACGAAGCGAATCTCGCCGAACTGCGCCGCCGTTGCCCGCCGCAGCATCGCGACAAGGTGCGCCTGCTGATGGAGTTCGCGCCGGGCGCGACCGAAACCGAAGTGGCGGATCCGTATTTCGGCGGCGCGCAGGGCTTCGAGCGGGTGCTCGATCAGGTCGAGCGCGCCTGCGCGGGCCTGCTGGAGACGCTCCGCGCACGTACGGCGCGCTGACCGCGCAATATTCAGCGGTTTGCGAATACCCTTTCAAAGACGTGGATACTTGACTAAAAACGTCAAATATTTATACTTGACCAAAATCGTCAAGATTGCAGTCCCCTAGACACCATGAGACTCACCACCAAAGGCCGTTTCGCCGTCACGGCGATGATTGACTTGGCGCTGCGCCAGGAGCAGGGCCCGGTGACGCTTGCAGGCATCAGCCAGCGCCAGCGGATTTCGCTCTCGTATCTCGAACAGCTGTTCGGCAAGCTGCGCAGGCATGAAATCGTCGAATCCGTGCGCGGCCCGGGCGGCGGCTACAACCTCGCGCGTCGCGCGCAGGACGTCACCGTTGCCGACATCATCATCGCGGTCGATGAACCGCTCGACGCCACGCAGTGCGGCGGCAAAGGCACGTGCGACGGCTCGAAGCAGCCCGACGGCCATTGCATGACGCACGAGCTGTGGTCGACGCTGAACCAGAAAATGGTCGAATACCTCGATTCGGTGTCGCTGCAGGATCTCGTCGATCAGCAGCGCGCACGCGAGGGCGCCCCGGCGGTGCTGCGCGACCGTCGCACGCCGGAGCCCGTCGCCGCACCGGCCGAGCCCGTGCGCACGATGCCGCTCGGCCCCAATTCGGTGTTCAACATCGCGAGTTCGTGAGCGCGAAGGCGCCGCCATACCCCATAACGCACATAGTCCCTGCACAGAATACCCGGAGCGACAGATGACCCAAGAGACTCTCCACCTGCCCATCTATATGGATTACAGCGCGACGACGCCGGTCGATCCGCGCGTGGTCGACAAGATGGTGCCGTACCTGCGCGAGCAGTTCGGCAACCCGGCGTCGCGTAGCCATGCCTATGGCTGGGACGCGGAGCGTGCAGTCGAGGAAGCGCGCGAGCAGGTGGCGGCACTCGTGAACGCCGATCCGCGCGAAATCATCTGGACGTCGGGCGCCACGGAGTCGGACAACCTCGCGATCAAGGGCGCCGCGAACTTCTACAAGGGCAAGGGCAAGCACATCGTCACGGTGAAGACCGAGCACAAGGCCGTGCTCGACACGTGCCGCGAGCTCGAGCGGGACGGTTTCGAAGTCACCTACCTCGACGTGAAGGAAGACGGGCTGATCGACCTCGACGTGTTCAAGGCCGCGCTGCGCCCGGACACGATCCTCGTGTCGGTGATGCACGTGAACAACGAGATCGGCGTGATCCAGGACATCGAGACGATCGGCGAGATCTGCCGCGAGAAGGGCATCGTGTTCCACGTCGATGCCGCGCAGTCGACCGGCAAGGTCGGGATCGACCTCGCGAAGCTGAAGGTCGACCTGATGTCGTTCTCGGCGCACAAGACGTACGGCCCGAAGGGCATCGGCGCGTTGTACGTGCGTCGCAAGCCGCGCGTGCGCATCGAAGCGCAGATGCACGGCGGCGGTCACGAGCGCGGCATGCGCTCGGGCACGCTGCCGACGCATCAGATCGTCGGCATGGGCGAAGCGTTCCGCATCGCGCGCGAGGAAATGGCGACCGAGAACGAGCGTATCCGCATGCTGCGCGACAAGCTGCTGCGCGGCCTGTCGCAGATCGAGGAAACCTACGTGAACGGCGACATGGATCACCGTGTCCCGCACAACCTGAACATCAGCTTCAACTTCGTCGAAGGCGAGTCGCTGATCATGGCGATCAAGGACGTCGCGGTGTCGTCGGGCTCCGCGTGCACGTCGGCGTCGCTCGAGCCGTCGTACGTGCTGCGCGCGCTCGGCCGCAACGACGAGCTCGCGCACAGCTCGATCCGCTTCACGGTCGGCCGCTTCACGACGGAGCAGGAAGTCGACTTCGTGATCGATCTGCTGAACAGCAAGATCGCGAAGCTGCGCGAACTGTCGCCGCTCTGGGAGATGCACCAGGAAGGCATCGATCTGTCGACGATCGAATGGGCCGCACACTGATACCGCATTGAATGCAACCGCGCGCGGATTGACGCACGCAGACGTAACGAGTCAAGGAGTCTGAGTCATGTCTTACAGCAACAAGGTTCTGGATCACTACGAAAACCCGCGCAACGTCGGTTCGTTCGCGAAGGACGACGACGCGGTCGGCACGGGCATGGTCGGCGCGCCGGCCTGCGGCGACGTGATGAAGTTGCAGATCCGCGTCGGCGCGGACGGCGTGATCGAAGACGCGAAGTTCAAGACCTACGGTTGCGGTTCGGCGATCGCATCGAGCTCGCTCGTCACCGAATGGGTGAAGGGCAAGACGCTCGACGAGGCCCTGTCGATCAAGAACACGCAGATCGCCGAGGAACTCGCGCTGCCGCCGGTGAAGATTCACTGCTCGATCCTCGCGGAAGACGCGATCAAGGCAGCCGTGGCCGACTACAAGAAGCGCCACGACACCAAGGAAAGCGATCAGGCAGCAGCCTGAGCGGCATCGAGAGCGGTTAGGGAAGGAAACGCGGCGGGCCCCGGCGGCACGCCGCGGCAAGGACATCATGGCAATTACACTGACCGAAAAAGCAGCACAGCACGTCCAGAAATACCTCGTCCGTCGCGGCAAGGGGGTGGGACTGCGGCTTGGCGTTCGCACGACCGGGTGCTCGGGGCTCGCGTACAAGCTCGAGTATGTCGACGAGCTCGCTCCCGAGGATCAGGTGTTCGAGAGCCATGGCGTGAAGGTGGTCGTCGATCCGAAAAGCCTCGCCTATATCGACGGCACCGAGCTCGACTTCGCCCGCGAAGGCCTGAACGAAGGATTCAAGTTCAACAACCCGAACGTGAAGGACGAGTGCGGGTGCGGGGAATCGTTCCGCGTGTGACGCGGCTCCCTCCGCGCGATGCGGGCAAGAGGCGGCACGGGCCGCCTTTTTAATGTGCGGCGTTTGCCGCGCGACGAACCGGAATTCAACGCGACGATGGTTTCGCTGAAAGACAGCCATTTCGATCTGTTTCACCTGCCGGCGCAATTCGCGCTCGACGAGGCGGCGCTCGACGCCGCCTACCGGACGGTGCAGACGCAGGTGCACCCGGACCGCTTCGCGGCGGCCGGCGACGCGCAAAAGCGCATCGCGATGCAATGGGCCACCCGCGCGAACGAGGCGTACCGCACGCTGCGCGATCCGCTGAAGCGCGCGTCCTATCTGCTGTCGCTGCGCGGCGTCGACATCGGCGCGGAAAACAACACCGCGATGGAGCCTGCATTCCTGATGCAGCAGATGGAGTGGCGCGAGGGCATCGAGGATGCCGCGGCCGCCCGCAACGTCGACGCGCTCGACGCATTGCTCGCCGAGTTGCGCGACGAGAAGCGCGTGCGCGTCGAGCGCCTCGGCACGTTGCTCGACAGCGGTGCCGATCAGGCCGCCGCGGAAGCCGTGCGTCAGCTGATGTTCATCGAACGGGTCGCGTCGGAAGTGGGCGCGCAGATCGAGCGCCTCGAAACTTAACCGCGTGCCTTGCGGCACGCGCAGCAAACGGGCCGAGCGCCCGAACGAACCAAGATGGCTTTACTGCAAATTTCCGAACCGGGCATGGCGCCGGCGCCGCATCAGCGGCGGCTAGCCGTCGGGATCGATCTCGGCACGACGAACTCGCTCGTCGCCGCCGTGCGCAACAGCGTGCCTGAAGTACTGCCGGACGAAGCGGGCCGCGTGCTGCTGCCGTCGGTGGTCCGTTACCTCGAGAAGGGCGGCCGCCGCATCGGCCACGAAGCGAAGGAGCAGGCCGCGACCGATCCGCGCAACACGATCGTGTCGGTCAAGCGCTTCATGGGCCGCGGCAAGGCCGAAGTCGAAGGCGCGGCGAACGCGCCGTACGAATTCGTCGATGCGCCGGGCATGGTGCAGATCCGCACGGTCGACGGCGTGAAGAGCCCGGTCGAAGTATCGGCCGAAATTCTCGCGACGCTGCGTTATCGCGCCGAGGATTCGCTCGGCGACGAGCTGGTCGGCGCGGTGATCACGGTGCCCGCGTACTTCGACGACGCGCAGCGCCAGGCGACCAAGGATGCCGCGCGTCTCGCGGGCCTCAACGTGCTGCGCCTGCTGAACGAACCGACCGCCGCGGCGATCGCCTATGGTCTCGACAACGCGGCCGAAGGCCTTTACGCGGTGTACGACCTCGGCGGCGGCACGTTCGACCTGTCGATCCTGAAGCTGACGAAGGGCGTGTTCGAAGTGCTGGCGGCGGGCGGCGACTCGGCGCTCGGCGGCGACGATTTCGATCACGCGTTGTTCGATCACGTGATCGCGCAGGCCGGTATCGACGCGAAGACGCTCGCGCCCGAAGACGTGCGCCTGCTGCTCGATCGCGTGCGGGGGCTGAAGGAGGCGCTGTCGTCCGCGCCGCAGGCAGCGCTCGACGTGACGCTGTCGAACGGTGCGCATTTGGTGCAGACGATTTCGCACGACACGTTCGCGTCGCTCGTCGAGCCGCTCGTGCAGCGCACGCTCGGGCCGACCCGCAAGGCGCTGCGCGATGCGCAGGTCACGCCGGCCGACATCAAGGGTGTCGTGCTCGTCGGCGGCGCGACGCGCATGCCGGTGATCCGCGATGCGGTTGCCAGGTATTTCGGCCAGCCGCCGCTCGTGAACCTCGATCCGGATCAGGTCGTCGCGCTCGGCGCGGCGATCCAGGCCGACCTGCTCGCGGGCAATCGCGGCACCGGCGACGACTGGTTGCTGCTCGACGTGATTCCGCTGTCGCTCGGTGTCGAGACGATGGGCGGCCTCGTCGAGAAGATCATTCCGCGCAACTCGACGATTCCGATCGCGCGTGCGCAGGAATTCACGACCTTCAAGGACGGCCAGACCGCGATGGCGATTCACGTCGTGCAGGGCGAGCGCGAGCTCGTCGCCGACTGCCGGTCGCTCGCGCGCTTCGAGCTGCGCGGCATTCCGCCGATGACGGCCGGGGCGGCGCGCATCCGCGTGACGTACCAGGTGGATGCGGACGGACTGCTGTCGGTGTTCGCGCGCGAGCAGCATTCGGGCGTCGAAGCGTCGGTCGTCGTGAAGCCGTCGTACGGCCTTGCCGACGACGACATCGCGAAGATGCTCGAGGACAGCTTCAAGACCGCCGAGATCGACATGCGCGCACGCGCGCTGCGCGAAGCGCAGGTCGAGGCCGAGCGGATGATCGAGGCGACGCAGGCGGCGCTGGCCGTCGACGGCGAGCTGCTCGACGACGCTGAACGCGCGCAGATCGACACGCTCGTCGCGGCGCTGCGCACGGTCGCGCAGGGCGACGATGCGGACGCGATCGAAACGGCGACGAAGACGCTCGCCGACGGCACCGACGAATTCGCCGCGCGCCGGATGGACAAGAGCATCAAGCGCGCGCTGTCGGGCCGGCGCCTCGACGAGATCTGAACGAACGACCTGCACGCGGGCCGGCGACGGCCCGCGCGATATTGAACCGTGCGGCGCCAGCCGCCGCACCCTGACTGACGGAACGGACATGCCTCAACTGGTGGTGCTGCCTCACGTCGAACTGTGCCCGGACGGCGCAGTGATCGACGCGACGCCCGGCAAGAGTATTTGCGACAACCTGCTCGACAACGGGATCGAGATCGAACATGCGTGCGAGAAGTCGTGCGCGTGCACGACGTGCCACGTGGTGATTCGCGAGGGTTTCAACGATCTCGAGCCGTCCGAAGAGGACGAAGACGATCTGCTCGACAAGGCGTGGGGTCTCGAGCCGACGTCGCGCCTGTCGTGCCAGGCGATCGTGAAGGAAGATTCGGACCTGGTGGTCGAGATTCCGAAGTACTCGATCAACCACGCGAAGGAAAATCACTGACAGGAACCGGAGGCAGGCGATGAAATGGACCGATTCGCGTGAAATAGCCATTGCGCTGGCGGAAAAGTACCCGGACATCGACCCGCAGCGAATCAACTTCGTCGATCTGCGCCAGTGGGTGCTCGAACTCGACGGCTTCGCCGACGATCCCGCGCACTCCGGCGAGAAGATCCTCGAGGCGATCCAGGCGCACTGGATCGACGAATCGGATTTCGACGACGAAGACTGACCGACCGGTCACGGCATGCGCTGCAACGGCGCACGCCGCGCCCATGAAAAACGGCTCGTGAGCGTTTGCTCGCGAGCCGTTTTCGTTTTGGGCGGACTGCCCGCGCACGATGCGCGGGCGGGGGCGTCGGCGATGACGCGCAGGTGCTTACGCGCCGACCAGCGTGCCGTTCTCGATCCGCACGCGCTGGCCCTGACCGAACGGCGGCGGGTTGTGGTACGTGAACGTGCGCGTTGCGCCGCTTTCCATCTGCACTTGCACTTGATAGTCCGTTTCCGCGCGCACCTGCTTCTCGACCTGGTTGCCGGCGAGACCGCCGCCGAGCGCGCCGATGATCGTCATCGCGGTGCGGCCGTTGCCGTGACCGAACTGGTTGCCGAGCAGGCCGCCGGCGGCCGCGCCGCCGACCGCACCGATCCCGGAGCTCTGGCCCGGCGTGCGCGTCTGCGTGATCGCGACGACCGTGCCGCAGCTCTGGCAGTAGGTTTGCGCGGGCGCCGACGGCTGCTGCGCGTATTGCGGCGGCTGCGGGGCGGCCGTGTGATGGCGATGCGGCGCAGCCGGGCGCGGCGCCGGCTTCGGTTCGGCTTGCGCGACGGCGGCCTTCTGCTGGGCGGCGGCCTGTTCTGCTGCCTGTCGCTGCGCTTGCGCGGCCAGTGCGGCGCTGGCAGCCGCGGCCGTGTCGACGGCCGGTTGCGACGCGATCAGCGCGGCCTGGGTCTGGCCGTTCTGTTCATTGCTGCTGCTGGCCTTCGGGAATACGCCCGTGATCGCTGCCGTCGCCGCGAGGCTGGCGACGATGACGGCGCCGGCCGCGGTGGCGATGAGCGGGTGGAGGCGTTGCTTTTGCGGCGTGGTCTGATTCTGGTTGTCCATTTTGTTCTCCAATGTCGATCCGGATCGGCACACTGCGCCGAAGCAGGATCCCACGCTCGGGAGCGAGCAGACTTGGCGTTCCGGCGCCTCGTTCTGGTCCCGTGGTCATGCGTGGTGACGCAACAGGAGTGTCGTCCACGGCCAAGCGGTGCGCCGTATCAAGGTGTAACGAATTGCAGCACGGGTGCGGCGGGCGCCATCGGGAAAACCCGGAGAAGGCCGGTGCGACGGGGGAGTAAAACGGGGGAGGAGCGAAAGCCGGCGAACGCCGGCGGGCAGGATTTACGCGCGGTTACAAAGCCGCTCCGTATGCACCGCGTGGCGCGGCGCATACGGGGGCACGGCGTCAGTCTTCGCGGCGCAGATGCGGGAACAGCAGCACGTCGCGGATCGTCGGGCTGTCGGTCAGCAGCATCACGAGACGGTCGATGCCGATCCCGCAGCCGCCCGTCGGAGGCATCCCGTATTCGAGCGCGCGGATGTAATCGGCGTCGAAGAACATCGCTTCCTCGTCGCCTGCATCCTTTTGCTCGACCTGCTTCTTGAAGCGCGCGGCCTGGTCTTCCGGGTCGTTCAGCTCCGAGAAGCCGTTCGCGATCTCGCGGCCGGTCATGAAAAGCTCGAAACGCTCGGTGATGCCCGGCACCGTATCCGATGCGCGCGCGAGCGGCGACACCTCGACCGGATAGTCGATGATGAACGTCGGTTCCCACAGCTGCGCTTCGGCCGTTTCCTCGAACAGCGCGAGCTGCAGCGCGCCGACGCCGGCGTTCAGGAACGCCGGCTGCGACACGTCGACGCCCAGGCGCTTCAGTTCGGTACGCAGGAACGCGTCGTCCGACAGCTGGCCGTCGGTGTAGTTCGGTGCGTACTTCTGGATGGCCTGGGTGATCGTCAGGCGATGGAACGGCTTCGCGAGGTCGAGCTCGCGGCCCTGGTACTGGATCGTCGCGGTGCCGAGCGCGTCGATCGCCGCCTGGCGGATCAGTTGCTCGGTGAAGTCCATCAGCCAACGGTAGTCGGTGTACGCGGCGTAGAACTCCATCATCGTGAATTCCGGGTTGTGACGCGGCGACACGCCTTCGTTCCGGAAATTGCGGTTGATTTCGAACACGCGCTCGAAGCCGCCGACGATCAGGCGCTTCAGGTACAGCTCCGGCGCGATGCGCAGGAACATCTGCATGTCGAGCGCATTGTGATGCGTGACGAACGGCTTCGCGGCCGCGCCGCCCGGGATCGGGTGCAACATCGGCGTCTCGACTTCCATGAAGTCGGCGTTGTCCATGAACTTGCGGATCGACGCGATCGTCTTCGTGCGGGCGCGGAACGTGTCGCGCGTTTCCGGCGTGACGATCAGGTCGACGTAGCGCTGACGGTAGCGCATTTCCTGGTCGGACAGGCCGTGGAACTTGTCCGGCAGCGGCCGCAGCGCCTTCGACAGCAGGCGCAGCTCCTTGCACTGGACCGACAGCTCGCCCTTGTTGGTGCGGAACAGCACGCCGCGCGCGGCGACGATGTCGCCGAGGTCCCACTTCTTGAACGCGTCGTAGGTGTCGGCGCCGACGTCGTTCGGCGTCACGAAGAACTGGATCTGGCCCGACCCGTCCTGCACCGTCGCGAAGCTCGCCTTGCCCATCACGCGCTTGAGCATCATGCGGCCGGCCACCGACACCTCGACCGGGTTCGCTTCGAGCGCGGCCTTGTCCGAATCGGCGAATTTGGCCTGCAGGTCGGCTGCGTGATGCTCGGGCCGGAAGTCGTTCGGATAGGCGACGCCTTGCTCGCGCAACGCGCGCAGCTTCTCGCGGCGCTCGGCGATGATCTGGTTGTCGTCCGCCGTGACGGCGGGCTGCGTTTGGGTCGATTCGGTCATGATGGTCGGAATTCGGAGTGGGGTGCGGCAACGCGAACGGAAAGGGCGGCGCGGGCAGGCCGCGCCGCGGCGCTTACACGCCCTGTTTGAGGCTCGCGCTGATGAAGTCGTCGAGGTCGCCGTCGAGCACCGCCCGCGTGTTGCTCATTTCGACGTTCGTGCGCAGGTCCTTCACGCGGCTCTGGTCGAGCACGTACGAGCGGATCTGGTGGCCCCAGCCCACATCGGTCTTGCTCGATTCGAGCTTGTCCTGCTCGGCCTGGCGCTTGCGCATTTCGACTTCGTACAGGCGCGACTTCAGCATCGCCATCGCTTCGGCGCGGTTGCGGTGCTGCGAGCGGTCGTTCTGGCACTGCACGACGATCCCCGTCGGCATGTGCGTGATCCGCACCGCGGAGTCGGTCTTGTTGATGTGCTGGCCACCCGCGCCCGACGCGCGGTACGTGTCGATGCGCAGGTCCGCCGGGTTGATCTCGACTTCGATCGAGTCGTCGATTTCCGGATAGACGAACACCGACGAGAACGACGTGTGGCGGCCGCCCGACGAGTCGAACGGCGACTTGCGCACGAGGCGGTGGATGCCCGTTTCGGTACGCAGGAAGCCGTATGCGTATTCGCCCGTGACCTTGACCGTCGCGTTCTTGATGCCGGCGACGTCGCCGTCGGACTCTTCGAGTACCTCGGCCTTGAAGCCCTTGCGTTCGCAGTAGCGCAGGTACTGGCGCAGCAGCATCGACGCCCAGTCGCATGCCTCGGTGCCGCCGGCGCCGGCCTGGATGTCGATGAAGCAGTTGTTCGGATCGGCCGGGTTCGAGAACATCCGGCGGAACTCGATGTCGCCGACGCGCGCTTCGAGCTTCGCGGCGTCTTCCTCCGACGCGAGCAGCGTATCCTCGTCGCCTTCCTCGCGTGCCAGCTCGAACAGGTCGAGCGCATCGCGCAGGTCGCTATCGAGCGCGGTGAGCGTCATGACGACGCCTTCGAGCAGCTTCTTCTCGCGGCCGAGCGCCTGGGCGTTCTTCGAATCGTTCCAGACGTTCGGGTCTTCGAGTTCCTTGTTGACTTCGGTCAGACGCGCAGCTTTGGCGTCGTAGTCAAAGATACCCCCGAAGCTCGCCCGCGCGATTGCGCAGGTCGAGCAGGGAGCTTTCGATCGCGTTGAGACGTTCCGCTTCCATGATCGTTCGCTGTTCCGGCTTCGTAAAAAAGCGGAATTATAGCCGATCGGCAGGGTTGCCCGGTGACGCAAACGGTGCCTGCACGCGTGTCGACGGCCCCGTCCGGCGCGGCGCGCACGTGTGCGGCGGCGCGTCGCGGGCCGGGCGGCGTGCTCAACCGGCCGCGTGTTCGACGACCAACTGGACGCGCGTGACGCCGTTCCACGTATCGGCGACGAGCCGGTACGCGACCAGCGCGCTCGCCGGCAGCGGCTCGGTGTGGTTGAACCAGATCGCATTGAAGCGCTGGCGGCCGCGCGCAAGCTGCAGCTTCAGGTGCTTTTCCTTCACGAGCGACTGCGACACGACGTCGAATTCCCCCGAGAAAAGCGGGGCCGGAAACCCTTGTCCCCAGACGGCCTCGTCGAGCAGGCCGACGAACTGCGGCGTGAAGTACGCGTCCTCGAGTTCGCCGTCGGTCTCGATCACGCGGGCGAGCGCGTCGTCGGACAGCCATTCGCGCGCGACGGCTTCGAACGCGGCCGCGAAGCGCGGCACGTTTTCGGTGTCGAGCGTGAGGCCGGCCGCCATCGCATGGCCGCCGAACGCGACGATCAGGTCCGGTTCGCGTTTCGAGACGAGGTCGAGCGCGTCGCGCAGGTGAAAGCCCGCGATCGACCGGCCGGACCCCTTGACCCGCTTGCCTTCGTCGTCGGCATGCGCGAACGTGAACGACGGGCGGTGGAATTTTTCCTTGAGCCGGCCGGCGACGATGCCGATCACGCCCTGGTGCCACGCGGGATTGAACAGCGTGATCGTGCACGCGTCGGCCGGATCGACGTCGGCGAGATCGGCGAGCGCCTGCTGCTGCATGCCGGCCTCGATTTCGCGGCGCTCGCGGTTCATCGCGTCGAGCTGCTGCGCGAGGTCCCACGCGCGGCCGATGTCGTCGGTGATCAGGCATTCGATGCCGAGCGACATGTCGGACAGCCGTCCGGCGGCGTTCAGGCGCGGGCCGAGGCCGAAGCCGAGGTCGAAGCCCGACGCGGTGCGCGCGTCGCGCGCGGCGGCGCGGAACAGCGCGGCGACGCCCGGCTGCATGCGGCCGTTGCGGATGCGCTGCAGCCCCTGCGCGACGAGCACGCGGTTGTTGCCGTCGAGCCGCACGACGTCGGCTACGGTGCCGAGCGCGACGAGGTCGAGCAGGCCGTCGAGGCGCGGCTCGGCTTCCTTGCTCGCGAACGCGCCGCGGCGGCGCAGCTCGGCGCGCAGCGCGAGCAGCACGTAGAACATCACGCCGACGCCGGCGAGGTGCTTGCTCGGGAACGCGCAGCCCGGCTGGTTCGGGTTGACGATCGCGCGCGCGGCGGGCAGCGCGTCGCCGGGCAGGTGGTGATCCGTCACGAGCACGTCGATGCCGCGCGCGTTCGCGGCTTCGACGCCGGCGACGCTCGCGATCCCGTTGTCGACGGTGATCAGCAGGTCGGGCTTGCGCGCGGCCGCGAGCTCGACGATCTCGGGCGTGAGGCCGTAGCCGTATTCGAAGCGGTTCGGCACCAGGTAGTCGATCTGCGCGCCGAACATCCGCAGGCCGCGCACCGCGACCGCGCAGGCGGTCGCGCCGTCGCAGTCGTAGTCGGCGACGACCAGCAGGCGCCGCTTGTCGGCGATCGCGTCGGCGAGCAGCACCGCCGCATCGGCGCAGCCTTTCAGCTCGGTGGGCGGCACGAGGCGCGCGAGCGCGGTCTCGATGTCGACGGGCGACTGCACGCCGCGCGACGCGTACAGGCGCGCGAGGACGGGGTGCAGGCCGTGGCGCGCAAGCGCTTCGGCGTCGGCGGGCGCGACGGGGCGGGTAACGATCCGGGTCATACGGGTTGGCGTTGTTATTCGAACAGGGAGGCGAGCGCGCGGCGGCGCCAGAACTTGCGCAGATCGCCGCGGGTCGCATGCAGCGTCACGGAGCTCGTGTCGCCGCACAGCGTGAAATCGACGGCCGCCAACTCGCCGTTCTGCAGCGCGGCGAGCGCCGGCGCGAACCAGTCGCGCTCGAGCGCGGCGAGCCCGTCGTGCCAGCGCGCCCAGTCCTGCTCGATGAACGGGGTGGTCAGCGCCGGCAGCTCGACGAGCGTCGCGCCATCGGCGGCCGGCAGGGCGCCGAACGTCGCGGGCGGGCGGCCGGCTTCGGATTGCGCGGCGCGTGCGAGGCCGAGTGCGGCGGGCGACGCGGACAGCACGCGCGCGAACGGCTTGCCGACCGGCTTCAGCGTGCCCTGTGCATGGAACCAGATCGAATTGACGGCTGGCAGCCCGCGGGCCTCGCGGGCTTCGTTCACTGGATGCTGGAACCACGCCATCTGTACTTCGTTCTGCAGTTTCATCCACATCCGAGAGCGCTCGCCCGTATGTGCCTCGTGGGGCAGCCAGATCTCGATGTTGCGGCCGCTGGCGCGCAGCGGCGCGGCGCCGGCGAGGCGCGCGAGCTGGTCGCTCGACAGATACCAGCGCGCCGGGTTCGGCGCTTCGAGCCGCACGCCCAGCTCCTCGATCAGCGGCCGCGCGACCGCGAGCAGCGCGGCTGCGTCGCCGTCGTCGAGCGCGAGGGCGGCCGGATCGACGAGCACCAGGTGATCGTGCGCGATTTCGACGTGCACGGGCTCGACGCACGCCCATGCATGCGCGCCGGGATCGCCGCCGTCGGCCAGCAGCATGTAGGGCGCGAGCGGCGCCTCGTCCGCGGCGTTGCCTTGCGTGGCGCCGAACCGGCTTGCCAGCCAGCGTTCGTGCGGCAGCGTGCGCTGGAAGTCCTCGCCGGCCACGCGCTCGACGAGGCTCGCGCGGGCGAGCAACTTTTGGAGCGCGGGGCTGTCCAGCGTGTGCAGGGACGAGGCCGCATCGGCCGCCGACGGCAGCGCGAACGGAACGAGAAAATGGAGGCGTCGGTCGTGCATGATGGTGCGCATTGTATGGCAAACTGCGCGCGTGATCGGGCCGGCCGACGGCCCGTTCGCGTCCGGCGACCGTTTTTTCGCTCGCGCCCGGGCGGCTGCCGCCGGATGGCGGTCCGGCCGCGGGCCGCCATCCCCGCCGTAACCAGCAGAAAGGATTCGCTTGAAACTTCCGTACGAATGGCAAATCGGCTGGCGCTACACGCGCGCCGGCAAACGCACGACCGGCAACGGCTTCATTTCCTTCATCGCGCTCGTCTCGATGCTCGGGATCGCGCTCGGCGTCGCGGCGCTGATCGTCGTGCTGTCGGTGATGAACGGCTTCCAGAAGGAAGTGCGCGACCGCATGCTGTCGGTGCTCGCGCACGTCGAGGTGTTCTCGCCGACGGGTTCGATGCCCGACTGGCAACTGACCGCGCAGGAAGCGCGCCGCAATCCGTCGGTGATCGGCGCGGCGCCGTACGTCGACGCGCAGGCGCTGCTCACGCGCCAGGACTCGGTGAGCGGCGTGATGCTGCGCGGGATCGAGCCGGCGCTCGAACCGCAGGTGTCGGACATCGGCAAGGACATGAAGGCAGGCCAGCTCGGCGCGCTCGTGCCGGGCCAGTTCGGCATCGTGCTCGGCGACGCGCTCGCCGGCAACCTCGGCGTGACGGTCGGCGACAAGGTCACGCTCGTCGCACCCGAAGGGTCGATCACGCCGGCCGGCATGATGCCGCGCCTGAAGCAGTTCACGGTCGTCGGCGTGTTCGAATCGGGCCACTACGAATACGACAGCACGCTCGCGATGATCAACATCCGCGACGCCGAGGCGTTGTTCCGGATGAGCGCGCCGACCGGCGTGCGGCTGCGGCTCACCGACATGCAGAAGGCGCCGCAGGTCGCGGTCGAGCTGTCGCATACGCTGTCGGGCAGCCTGTACATTCGCGACTGGACCCAGCAGAACAAGACCTGGTTCTCGGCCGTGCAGATCGAGAAGCGGATGATGTTCATCATCCTCACGCTGATCATCGCGGTGGCCGCGTTCAACCTCGTGTCGTCGCTCGTGATGACGGTGACCAACAAGCAGGCCGACATCGCGATCCTGCGCACGCTCGGCGCGCAGCCGGGGTCGATCATGAAGATCTTCGTCGTGCAGGGCGTGACGATCGGCTTCGTCGGCACCGCGTCCGGCGTCGCGCTCGGCTGCCTGATCGCATGGAGCATCCCGTGGCTGATCCCGATGATCGAGCACCTGTTCGGCGTGCAGTTCCTGCCGCCGTCCGTGTACTTCATCAGCGAACTGCCGTCCGAACTCGTCGCGAGCGACGTGATCCGGATCGGGTTGATCGCGTTCGCGCTGTCGGCCGTCGCCACGCTCTATCCGAGCTGGCGCGGCGCGAAGGTGAAGCCCGCGGAGGCGCTCCGCTATGAATGACCGCGCGACCGCATTCGCGGATTCACGACAACGACAACACAACAGACAGGATTCGGCAGGTATGCAGGAATACGTGCTTCAGGCGCGCGGGATCACGAAGGCGTTCGTGCAGGGCGGCTTCAACGTGCAGGTGCTCAACAACACCGAGCTGACGGTGCGGCGCGGCGAGAAACTCGCGGTCGTCGGCGCGTCGGGCTCCGGCAAGAGCACGCTGCTGCACGTGCTGGGCGGGCTCGACGAGCCGAGCGCCGGCGAAGTGTCGCTGCTCGGCAAGCCGTTTACGCAACTCGCCGAGCGCGAGCGCAACGAGCTGCGCAACCGCGCGCTCGGCTTCGTCTACCAGTTCCATCATCTGCTGCCCGAGTTCACGGCGCTCGACAACGTCGCGATGCCGCTGCGCATCCGCCGGATGACGACCGAGGACGCGCGCGCGCAGGCACAGGCGATGCTCGAACGCGTCGGTCTCGGCCCGCGTGCGAAGCACCGGCCGGGCGAGCTGTCGGGCGGCGAGCGGCAGCGTGTCGCGATTGCGCGCGCACTGGTCACGAAGCCGGCGTGCGTGCTCGCCGACGAGCCGACCGGCAACCTCGACGGCACGACGGCCGACACGGTGTTCAACCTGATGCTCGAGCTGTCCGAGACGCTCGAAACGAGTTTCGTGATCGTCACGCACGATCCCGATCTCGCCGCGCGCTGCGACCGCATCATGCGGCTGCGCGACGGGGTGCTGCACGAGGAGCCGGCGCTGCCGGCGTAAGAAGCAACGCGCGTGCGGCCGGTCGCCGGCTCGTCCGGCACGGCGCAACGGCGCAGGACCGCTGCCATGTGGATCGACACGCACTGCCATCTCGATGCCGCCGAGTTCGACGCCGACCGCGACGCGGTCGCGCAGGCTGCGCGCGCGGCCGGCGTGTCGCGCATCGTGATCCCGAGCATCGGGCGCGACAACTTCACGACGGTGCGCGAACTCGCGCACCGCACGCCGGGCGCGGTGTACGCGCTCGGCATCCATCCGATGTATACGCCGCAAGCGCGCGACGCGGATCTCGACCGGCTGCGCATGGAGATCGAGGCGAGTCTCGACGATCCGCGTTTCGTCGCGATCGGCGAGATCGGGCTCGACTATTTCGTGCCGGGCCTCGACGAAGACCGGCAGCAGTTCTTCTACCAGGGCCAGCTCAGGCTGGCGCGGGAATTCGATCTGCCGGTGCTCTGCCACGTGCGCAAGTCGCAGGACCGCGTGCTGGCCGGGCTGCGCCGTTTCGGCGTACGGCGCGGCATCGCGCATGCGTTCAACGGCAGTTTCCAGCAGGCCGACGCGTATCTTGCGCAGGGGCTGCATCTCGGCTTCGGCGGCAACGTGACCTTCACGCGCGCGCGGCAGATCCGCCGGCTCGCCGCCGAATTGCCGCTCGACGCGCTCGTCGTCGAGACCGACGCGCCCGACATCGCGCCCGAATGGGCATACAAATCCCGCAATACGCCCGACCAGGTGCCGCGCATCGGCGGCGTGCTCGCCGAACTGCGCGGGCTCGATGCCGGCGAATTGTCCCTATGCACTTCGGCTAACGCGCTCGCCGCGCTGCCGCGACTCGCGCTTTCGTCCGCATAATCGTTGCCGGAAGGCGCCGCATGGGCAGGGGCGGCGCCGGGTCGACGAGGAGGCGGAATGCGCGTGTGGTGGATCGCGTTCGCGCTCGGCGTCGTCGTGCTGCAGCGGCAGGCGGCGTTGCCGGGGGCGATCGCATGGACGATCGGAGCAGCCGTGCTCGCGGGCTGCGCGGCGCTGGGCGCGTGGTGCGCGCGTCGTCGGCGCACGCGTGCGGTCGTCGTAGGCGGATGGATGTTGTGCGCGGTCGCGGCCTGCGTCGCGGGATTCGGCTATGCGGCCGCGCGGGCCGAATGGCGGCTGCGCGACAGTCTGCCCGTCGAGTGGGAAGGGCGCGACATCGTCGTCACGGGCGTGATCCGCGGGCTGCCCGTCGTCGACGAGACAAGTGCGCGGCTGCTGTTCGCGGTCGAATCGAACGATGCGGGGCTCACCCGTTTTCCGCCGTTGATCCGGTTGTCGTGGCGCGCGTATGGCGCATCCGCGACACGCGATGCGCTTCCCGATTTGCGTGCGGCCCAGCGCTGGCGTTTCGTCGTGCGTCTCAAGCGTCCGCATGCCGAGGCCAATCCCGGCGTGCGCGACAGCGAGGCGGCGTGGCTCGCCGCGGGCATTCGCGCGATCGGCTATGTCAGTGCGCCGCGTCGGGCGGTATTGCTCGATGCGCGCGCATCGGGCTGGCGTGCATCGATCGATCGGGTGCGCGACATGCTGCGGGCACGCATCGGCGAGGGGCTCGGTACCGATGCGGCGCATCGCGGCATCGTCGCCGCGCTGGCGATCGGCGACCAGTCGGGCATCGGCGACGACGATTGGCGCGTGCTGCGCAACACGGGCACGAGCCATCTGGTCGCGATTTCCGGTCTCCATGTCGGGCTGGTCGGCGCGATCGCCGGCTGGCTCGTCTCGATGGTCTGGCGCCGCGTGCGCCGGCGCGGACGGGCCGCGACGCTCGTGCTGCCGGCGCCGTACGCGGCCGCGCTCGCCGCGCTGGCTGCGGCGGCCGGCTACGCCGCGCTCGCCGGCTTCAACGTGCCGGCACAGCGCGCGTGGTGGATGATCGCGGGCGGCGGCATCGCGTATCTGGCCGGCCGCAGCGTGCCGACGTCGGCGGTGCTGTGCGTGGCGCTCGGCGGCGTGCTGCTCGCCGACCCGTGGGCCGTGCTGTCGGCCGGGTTCTGGCTGTCGTTCGGTGCGGTCGCGGTGATCCTGCTGGCCGTCGCCGGCTGGCGCGCGGTGCGCGAGGCCGACGAGCTCGACGAAGCGGGCGCGGAGAGCGGCGCGACCGGCTCGCGGAGCCGGTTGCGTGCGTGGGCGACGCGCTGCCGGCGCCGCGTCGCCGAGGCGACGCGCGTGCAGTACGCGGTGACGATCGGGCTCGCGCCGCTCACCGCCGCATGGTTCGCGCAGATTTCCCTGTCGGGGCCGTTCGCCAATGCGTTCGCGATTCCGTGGGTCAGCTCGGTCGTGACGCCGGTCGTGCTGGCCGGCATCGCGTTGCCGCTGCCGCTCGACGCGGCTGCCTTTCGGCTTGCGCATGCGGCGCTCGCGCCGATGATGACGCTGCTCGGGCACCTGGCCGATTGGCCGGCCGGCGTGTTCTGGCTGCGCATGCCCGACTGGCCGGTGCTGGTGCTGGCATGCGTGGGTGTCGCGTGGGCGCTGATGCCGCGCGGCTGGCCGCTGCGCTGGGCGGCGCCGCTGACGTGGCTGCCGCTCGTCGCGCCGGCGCCGGATGCGCCGCCGGCGGGCGGCTTCCGGCTGACCGTGCTCGACGTCGGGCAGGGCGCGGCGGTACTGGTCGAAACGGCGCGGCGGGCCTTGCTGTTCGATGCGGGGCCGGGTGCGGAGTCGTCCCACGCCGGTACGCGGATCGTCGCGCCGGCGTTGCGGGCGCGCGGCATCGCGACGATCGATTCGCTCGTGCTCAGTCATGCGGATGCCGATCATGCGGGCGGCGCAGCGGCCGTTTATGCGGCCGCCGACGTGCGCCAGTTGCTGGCCGGCATTGCGCCGCGGCACCGGCTGTGGCGCGATGCGCAGGCGGCGGGCGTGGCCGATCGGCTGCCGTGCGCGGCCGGGCAGCGGTGGACCTGGGACGGCGTCGTCTTCACGATGCTGTGGCCGCCGGGCGGGGTGGGCACGGGTTCGTCGAACGGCCAATCGTGTGTGCTGCGCATCGATGCGGGCGGCACGTCGGCACTGCTGACGGGCGACATCGAGGCCGCCGCCGAGCGCCGGCTGGTGGCCGATGCGCGCGACGCGCTGGCCGCGCAGATCCTGGTCGTGCCGCACCACGGCAGCCGCACGTCGTCGGTCGAGCCTTTCCTCGATTCGGTCGGGCCGCGCGTCGCGGTATTTCCTGTAGGCTATCGCAATCGTTTCGGGCATCCGCACCGGACCGTGCTCGCCCGCTACGAGGCGCGCGGGATTCCGCTGCCGCGTACCGATCGCGACGGCGCCGTGCGGTTCGACGTCGCGCCGGCGGGCGCCGGGTTTGCCTTCGCGCGCTATCGCGACGAACGGCGCCGGTACTGGATGGACCGGTAAGCGCGGCGAAGGCCGGCTTGTCCGGACGGAAGGCGCGGGGCCAGCGTAGCGTGCCGAAGCACGGTTCCGACAGAATACGAAGCACGGGATCGGCGCAAGCGCCGAAGCGCCCGCTTCCGTCGATCGCGAAGCATGGGACGGGAGCGCGTGCCGAAGCACCCGCTCCCGTCGACAAAGGAGACATCGGCATTTGAAGGACATCCTCCACTTCTCGCATGCGAACGGCTTCCCGGCGTCGACATACCGGACGATCTTCGCCGAACTGGCCGACGACTACGAGCTGCGCTACATCGAACGGATCGGTCACGACCGCCGCTACCCCGTGACGCGCGACTGGCCGCATCTCGTCGAGCAACTGCTCGACGACATCGGCAGCAGCTACGAGCGCCCGGTCTGGCTCGTCGGCCATTCGCTCGGCGGCTACCTGTCGTTGATGGCCGCGCTGAAGAAGCCGCAGTGGGTGCGCGGCGTCGTGATGATCGATTCGCCGATCATCGCGGGCTGGCGTGCCGGCGCGCTGCGCGCGAGCCAGTGGGCGGGGCTCGACGAGCGGCTGTCGCCGGCCGCGGCCACGCGCAACCGGCGCACACGCTGGACGAGCCGCGACGAAGTCTGGCGGCACTTTCGGGAGAAGCCCGCGTTCGCGCGCTGGGACGAACGGATGCTCGCCGACTATATCGACCACGGGATCCCGCAGGCCGGCGCCGACGGCGAACGCGCGCTGGCGTTCGACCGTCAGGTCGAGTACCTGATCTACAGGACGCTGCCGCACACGCTCGGCCCGCGGCTCGCGCACGGCGCGCCAGTGCCGCTCGGCTTTCTCGCCGGCACGCGCTCGCGCGAGGTCCGGCAGGTCGGGCTCGACGCGACGCGCCGCGCGACGCGCGGGCGCATCGAATGGATCGAAGGGAGCCACCTGTTCCCGATGGAGCGGCCGATCGAGACCGCCCGCGCATTGCAGCGGATGCTGAATTCGCTGAAGGCGGAAGAGGGTTGCGCTTCGCAGGCCGGCGCGCCGATCGCGAGGCGCGCCTGACGCTGGGTCCGGCGGACGGAACGACCGCCGGCGCATGCGCGCGGCGCCGGCGGGCCGGCCGGTTCGCGCCGTCGCGCACGGTTGGCGCGGGTCGGCACGAAAGGGCGCGATCATCGCGTCAATTGCTGAGAGAAGGGCGGGCTTTACGGTATAATCCGTTTTTCCCGCGAGCATCCAGCGATGACCAAATATGTTTTCGTCACCGGCGGCGTAGTTTCTTCCCTCGGCAAGGGTATTGCCGCCGCCTCTCTCGCCGCGATCCTCGAATCGCGCGGTCTGAAAGTCACCCTCCTCAAACTCGATCCCTACATCAACGTCGACCCCGGCACGATGAGCCCGTTCCAGCACGGCGAAGTGTTCGTGACGGAAGACGGAGCGGAGACCGACCTCGACCTCGGCCACTATGAGCGCTTCATTAGCACGAAGATGCGCAAGGCCAACAACTTCACGACCGGCCAGATCTACGAATCGGTGATCCGCAAGGAGCGCCGCGGCGACTATCTCGGCAAGACCGTGCAGGTGATTCCGCACATCACGAACGAAATCCAGGCGTTCATCGAGCGCGGGGCGGCATCGGCCACCTGCGGCGAGCCGGACGTCGCGATCGTCGAGATCGGCGGCACGGTCGGCGACATCGAGTCGCTGCCGTTCCTCGAGGCCGCGCGCCAGATGAGCCTGCGCCTCGGCCGCAACAGCGCGTGCTTCGTGCACCTGACGCTCGTGCCGTACGTCGCGACGGCCGGCGAGCTGAAGACGAAGCCGACCCAGCACAGCGTGCAGAAGCTGCGCGAGATCGGCATCCTGCCGCACGTGCTGCTGTGCCGTGCGGATCGCCGCATCCCCGACGACGAATCGAAGAAGATCTCGATGTTCTCGAACGTGCCCGAAGACGCGGTGATCTCGGTGTGGGACGCCGACAGCATCTACAAGATTCCGCAGATGCTGCACGACCAGGGCCTCGACCGGATCATCTGCGAAGAGCTGAAGCTGTCGCCGAAGGACGCCGACCTGAGCATGTGGTCGACGCTCGTCGAAAAGCTCGAGAACCCGCAGCACGAAGTGACGATCGGCATGGTCGGCAAGTACGTCGACCTGACCGAGTCGTACAAGTCGCTGATCGAGGCGCTGCGCCATGCGTCGATCCACACGTCGACCAAGGTCAACATCGAGTACATCGATTCGGAAGAGCTCGAGACGAACGGCGTCGACAGCCTGAAGCACCTCGACGCCGTGCTGGTGCCGGGCGGCTTCGGCCGTCGCGGCACGGAAGGCAAGATCGCGGCGGTCCGCTATGCGCGCGAGTCGAAGGTGCCGTACCTCGGCATCTGCCTCGGCATGCAGCTCGCGGTGATCGAATTCGCGCGCGACGTCGTCGGCCTGAAGCAGGCGAACAGCACGGAATTCGATCCGGACACGCCGGAGCGCGTGGTCGCGCTGATCACCGAATGGTACGACCGCGAAGGCAAGGTCGAGACGCGCACCGAGGAATCCGACCTCGGCGGCACGATGCGCCTGGGTTCGCAGCGCTGCCCGATCAAGCCGGGCACGATGGCGGAAGAAATCTACGGCAAGGACGTGAACGAGCGCCATCGCCACCGTTATGAAGTCAATAACCGCTTCGTGCCCCAGCTCGAAGCCGGCGGCCTTATCATCAGCGCCCGTACCCCGAGCGAGGATCTGCCGGAAATGATGGAGCTGCCGCGCTCGATGCACCCGTGGTTCGTCGGCGTCCAGTTCCACCCGGAATTCACGTCCACGCCGCGTGATGGCCATCCGCTGTTCAAGTCGTTCGTCGAAGCCGCGCTCGCCAACAAGCAAGCGCGCGGAGTGCAAGCATGAAGCTGTGCGATTTCGAGGTCGGTCTCGACAAGCCTTTCTTCCTGATCGCGGGTACCTGCGTCGTCGAATCGGAGCAAATGACGATCGACACGGCCGGCCGCCTGAAGGAGATCTGCGAGAAGCTGAACGT
Organism: Burkholderia sp. MSMB1826; assembly: GCF_001526325.1. Lineage (NCBI taxonomy): Bacteria > Pseudomonadati > Pseudomonadota > Betaproteobacteria > Burkholderiales > Burkholderiaceae > Burkholderia > Burkholderia sp. MSMB1826. The sequence continues at coordinate 28,300 of NZ_LOYN01000060.1, forward strand.
TCCGTTCATCTACAAGTCGTCCTACGACAAGGCAAACCGCAGCTCGGGCAAATCGTTTCGCGGCCTCGGAATGGACGAGGGCCTGCGGATCCTGTCCGAGGTGAAACGCCAGCTCGGCCTGCCGGTGCTGACGGACGTGCATTCGATCGACGAGATCGAGCAGGTCGCGTCGGTCGTCGACGTGCTGCAGACGCCGGCGTTCCTGTGCCGTCAGACCGATTTCATCCATGCGTGCGCGCGCTCGGGCAAGCCTGTCAACATCAAGAAGGGCCAGTTCCTCGCGCCGCACGACATGAAGAACGTGATCGACAAGGCGCGCGACGCAGCGCGTGAAGCCGGTCTGTCGGAAGACCGCTTCATGGCGTGCGAGCGCGGCGTCTCGTTCGGCTACAACAATCTCGTGTCGGACATGCGTTCGCTCGCGATCATGCGCGAGACGAACGCGCCGGTCGTGTTCGATGCGACCCACTCGGTGCAGTTGCCGGGCGGGCAGGGCACGAGCTCGGGCGGCCAGCGCGAATTCGTGCCGGTGCTCGCACGTGCGGCGGTCGCGACGGGCGTCGCGGGCCTCTTCATGGAAACGCATCCGAATCCGGCCGAGGCGAAGTCCGATGGCCCGAACGCGGTGCCGCTGAACCGGATGGGTGCGTTGCTGGAGACGCTCGTCACGCTCGACCAGGCGGTGAAGCGCAACCCGTTCCTGGAAAACGATTTCAATTAAAGATCGAATGAACCTTGCGACGGCTTTGCGCGTCTGTAGCGAAAGCGGTTCCGGCGCGCCCGCCGTCGCAGTTTGAAGAATCCATCGTCATTCTCAGAGGAAACCCATGAGTGCAATCGTAGATATCATCGGCCGCGAGATTCTGGATTCGCGCGGCAACCCCACCGTCGAATGCGACGTGCTGCTCGAATCGGGCACGATGGGCCGCGCGGCGGTGCCGTCGGGCGCGTCCACCGGCTCGCGTGAAGCGATCGAACTGCGCGACGGCGAAGCCGGCCGCTACAACGGCAAGGGCGTGCTGAAGGCGGTCGAGCACATCAACACCGAAATCTCCGAAGCCATCATGGGCCTCGACGCGTCGGAACAGGCGTTCCTCGACAAGACGCTGCTCGAGCTGGACGGCACCGACAACAAGTCGCGCCTGGGCGCGAACGCGATGCTGGCCGTGTCGATGGCCGTCGCGAAGGCCGCCGCCGAAGAAGCCGGCCTGCCGCTGTACCGCTACTTCGGCGGGTCGGGCGCGATGCAACTGCCGGTGCCGATGATGAACATCGTCAACGGCGGCGCGCACGCGAACAACAGCCTGGACATCCAGGAATTCATGATCGTTCCGGTCAGCCAGCCGACGTTCCGTGAAGCGCTGCGTTGCGGCGCGGAAGTGTTCCACGCGCTGAAGAAGATCCTGAGCGACCGCGGCATGAGCACGGCGGTCGGCGACGAAGGCGGTTTCGCACCGAACTTCGGCAGCAACGACGAGTGCCTGTCGACGATCCTGCAGGCGATCGAGAAGGCCGGCTACCGTGCGGGCGAAGACGTGCTGCTCGCGCTCGACTGCGCGGCATCCGAGTTCTACCACGACGGCAAGTACCAGCTCGCGGGCGAAGGCCTGCAACTGTCGTCGGCCGAATTCACCGACTACCTCGCGACGCTCGCCGACAAGTTCCCGATCGTGTCGATCGAGGACGGCATGCACGAAAGCGACTGGGACGGCTGGAAGCTGCTGACCGACCGCCTCGGCAAGAAGGTGCAACTCGTCGGCGACGACCTGTTCGTCACGAACACGCGCATCCTGAAGGAGGGCATCGAGAAGGGCATCGCGAACTCGATCCTCATCAAGATCAACCAGATCGGTACGCTGACCGAAACGTTCGCGGCGATCGAAATGGCGAAGCGCGCGGGCTACACGGCCGTGATCTCGCACCGCTCGGGCGAAACGGAAGATTCGACGATCGCGGACATCGCGGTCGGCCTGAACGCCGGTCAGATCAAGACGGGTTCGCTGTCGCGCAGCGACCGCATCTCGAAGTACAACCAGTTGCTGCGTATCGAGGAAGATCTCGGCGACATCGCGAGCTACCCGGGCAAATCGGCTTTCTATAACCTGCGCTAACGCGCTACTATCGGGTTCGTCATCTCGACGCCGCTCTGTGCCTGTGCGCGGAGCGGCGCTTCTTATATCTGCGTCTCTTACATGCGGCTTGTCACTGTCGTCCTGATTGCCTTGCTGGCGCTCATTCAGTACCCCCTATGGTGGGGACACGGCGGCTGGCTGCGGGTGCACGAATTGCGTCAGCAGCTCGACGACCAGCTCCAGAAGAACGCGGACGAGAAGCTGCGCAACGAGCGCACCGCCGGCGAAGTGCAGGATCTGCAGAGCGGCACCGCGGCGATCGAGGAGCGTGCGCGCTACGAGATGGGCATGGTGAAGGACGGCGAAGTATTCGTGCAGTTCGTGTCGCCGAATGCGCCTGCGGGGCCGCCGAACAACACGCCGTCGAATACGTCGACGCGCGGCGCCGTCTCCGCGGCGCCCGTGCGGGTCGTGCCGAATCCGCAGTCGATCGCGAAGCCGTCGCGCCATCATGGCGGCGACAAGGGCAAGGCGGCGCATCACTGAGCGCGATACGTTGGATGCATTGAAAAAGCGCGGGAAATGCCGCGCTTTTTTATTTCCTGCCAGTTTTCAATCGGTCGGGGCGATGCGTGCTCACCACCACCAGCCCGGATAGCCGTAACCGATGCCCGTGCCCCAGCGATTGCCCCAACCGCCGTAGTATCCGCCGTAGACCGTCACGGGCGGCGGCGAGTAATAGGCCCACGCGCGTGCGGCCGCTTCGGCCGCCATCGCGCTGTTCTGCTCGCGCAGGACCTGCTGGTCGATCTCGTCATAACGCTTGCGTTCGGCGCTCGACAGCACCGGCGGCTGGCCACCCGACGCGCTCGGTTCGGGCAGGCGGCTCAGGATCGTGGAACTCGGCGGCGGCATCGCGCAGCCGGCAAGCGCGAGCGTGCCGGCGGTCGTACTCGCCACGACAATGCTGCGGAGGGTGCCAAAGGGGCGGGGGCGATTCATGTGTTTCTCCTGCGGCGCGCCGACCGTGGAAAGCGGCTGGCACCGAAGGCCGGGCCTCCGGCGCCGGAGCCGCGCATGCGGCGCTCGTGCGTCATTATGCGCCCGTGCCGCGCCGGTGGCGGGCACGGGCGCGCGGCTCAGTGACGCTGGTCGGTCGCGGGTGCGATGCCGGTTTCGACGCCGGGCGCCGCGAACAGCTGCGCGACGTCGACCGGATCGAACTCGTAGCGCTGGTTGCAGAACTCGCAGTGGATCTCGACGTGGCCGCGCTCGACGATCACGCTGTCGACTTCTTCGCGACCGAGCATGCGCAGCATCGCGCCGACCTTCTCGCGCGAGCACGAGCACTGGAAGCGCGTGCCGGCCGGTTCGAAGTGCTGCACGTTTTCCTGCCAGAACAGCCGGCGGAACACCACTTCCGGTTCGACCTCGAGCAGTTCCTTCGCGGACAGCGTGCCGCCGAGCGTGCACACGCGCTCCCACGTGTCGATATCGGTTTCGGCGTTGCGCGGCACGATGCCGCCGTCGCCCGGCAGCTTCTGCAGCAGCATGCCGACCGCGCGGTCGCGATCGGCCGCGAGCCACAGCCGCGTGTCGAGCTGCTCCGAGTGATGCATGTAGTGCTCGAGTACCTGCGACACCGATTCGAGCGGGCCGTCGACGCCGTTCAGCGGCACGATGCCCTGGTACGGCTGCTGGCCGGGCAGTTTGTCGGCCGGATCGAGCGTGATCACGCAGCGGCCGTGGCCGCTCGCGTTGACGAGCGCCGCGAAACGCGTGTCGTCGCCGATCGTCTGCGCGGCGTCGCCCGAGAACTTCGCGGTGGCCCGCATCGACAGATCGGACCCGCACTGGACGACCAGCATCTGGACCGGCCCGTCGCCGAAGATCTGCATGATCAGGGTGCCGTGAAATTTCAGGTTCGCGGACAGCAGCGCGCACGCGGCCATCATCTCGCCGAGCACCGTGCGCACGGGGGCAGGGTAGTCGCGGCGGGTGAGTACTTCCTGCCACGTGTTGCGCAGCGAAACGATCTCGCCGCGCACGGGCGCCGCATTGAACATGAATTTCTGTAACTGGTCGCTCACTCTTCTTCCTTGAAATCCGTGCGAATCACCCGATCCGCACGAGTTGCTCCTTGAAATGCGCGCGTCGCTCGACATACGTCTTCGCGTTCGCACGCAGCCGCGCGACGTCTTCGGCCGACAGCTCGCGCACGACTTTCGCCGGTGCGCCGAGAATCAGCGAGTTGTCCGGGAACGTCTTGCCTTCCGTCACGACCGCGCCGGCACCGACCAGACAGTTGCGGCCGATGACCGCTCCATTCAAGACCACCGCCTGAATCCCGATCAGCGAACCTTCGCCGATCGTGCAGCCGTGCAGCATGGCCTGGTGCCCGATCGTCACGTTCTCGGCAATCGTCAGCGGAAAGCCCGGGTCGGTATGCAGGACCGCGCCTTCCTGGACGTTGCTGCCGGCGCCGACCGTAATCGGCTCGTTGTCGCCGCGAATCGTCGCGCCGAACCACACGCTCGCGTTTTCCTCGAGCACGACCTTGCCGATGATGGCCGCCGTATCGGCGACGAATACGCTTTCGTGGATCGTCGGGGCCGTCTCGCCCAGCTTGTAGATCGTCACGGAGTCTCCTTGTCTCTTCGATGATGGGCGCCGGTAGAATGGCGCGTCCGGTTTGCCCGGCGCGTGGCGCCGCGGAACAAACGCATATTGTAAACCGTCGCGTGCCTGTGCTCCCCCGACGCGTACGCAAGGTGTCCCTGTTTATGAGCATCGTGTCTTCTTCTTTCGGCCAGGTGCCGGCCTGCGTGCGCAGCATGGCGCTCGATGCGCTGTGTGTCGCCGAGCCGGCGGCCAAGGCCGCGCAGGTGCGCGCGCTGCACGATGCGCTGCGGGCTGGGCAGGCCGCGATCGCCCCGTCGCTTCGACTGCGCGAACCGGCCGGTCTGCCCGGCCGCCCGGCGCGGCCGCCGCTCGTCGAGCCGCGCCAGCTCGAGCGGCGCAGCATGCGGTCGCCGGAAGGGCGCGCCGTGCTGCTGCACGCGCTCGCCCATATCGAGTTCAACGCGATCAACCTGGCGCTCGATGCGGTCTGGCGCTTCGCGGGCCTGCCGGACGCGTTCTATGCGGACTGGCTGAAGGTCGCGGCCGAGGAGGCCTACCACTTCACGCTGCTGTCCGACCGGCTCGCGGCATTCGGACACGCATACGGCAATTTTCCCGCGCACAACGGGCTGTGGGAGATGTGCGAGCGGACCAAGGACGATGTGCTGGCGCGCATGGCGCTCGTGCCGCGCACGCTCGAGGCCCGCGGGCTCGATGCGTCGCCGCCGATCCGCGCGCGGCTCGTGCAGGCGGGCGACGATGCGTCGGCCGCGATCCTGGACGTGATCCTGCGCGACGAAATCGGCCACGTCGCGATCGGCAACCGCTGGTTCCGCCATTTGTGCGACGCAGCCGGCCGCGATCCCGTACCGACTTATCGGCAGCTCGCCGAGCAATACCACGCGCCGCGGCTGCGCGGCCCGTTCAATTTCGATGCGCGCCGCGACGCGGGCTTCGAGCAAGCCGAACTCGACGAACTGGCCGCGCAGGACGCGGCGGACGGACGTCCCGCGCCTTAGCCGGACCACGCGTTCGGGTGCGTCCTTGGTGGCTGCCGGCCGGCTCGCACGGCCGATCGACGGCATGCTGCCGGCAGGCCCCGGGACGACCTTGCCACTAGAGCGGTACTTCGATTGCCGGCCGCCGGGACCGGACTGTCGCCGCTATAATCGAACGACCATTCTTTTTTGGCGGCTGCGATGAGTGCCTCGAGTTCTGTTTCCGATTTCGTCACGGTGCGCGGCGTCCAGCTGCATGTGCGGCGCTGGGGCCGGCCCGATGCGCCGACGCTGTTCATGCTGCACGGCTGGATGGACGTCGCGGCGTCGTTCCAGTTCGTCGTCGACGCGCTCGCGGGCGACTGGCAGGTGATCGCGCCCGACGCGCGCGGCTTCGGGCTGTCCGACTGGCCGGTCGCGCGGCAGGGCGGCGGCCATTACTGGTTCCACGAGTACCTGGGCGATCTCGATGCGCTCGTCGACCGCTATGCGCCGACCGGCGAGGTCAATCTGGTCGGACACAGCATGGGCGCGAACGTCGTGTGTCTGTATGCCGGCGCGCGGCCGGAACGGGTGCGGCGCGTGGTCGACCTCGAGGGGTTCGGGCTTGCGCCGGCCCGCGCCGAACAGGCGCCGCGCCGGCTGCGCGGCTGGCTCGACGAGCTGCGCGAGCCGCCCGCGCTGCGGCCGTACGCGTCCCTCGACGACGTGGCGGCGCGCCTGATCAAGACCAATCCGCGGCTCGACCCGCGCCGCGCCGCGTTTCTCGCCGCGCACTGGTCGAAACGCGGCGACGACGGCCTCTACCACCTGCTGGCCGACCCGGCGCACAAGATGCCGGGCCCGCTGTTGTACCGGCTCGACGAAGTGATGGCCATCTGGAAGCAGGTGCGCGCGAAGGTGCTGCACGTCGAGGCCGTCAATTCGCCGACGCTCGCGCACCTCGCCGGCGACATCCCGCTGCCCGAATTCAAGGCGCGCTTCGACGCGTTCCCCGACTGGCGCGAGAAGCTCGTCGAGGATGCCGGCCACATGGTGCATCACGACCAGCCCGAGCAGATCGCGTCGCTGATCGAGGCGTTCTGCGCGTAGGCGCGTGGCGGCGCCGGCACGGCAGGCGGGCGGCGCAATTGCCGCGTTGCAGTAGAATGAGGCCTTACCTGCCATGCCGACGATGAACGCCGATCTCCACTGCCATTCCAATGTTTCTGACGGGTTGCTGTCGCCTGCCGACGTCGCGCGCCGCGCGCATGCGGGCGGCGTGACCCTGTGGGCACTGACCGACCACGACGAGATCGGCGGTCAGGCGGCGGCGCGCAGCGAGGCGGAAGCGCTCGGCATGCGCTATCTGAGCGGCGTGGAGATTTCGGTCACGTGGGCTTCGCGCACCGTGCACATCGTCGGTCTGCACATCGATCCCGCCCATCCGGCGCTGGTCGACGGCCTGTACCGCACCCGCCACGGCCGCGCGGCGCGCGCGCTGGCGATCGCGGAGCAGCTCGCGACGCTCGGCATACCCGGCGCGTACGAAGGCGCGCTGAAATACGTATCGAATCCCGATCTGATCTCGCGCACGCACTTCGCGCGCTTTCTCGTCGAGAACGGCCACGCCGAATCGACGACCGACGTGTTCGACCGCCTGCTCGGCGACGGCAAGCCCGGCTTCGTCCCGCATCGCTGGGCGTCCTTGTCCGACGCGGTCGGCTGGATCCGTGCGGCGGGCGGCGAAGCGGTGGTCGCGCATCCGGGCCGCTATCGCTATACGCCGGTCGAATTCGACGCGTTCTTCGGCGAGTTCATCGATCTCGGCGGTCGCGCGATCGAGGTCGTGACGGGCAGTCACACGCCCGACCAGTACCGCGAATACGCGGACGTCGCGCGCCGCTTCGGCTTCGAGGTGTCGCGCGGCTCGGATTTCCACGCGCCGGGCGAGGGCCGCATCGAGCTCGGCGGCCTGCCGCCGTTGCCGCCCGACCTGACGCCGGTCTGGGAGCGCTGGCTCTGACGCAGGGCGGCTTCGGGCCGCCTGCGTTGCCGCCGATGCGCATCCGACTTCTCCCTCTTTACGTGTCCCCATGTCCCAGTTCTTCAGGATTCATCCGGATAATCCGCAGCCGCGCCTGATCAAGCAGGCGGTGGAGATCGTCAGCAAGGGCGGCGTGATCGCGATGCCGACCGATTCGAGCTATGCGCTCGCGTGCCATCTCGACGACAAGGATGCGGTCGAGCGCGTGCGCCGGATTCGTGGCCTCGACGAGAAGCAGCATCTGTCGCTGCTCGTGCGCGACCTGTCGGAGCTCGCCAACTTCGCGATGGTCGACAACCGCCAGTATCGGCAGATCAAGTCGGTGACGCCGGGCCCGTACGTGTTCATTCTGCAGGCGACGAAGGAGGTGCCGCGCCGGCTGTCGCACCCGTCGCGCAAGACGATCGGGTTGCGCGTGCCCGATCACGCGATCACGCTCGCGTTGCTGGAGTCGCTTGGCCAGCCGCTGCTCGGCACGACGCTGATCCTGCCGCCGGACGACGAACCGCTGAACGATCCCGAGGAAATCCGCACGCGGCTCGAGAAGCAGGTCGACCTCGTGATCGACGGCGGTGCGTGTCCGCGCGAACCGTCGACGGTGATCGACCTGACCGGCGATGCGCCCGAACTCGTCCGCGCGGGGCGCGGCGCGCTCGAACCGTTCGGGCTCTCGGCCGCATGACGTGTCGTGCCATTTTTGCGCGAGTGCGCTTGTTACAATAACGCGATATGGATGCTTCCCTGATACAGACCATCGCCGTCTACGCGCTGCCCGTGATCTTCGCGATCACGCTGCACGAGGCCGCGCATGGTTACGCCGCGCGCCTGCTCGGCGACAACACCGCCTACGCGATGGGACGCGTGTCGTTCAATCCGATGCGCCACATCGACCCGCTCGGCACGATCGCGATTCCGCTCGCGATGTACTTCCTGACCGGCGGCGCGTTCCTGTTCGGCTATGCGAAGCCGGTGCCGGTGTCGTTCGGCAACCTGCGCAATCCGCGCTGGGGCAGCCTGTGGGTCGCGCTCGCGGGGCCGGCCTGCAACTTCGTGCAGGCGCTGGTCTGGGGCCTGCTGACCCTCGTGCTGCCGGCCGTCGGCATCGACGAGCCGTTCTTCACGCGGATGGCGTTCGCCGGCGTCAGCGCGAACCTCGTGCTCGGCGTGCTGAACCTGTTCCCGCTGCCGCCGCTCGACGGCGGTCGCATCCTGGCGGCGCTGCTGCCGACCAGGCAATCGATCGCGCTGTCGCGCATCGAGCCGTACGGTTTCATCATCGTCCTCGTGCTCGTCACGACGGGCGTGCTGACGAATTTCTGGCTGCGTCCGCTCGTCAACGTCGGTTACGCCGTCCTGAGCGCCGTCCTGTCTCCCTTCGCCTCGCTTTTCTAACGACAATCATGTTCCCAGAACGTATTTTCTCCGGCATGCGACCCACCGGGTCGCTGCACCTCGGTCATTACCACGGCGTGCTGAAAAACTGGGTGAAGCTGCAGTCCGAGTACCCGTGCTTCTTCTGCGTCGTCGACTGGCATGCGCTGACGACGCACTACGAGACGCCCGAGGTCATCGAGAAGAACGTGTGGGACGTGCTGATCGACTGGCTCGCGTCGGGCATCGACCCGGCGCAGGCGACGCTGTTCATCCAGAGCAAGGTGCCCGAGCATGCGGAACTCGCGCTGCTGCTCGGCATGAGCACGCCGCTCGGCTGGCTCGAACGCGTGCCGACCTACAAGGAGCAGATGGAGAAGCTGAAGGACAAGGATCTGTCCACCTACGGCTTCCTCGGCTATCCGGTGCTGATGGCCGCCGACATCCTGCTGTATCGCGGCTCGCTCGTGCCGGTCGGCGAGGACCAGGTGCCGCACGTCGAGATGACGCGCGAGATCGCGCGCCGCTTCAACTACCTGTACGGCCGCGAGCCCGGTTTCGAGGAGAAGGCGCTCGAAGCCGCGAAGAAGCTCGGCGGCAAGCGCGCGAAGCTCTATCACGAGTTGCGTAACGCGTATCAGCAGGAAGGCGACGACGAGGCGCTCGAACAGGCGCGCGCGATGCTGCAGGAATCGCAAAGCCTGTCGATGAGCGACCGCGAGCGCCTGTTCGGCTATCTCGAAGGCGCACGCAAGATCATCCTGGTCGAGCCGCAGGCGCTGCTGACCGAAGCGTCGCGGATGCCGGGCCTCGACGGGCAGAAGATGTCCAAGTCGTACGGCAACACGATCGGCCTGCGTGAAGACGCCGAGACGATCACGAAGAAGGTCCGCACGATGCCGACCGATCCCGCGCGCGTGCGCCGCACCGATCCGGGCGATCCCGACAAGTGCCCGGTGTGGCAGCTTCACCAGGTCTATACGGACGAAGCGACGCACGAATGGGTGCAGAAGGGCTGCCGCTCGGCGGGCATCGGCTGTCTCGACTGCAAGCAGCCGGTCGTCGAAGGCATCCTGCGCGAACAGCAGCCGATGCTCGAGCGTGCGCAGAAGTACATGGACGATCCGTCGCTGTTGCGCGCGATCGTCGCGGACGGTTGCGACAAGGCGCGCAAGTACGCGACGGAAACGATGCGCGACGTGCGCGACGCGATGGGCCTGTCGTACAACTGATCCGGCGCATGAGCGAGTCCGTCATCGCCGGCGCATGAGCGAGTCCGTCATCGCCGCCGCGGGCGGCCACGTCGGCCAGGCCGAGCCGTCGCGCTGGGTTGCGCAATGGGCGCGGCTCGTGCCGGCCGGCGGGGCGGTGCTCGACGTCGCGGCGGGCGGCGGCCGCCATGCGCGCTGGTTCGCGTCGCGCGGGCATCCGGTCGTCGCGCTCGACCGCGATCCGGCCGCGCTGGCCGCGTTGCGCGCGATTCCCGGCGTCGCCGCTCGCGCGGCCGATCTCGAAGGCGCGCCATGGCCGCTGCCGGCCGGCGAGCGGTTCGCGGCCGTGATCGTCACGAACTATCTGCATCGCCCGCTCTGGCCCCATCTGCTCGCTGCCGTGGCGCCGGGCGGCGTGCTGATCTACGAAACCTTCGCGCAAGGAAACGAAACGGTCGGAAAGCCGTCCAACCCCGCGTTCCTGCTCGCCCCGGGCGAGTTGCTGGACGCCGTGCACGGCCATCTGCGGGCGGTCGCGTACGAGGACGGTTTCGTCGCCGCGCCGCGCGAGGCGTTCGTCCAGCGTCTTTGCGCAGTGCGCGAGGGCGCGACCCCAAAGGCGGGGGCGGGAATTCCACGTTACGAACTGCCCGGCTAATCCGCTACAATCTCAATGTTTACCGGTACACAATCAATCGCGTTTCATGGCTAACGGCACCCAAGACGGCATTCAAATCCGCGGCAGCATCCCCGCGATCGTCACCCCGATGCTCGAAGACGGCAGTCTCGACCTGCCGGCGTTTCGCAAACTGATCGACTGGCACATCGCGGAAGGCACCGATGCACTCGTCGTCGTCGGTACGAGCGGCGAGTCGGCAACGCTCAACGTCGAAGAGCACATCCTGATGATCCGCACGGCGGTCGAGCATGCGGGCAAGCGCATCCCGATCATCGCGGGCGCGGGCGGCAACTCGACCGCGGAGGCGATCGAGCTGACGAAGCACGCGAAGGCGGTCGGCGCGGACGCGACGCTGCAGGTCGTGCCGTACTACAACAAGCCGACGCAGGAAGGCATGTACCGCCACTTCCGGACGATCGCCGAAGCGGTCGACCTGCCGGTGATCCTGTACAACGTGCCGGGCCGGACGGTCGCGGACATGGCGCACGAGACGACGCTGCGCCTCGCGCAGGTGCCGGGCATCATCGGCGTGAAGGAAGCGACCGGCAACATCGATCGCGCCGCCCACCTGATCAAGGCCGCGCCGAAGCATTTCGCGATCTACAGCGGCGACGATCCGACCGCGATCGCGCTGATGCTGCTCGGCGGCCACGGCAACATCTCGGTGACCGCGAACGTCGCGCCGCGCGCGATGAGCGAGCTGTGCCGCGCGGCGCTGGCCGGCGACGTGCAGACGGCCCGTACGCTGCACATGAAGCTGCTGTCGCTGCACAAGAACCTGTTCATCGAAGCGAACCCGATCCCGGTGAAGTGGGCGCTGCAGGCGATGGGCAAGATGCAGGGCGGCATTCGGCTGCCGCTCACGGCGCTCGACGAGCGCTGCCACGATGCCGTGCGTTCGGCCCTCGTCGAGGCCGGCGTTCTCGCCTGATGCCGAGGCGGCCGCGTCCTGCGGCCGCCGGCTCGACCCCTGATCAACCCGCACCGGCCGGCTCCGTCCGGCGCCGCTCCTGACGAGCGTTCTAGCAAGACGAAGGATTTCATGAAACGTTTCGCCTTTTCCTCTCGTGCCGTCCAGTTGTCGGTGATGGCGCTGGCGCTGGGCGCGCTCGCCGGCTGCGATACGCTGAACGACTACCTGGCCCCTGACCGGGTCAACTACAAGAACACCGGCTCGGCGCCGCCGCTCGCGGTGCCGAGCGACCTGAAGCCGGTGCCGACGACGCAGCAGTTCGTCGCGCCGCCGACCAATGCCGGGCTCGGCACGCTGCCGCCGCGGGCCACGACGCAGGCCGGCAACGCGACCGACGGCATCCCGAGCGCGCAGGATCCGCTCGGCATGCACATCGAGCGCGACGGCGATCGCCGCTGGCTCGTCGTCGACGGCCGGACGCCCGAGCAGCTGTGGCCGATCTTGAAGGAGTTCTGGCAGGAGAACGGCTTCTCGCTGAAGACCGATGCGCCGTCGACGGGCATCATGGCCACCGACTGGGCCGAGAACCGCGCGAACATTCCGGACGACTGGTTCCGTCGCACGATCGGCAAGGTCATCGATTTCGCCTATTCGTCGGGGACGCGCGACCGCTTCCGCACGCTGGTGAACCGGACGTCGGACGGCAACACCGACATCTCGATCACGCACAGCGCGATGGAAGAAATGATGGTCGGCCCGCAGGGCGGCACGTCGTCGCGCTGGGAAGAGCGTCCGCGCAACCCGGTGCTCGAAGCCGTGTTCCTGTCGAAGCTGATGCAGAAGTTCGGCCTGACCGACGCGCAGGCGAAGCAGTTGCTGACCGATGCGCGCCCCGCGACGGCGCCGGCGCAGGTCGCCGACACGAGTGGCGGTGCAGCGACGCTGCAACTGGCCGAGTCGTTCGACCGCGCGTGGCTGCGCGTGGGCCTGGCGCTCGACCGGACCAACTTCACGGTCGACAATCGCGACCGCGAGAAGGGGGTCTACACCGTGCGCTACGCGAACTCGATGGAAGAGCTCAAGCGTGACGGTCTGTTCGGCAAGCTGTTCTACGGCGGCCCGTCGGCGGCCAAGCCCGGCAAGGAATATCTGATCAACGTGCGCGCGCAGGGCAATGGCGGTACGCAGGTCGCCGTGGTCGGCGCGGATGGCCAGATCGACAACTCGTCGGACGCGCAGCGGCTCATCTCGCTGCTGCACGCGCAACTGAACTGAGCGCGTGCGATTCGCCAGCCTCGGAAGCGGCAGCGAAGGCAACGCGCTGGTCGTCGAGGCCACGAGCGGCACGACGACCACCCGCGTGCTGCTCGACTGCGGCTTTTCCGCCAAGGAGGTCGAGCGCCGGCTCGGCCGACTGAATCTCTGCATCGCCGATCTCGATGCGATCCTCATTACCCATGAACACAGCGACCACGTCGGCAGTGCGCTGACGCTCGCACGCCGTGCGTCGCTGCCGCTCTACATGAGCTGGGGCACCGCGCGCGCGGTCGGCGCGGACGAGGCCGATGTCGATCTCCACGTGCTGTGGGGCGACGAGACGGCCGCGATACGCGACCTGGCCGTGATGCCCTATACAGTCCCCCACGATGCGCGGGAACCGCTCCAGTTCGTCTTCACGGACGGAAGCCGCCGGCTTGGCGTGCTGACGGACGTCGGGATGGCCACGCCGCACATCACGGCCGTCCTGAGCGGCTGTGACGCGCTGGTGCTCGAATCCAACCACGATACCGCGATGCTGGCCGCCAGCCGCTATCCGCAGTCGTTGAAGGCGCGGATCGGCGGCAACCACGGCCACCTGAGCAACGCCGCGGCGGCGGACATCCTCGCGTCGCTCGAACGCAGCCGTCTCCAGCATCTGGTCGCGGCCCATCTGAGCCAGCAGAACAACCTGCCGGAACTGGCTCGCCAGGCGTTTGGCGGTGTACTGGGGACGGACGGGGAGGACGTGATCGTGGCCTCGCAGGACGCGGGCTTCGACTGGCTGATGCTCGTGTGAGCGGGCAGGGGTTGATGCGGCAGCTTCAAGCGGCTGCCGGGCGCTCGATTCGAAAGCGGCAGACGTAAAAAAACCGGCCCTCGGGCCGGTTTTTTTCAGCTGATGCTGAAGGCTTACTGGCTTGCGCCCGAAGCCGGAGCAGCCGTCGCTGCCGAAGCAGCCGACGCCACTGCAGCAGCAGCGTCGCTCGCAGCAGCCGTTGCCGACGAAGCAGCAGCCGAAGCGTCGCTCGCAGCACCAGCAACTGCCGAAGCAGCCGACGAAGCAGCAGCAGCCGCGTCGCTTGCAGCCGACGAAGCAGCTTGATCAGCGCTCTTGTTGCAAGCAGCCAGTGCAACAGCAGCCAACAGGGAAGCTACGAGGAGGGATTTCTTCATGATCACGTCCTTTTATGGTTAAAGGTAAGCAACAGCGCGAAACAATACCGGTAATGTGCTCCAACACCGACCTGGGCCGCTGGTGGAGACGCACTTCTAGAGCGTGAATCTTCCCTACGGCTTGGGCGGAAATTATATGCACTTTCCTATCGACCGTCGACAAATGCGGGGTCAATACGTTGTCTTTCCCATACAGAATTTGATCTGTACGGGCATACGGGGCGACTCACACTAATTCCGGCTTCCGACCCGTATCCAGCCCGCACGATACCACTCGTGCAACAAAGCTGTCATCGACGGAACCCGGGATAGTGTTACAAACCGTTTCGCCTCCATCTGGCGTCGATTGGCCAATTCGGGCAGCCATTCATCGGCTTGCTCGAGCGGCCCCTCCTCGCCATTAATGAAGTACGAGCGCGCGTTATACATCAATGCAGCCCTTCTGTCGAGACGCACGCCACGGCGTGACGCTTGCGTGACGAACGCGGCCTCGGACAGCGGACGCTCGGGCGGGTCGAAAACGACGCTCGGTTTCGGCTCGCTCAGGTAGCAGCCGAGGAATTCGGCGACGTCGCGCTTGCGCCAGCGGATCGCGTCGACGATCTCGGCGACACGGTCAATCATGGCCGGCGGCAATTGCGCGGGCGCGTCGACGGCCGGCTGCTTCGGATCGCGGTAGAGGTCGTCGCCGCGCGCGTCGCGCAGGCCGCCGCGCTCCGCGAGGTAGTACAGGAACTGGGCGCCCAGCTCGCCGGCGGACGGGGCCCGGAAGCCGATCGAGCAAGTCATGCACTCGCCTTCGGCGACGCCGTCGTGCGCGATGTGCGGCGGCAGGTACAGCATGTCGCCGGGCTCCAGCACCCATTCGTCGCTCGGCTCGAAGTTTTCGAGAATCTTCAGCGGCACGTCCGGCTGCAGCGACAGATCCTTCTGCGCGCCGACCCGCCAGCGGCGCCGGCCTTCGACCTGCAGCAGGAATACGTCATATGAATCGAAGTGCGGGCCGACGCCGCCGCCGTCCGTCGCATACGAGATCATCAGATCGTCCAGCCGCGCGTCAGGGATGAAGCGGAAGCGGTCGAGCAGCGCGCGGGCCGCGTCGACGTGCAGATCGAGCCCCTGCACGAGCAAGGTCCAGGATTTGCGCGTGACCGCAGGCAGCGAGTCGGGCTCGAACGGACCGTGCGCCAGTTGCCACTTGTTACGAAAATGGGTGATCAATCGCGATTCCGCGTCATAGTCGGCGGCGAGCTCGAACAATGCGTCGCGCGTGACCGGCGACGCGACGCCGGGAATTGCCCGGCGGATCAGCAGCGGCTTTTTCTGCCAGTAGCCGCGCATGAATTGCGCCGGCGTGAGGCCGCCGAGCAGCGGCGTGGGAAGATCGGAGGGCGGCGCGCCGAGCGGGGCGGCAGCGGCATCCCGCGGTTCGGCTTGAGACCGGTTGCGCATCGTATAATGGGACTTGTACTTGGGAGAATTGGATGAAAATCGCAAAAAACACCGTCGTATCGGTCACTTACAAGCTGTCGGACGCACAGGGCAATCTGATCGAGGAAAGCGACGAGCCGATGGTCTATCTGCACGGCGGCTATGATGGCACGTTCCCCAAGATCGAGGAACAGCTCGACGGGCACGAGGCGGGCTACCAGGCGCAGATCCAGCTCGAGCCGGAGGACGCGTTCGGCGACTACGATCCCGAGCTCGTGAAGATCGAGCCGCGCGATCGTTTTCCCGAGCCGCTCGAAGTGGGCATGCAGTTCGAAGGCACGCCGGAAGACGCCGACGAGGAAGTCGACTCGCTGATCTATACGGTCACCGATATCGCCGAAGACAAGGTCGTGCTCGACGGCAATCACCCGCTGGCGGGCATGGCGCTGCGTTTCGCGCTGACCGTGAAGGACGTTCGCGAAGCCACCGAAGACGAAATCGAGCACGAGCACGCGCATGGCGCGGAAGGGCTCGAGATCGTCGACGAGGACGACGACGAGGACGGCGAAGCGCCGTCAGGGCGTACGCTGCACTGAGCTTGCCGGCAGGCCCGGCGCCGGCCCTGATGCGGCGGGCGGTGCCGGCCACGACGCGCCGCCCGGTGCGGCGCCCGGTGCGGCGCCGTCGCCCTGCAACGGCGGCGCGACCGACGACGCGTCGGGCAGCGCCGGCAGTGCGGGGATTTCCGGCATCTGCGGCAGCGGCACGTCGTCGCGCGGCACGAGCGGCAGCGTGGGCGGCACCGGCAGGTTCTTCGGCACCTCCTGCAGGCTCACGTTGAAGATCGTCTGTCGCGCCGGCGATACGGTCACCTTGACCCATTGATTCGCCGGATGGCGCGGTCCGATCGCGACGCGCGTCACGTTTCCTACCAGCTCACCGTCGTCGGCATGCAGCGGACGGTCGATCAGAAAGCCGTTCGCCAGCGGTTCGCCGCTCGCGTGCATCACCAGTATCGGGCCGCGGAACGTCGCCGCCGCCTTCACCAGCGTTCGTTTCAATTCACGGAAGCCGTCGCGCACGCGCGGCCGGTTGAAACGCAGCCACGCGAAGCGCTCCGAGCGTTCGTAGCGTTCGAACTGCGGATCGCCCTCGAAAATCACGACCATCGCGCGGGCTTCGCGCCGCTTCGCATATTCGGCGGCGTGGTCGATCCAGAAGCCGTTCGCGATGATGCGGTCCTCGAATTCGCCGTTGCGGCCGCCCGCCGTCAAATAATGATTGTTCGGCGCGGGCGCATTGAGTGCGACGTAGACGATGTCGTCGCGCATCCAGCGTGCGTTCTCGCGATATGGCCGGAACCGTGCGACTTCGCTTTCCCTCGTTATCTGCAGCGCACCGGGGTCGGGCAGCGCCGACTCGGCGAGCAGCGTCTGTCGCACGAAATCGAGCCGCTCGACCGGATCGTAGCCGCCGCCGGCCGCGGTGTTGCACGCGATCCAGTCGTCGTGGCCGGGAATGAACACGAGCGGCACGCGCGCAGAATCCAGGATCGCGCCGCGCTGCGAATACAGCGTGTCGCGGCATGCTTCCTTCGGGCCTTTGAGATCGCCCGCGTAGACCACGAACGCGAGATTGCGCTCGCGTGCGATCGCATCGAGCAGCCGCTGCGCGGCCGGTTCGTCCGCCGGCCCGTTGATGACGCCCGACACCACCGCGAACGAGTGGGGTGCGGCGCTGTGCTTGGGCGGCGCGGCCAGCGCGCCGGCCTGCGCCAGCGCAAGCAGTGTCGCGGCGAGCGCGGCGGCAGCGCGGGCCGGCAGGCCCCGCGGAATGCGCTTACGCGTGCCCGTCGGCATCGTACGACCGGACCAGCGTGCGCAATTCGTACAGCAGGTCGAGCGCCTCGCGCGGCTTGAGATCGTCGGGATCGATGTCGCGCAGCTTGTCGAGCGCCGGATGCGGCGCGGCGGGCAGCGCGGGCGCGTCCGCGCATTCGAGATCGTCGATGGCTGCCGGCGGCGCGCTGAAGAGATCGAGTTGCGGCGTGTGCTGGGATGCCGACTGCTGTTCGAGATACGCGAGGTGCTTGCGCGCGGCGCGGATCACGGGCGCCGGGACGCCCGCGAGCTGCGCGACCTGAAGGCCGTAGCTCTGGTTCGCCGGGCCTTCGTTGACCGCATGCAGGAATACGATCCCGTGGCCGTGTTCGACGGCCGACAGATGGACGTTGGCCGCCTGCGGGAATTCGGCCGGCAGTTGCGTCAGCTCGAAGTAGTGCGTCGCGAACAGCGTGTAGCACGCGTTGTGCGCCAGCAGGTGGCGTGCGATGGCCCAGGCGAGCGCGAGGCCGTCGAAGGTCGACGTGCCGCGGCCGATCTCGTCCATCAGCACGAGGCTTTGCGGCGTCGCGTCGTTGAGGATCGCCGCGGCTTCGGTCATCTCGACCATGAACGTCGAGCGGCCGCCCGCGAGATCGTCGGCCGCGCCGATGCGCGTGAAGATTCGGTCGATCGGGCCGAAGCACGCCGATTTCGCCGGCACGTAGCTGCCGACGTACGCCATCAGCGCGATCAGCGCGGTCTGCCGCATGAACGTGGACTTACCGCCCATGTTCGGCCCGGTGATCAGCAGCAGCTTGCGATCGGCGCCGAACCGGCAGTCGTTCGCGATGAACTGCTCGACCTGCGCTTCGACGACCGGATGGCGACCCTGTTCGATTTCAATGCCGATCTCGTCGGTGAAGGTCGGGGCGACCCAGTCGAGCGCACGCGCGCGTTCGGCGAAGGCGGCCAGCAGGTCGAGTTCGGCGAGGGCCGATGCGACGCGCTGGCACTCGGGGATGAACGGCAGCAGCGCCTGCAACACCGAGTCGTACAGCGCACGCTCGCGCGCCAACGCGCGCTCCTGTGCGGACAGCGCCTTGTCCTCGAAGGTTTTCAGTTCCGGCGTGATGTAGCGCTCGGCGTTCTTCAGCGTCTGGCGGCGGCGGTAATCGTCGGGCACCTTGTCGGTCTGGCCGCGCGTGACCTCGATGTAGAAGCCGTGCACCTTGTTGTATTCGACGCGCAGGTTCGCGATGCCGGTGCGCGCGCGCTCGCGCGCTTCGAGATCGATCAGGAACTGCCCGCAGTTCTCCGAAATGTCGCGCAGCTCGTCGAGCTCGGCATCGTAGCCGCGCGCGATCACGCCGCCGTCGCGCACCATCGCGGCCGGCTCGGTGGCGATCGCGCTCGTCAGCAGGTCGAGGCATTCGGCGGGCGGCGCGAGCGCCGCGTCGATGCGAGCGAGCGCATCCGCGTTCGCGACGATCGCGCTGATGCGCTCGCGCAGCGCCGGCAGCGCGGCGAACGTATCGCGCAGGCTCGACAGGTCGCGCGGACGCGCCGACAGCAGCGCGAGACGCCCGGTGATCCGTTCGACGTCGGCGATCTGGCGCAGCGCGCTGCGCAGCGCATCGAGGCTCGCGTTGGCTGGTGCATCGAGCAGCGCGCCGATCGCCTGTTGGCGCGACTGCGCGGCAACCGACGCGCGCGGCGGGTGATGCAGCCAGTGGCGCAGCAGGCGGCTGCCCATCGTCGTGCAGCAGGTGTCGAGCAGCGAATACAGCGTGGGCGACTCGGTGCCGCGCAGCGTCTCGGTGAGTTCGAGGTTGCGGCGCGTGGCCGGATCGAGACCGATGTATTCGGTTTCGTTCTCGACCTTCAGGCTGCGCACGTGCCGCAGTTGCTGGCCTTGTGTGGCCGCTGCGTAGAGCAGCAGCGCGCCGGCCGCGCCGCACGCGCTCGTCAGCGAATGCGCGCCGAAACCGTCGAGGCTCGCGACGTCGAGCTGGTCGCACAGGCGCTGCGTGCCCGACGCGATGTCGAAGTGCCAGGCCGGCACGCGCTTGCTTGCGCCCGCGCCGGCGGGAATGGCGTCGGTTGCACCGTCCGGCGTCAGGATTTCGGCCGGCCGGATGCGTTCGAGCGCGGCGGCAAGCTGCTCGGGCTCGATTTCGGCGAGCCGCAATGCGCCGCTCGCGAGGTTCAGCCACGCAAGGCCGATATTGACCGCGACGCCGCGCTTGTTGTGGCCGGTGCACATCGCGAGCAGGTAGACGTCGTTCTTGTCGGACAGCAGCGCGGCATCGGTCAGCGTGCCGGGTGTGACGACGCGTACGACCTTGCGCTCGACCGGCCCCTTCGACGTGGCCGGATCGCCGATCTGCTCGCAGATCGCGACCGATTCGCCCATCTTCACGAGCTTCGCGAGATACTGCTCGACCGCGTGATGCGGGACGCCGGCCATCTTGATCGGCGTGCCGGCCGACGCGCCGCGCTGCGTGAGGGTCAGGTCGAGCAGGCGCGCCGCTTTTTCCGCATCCTCGAAGAACAGCTCGTAGAAGTCGCCCATCCGGTAGAAGACGAGCGTGTCCGGATGATCGGCCTTGATGCGCAGGTACTGCTGCATCATCGGAGTGTGGCCGGCAAAGGCCTCGGGCGACAGCGTGGTCATAGGTCAGGCATGAAGTTGTTGCTTGGGTTGCCCGAGTTTACCAGTGGCTTCGACGTCCACGCGCGAAGTTCGCCGTTTGGCCAGGTGCAAGCGATGGCGAGCGGCAGCGGGCGATGCCTACTTGCTCTCGTCCAGCGCGTCGTTCCAGACCTTCGCGCCCCGCTCGTGCGAGGCAACGCCTTTGAAGAACGACTCGATGGCGGCGCGCATATCGAAGTCGTCACACTTGTCCCACAAGACGAGTTTGGGTTTGTGTACGCGGAAGTCGCCGGTGCTCTTCGGCGTGTATGCGACCGCAATGGCCGCCCTTGCCGACGGGAAAGCGTAGGACCGCGCTTCCAGAACGATCGCATCGAGCTTTTTGCCATCGGGAGTCGCGAGCCGGCCGTCGTACGCCAGTACGCCGTCGCTTGCGTTGGACGGATCGCAGTCGAGACGCTTTCGACCTTGCGCGACTGCCTCGGCTGCATCGTCGAACACCAGCCGCTCGATTTTCCGTTGACCGTCGTCGGTCTGAAATGCCGCGATGGGGGTAAGGCCATCTGCGTCGGAGACACACCAGACGGCATGAGCCGCAATAAAACCAGCGAGTTCGAAGGCGGTAAGCATGATAGTGGGGGCGGATAGGTCAGAGCCGAGCGCTCATATGACCGGGAAAGTTGCTTTCGACCGCACGAGTTTACCAGCGGTCCAAACGGGACCGCTCGCAGTTCGCCATTCGGTCGGTTGTCGGCGATGGCGATCGGCTGCCATGTGAGAGACGTGCCCACTCGACTGCCAGCCCACAAAGCAAAGCGTCCGACGTCGCCGGACCGCTCCCGCATCGCTGGATACCCCGCGCCACCAAACTGGCAAGATGGGTTCACCGGTGCCTACAATCAGACCAATGCGTGCGCCGATTCCGAAAGACTTTCCCCAACGCCCCGTATCGGCGACTCGATTTCGTCTCGCGGGCGCCGCCGCGTCGATTACCTTGGAGCAACAGGAGAACCCGATGATCAAAGTCAGTGTCATGTACCCGTACGCCGCAGGCGCGCGATTCGATCATGCTTACTATCGCGAGCGGCATATGCCGATGGTGAAACAGCGCCTCGGCGCCGCATGCCTGTACTACACGGTGGACAAGGGAATCGCCGGTGGCGCTCCAGGCATGGATCCCGTGTACGTGGCCAAGTGCGACTTCGTCTGTACTTCCTTCGAAGCTTTCCAGGCGGCCCGCGATCCGCATGCGCAGGAGATCATGGCCGACATTGCCAATTACACGGATATACGCCCCGTGCTGCAGATCAGCGAGGTGGTCGTGGAGCGTTCGGAAACCTGATCCAGGTTCCGATATCGTCAGGCATTGCATGCGCGCGCGACGTACGCGGCCTGGCCACGCCGCGCCTCGCCCCGCGGTGCCGATGTCCGGTTTCCGTCATGGCCACCGGTACGTCGCCTTGACCGGCCCTCATTTCGTCGGGGATGCAAGCCGGCGTATTGCGGGCGAGCGGGGAGAATCGGATCCGTCCGGAAACGCCATGACCTGCGAAACGTTTGGCAAACTGCGTCATCCGGCCCATCCGTCTTTCTGCTGGCCGATACGCTCGGGACTTACACCGATTCGCGTCGCAAAACTGAAACTTGGGCCCGTGTCGACGAGATCGGCGTGCTACGCTGAAACGTCGATGTATAAAAATACAATAGATTAACGGGGCACGAACATGAAGCAGGCCGTACAGGATGTCGGGGGAGCGTGCGCGCAAAGTACGCCGGTGTCGCCCATGACCGCGGTCGCGTGCAAGTCGGAGCGGATCGATCCGATCGAGCTTGGCGCTCGCGTGTCTTCGGTGACCGTGCTGGGCGCATTCGCTTATCTGATTTATATGCAGTGGCGATTGAACCCGAGCCGGATCACGCTGATCCTGCTGCTGGTTTCCGCGGGACTGACGGTCGGAATGTCGGCTTTCGCGAAACTGCCGAAGCGGCGCGACTGGCATCCCGTCGCGGTGATCGTGGCGCTGGGCGGTTCGTTCTACTGCCTTGCCTATCAGCTGAACGCCAGTACGCAACTGATTCCGGAATGGGCAGGCGGCGTCTGGCAAATTTCCGGGATTGCGTGGCAACTGTTCGCGAAGCTGTCGCTGGGGCGCTCGTTCGGTCTGCTGCCGGCGAATCGCGGGGTCGTTTCGACCGGGGCGTACCGGTTCATGCGTCATCCGATCTATGCCGGTTACCTGTTGTCCGAAATCGGCTTCCTGCTTGCGAATTTCAGTACCCGAAACCTGCTCACGATCGGCATCTGGATGCTGCTGCAGATCGCGCGAATCGTCATGGAGGAGCGGGTGTTGTCGGAAGACGCCGATTATCGTGCGTACAAGACGAAGGTGCGGTACCGGTTGATTCCGGGCGTGTTTTGACGGGAACACCGAAAGCGCACGACGGCCGGGCGCCGATCGCGCATGGGCGCGGCGGACACGCGAAAGCCGGCGCGCTCGGGTCACGGACCTTCGCGCGCCGGCCCCGTATCGCAGATCAGGACGCGTGCGCCGACGTCAGGCTGAGCGCCACTGCCTGCGCGACCTCGATCCCGTCGATCGCTGCCGAATAGATGCCGCCCGCATAGCCGGCGCCTTCGCCGGCCGGATACAGGCCTTCGACGTTCAAGCTCTGGTAGTCGTCCTTGCGCCGAATCCGGATCGGCGACGACGTGCGCGTTTCCACGCCGGTGAGCACGGCATCGTGCATCGCGAAGCCGGCGATCTTCTTGTCGATCTCGGGCAGCGCTTCGCGGATCGCTTCGATCGCGTAGTCCGGCAGCGCGGTGCTGAGATCGGTCGGATTCACGCCGGGCTTGTACGACGGTTCCACGGTGCCCAGCGACGTCGACGGCCGGCCCGCGATGAAATCGCCGACCAATTGGCCCGGCGCGCGGTAATCGCCGCCGCCGAGTTCGAATGCGCGTTCTTCCCATTTGCGCTGGAACGCGATGCCGGCGAGCGGACCGCCCGGATAGTCGTCCGGCGTGATGCCGACGACGATGCCCGCATTCGCATTGCGCTCGGCGCGGGAATACTGGCTCATCCCGTTGGTGACCACGCGGCCGGGCTCCGAGGTCGCGGCGACCACCGTGCCGCCCGGGCACATGCAGAAGCTGTAGACGGCGCGCCCGTTGCTTGCGTGGTGGACCACCTTGTAGTCGGCCGCGCCGAGCTGCTTGTGGCCCGCGAACTTGCCGAAGCGGCTGCGATCGATCAGCCCCTGCGGATGTTCGATGCGAAAACCGAGCGAGAACGGCTTGGCTTCGATGTAGACGCCGCGGTCGTGCAGCATCTGGAACGTGTCGCGCGCGCTGTGGCCCACGGCCAGCACCACGCGGTCGCACCGCAGCGTTTCCCCGTTCGACAGCTTGAGCGCGCGCACCTTGCCCTGGTCGATGTCGATGTCGTCGACGCGGGTTTCGAAACGCACTTCGCCGCCGAGTTCGTGGATCGACGCGCGCATTTTTTCCACCATGCTGACGAGTCGGAACGTGCCGATGTGCGGCCGGCTCAGATACAGGATGTCCTCGGGTGCGCCGGCCTTGACGAATTCGTCCAGCACCTTGCGGCCATAGTGGTTCGGATCCTTGATCTGGCTGTACAGCTTGCCGTCGGAGAACGTCCCCGCGCCGCCTTCGCCGAACTGCACGTTGGATTCGGGGTTGAGCACGCTCTTGCGCCACAGGCCGAAGGTGTCCTTGGTGCGCTCGCGCACGGCCTTGCCGCGTTCGAGAATGATGGGACGGAAGCCCATCTGCGCGAGGATCAGCCCCGCGAACAGCCCGCACGGCCCCATGCCGATGACGACCGGGCGCAGGAAATCGGCGTGCTCGGGCGCCTTCGTGACGAAGTGATACGTCATGTCGGGCGTCACGCCGCAATGCGGCTTGCCGGCGATGCGCTCGAGCGCGGCCGCCTCGTCGGCGACTTCGACGTCGACTATGTACGTGAGCTTGATGTCGGCGCGCTTGCGTGCGTCGTGCGCGCGGCGGAACACGGTGTAACGGAGCAGTCCGTCTGCCGCCACGCCGAGCTCCGCGAGGCGCGCGCGAATCGCGGCCTCGAGCGCGCTGTCGGGGTGGTCGAGAGGGAGTTTGATTTCGCTTAGCCGTAACATGGGGACTCGGATGCGATTGCCACGGCGCCGTGGCGGTGTTGATACAGGCGGGGCCGGCACGCCGGCGGCGTTGTTCGCCGTGCGGGCATGCCGGACGCAAACCATGCGCTGTCGTTGCCGGACGAGCGGTGCGAGCGGCGGTACGCCGACCCGCACGGGCAACGCGAGCAACTTCAGGATAGGCGCACGAAGCGACCCGTGTGCACGGAAGATTGTCCCGCACTTGGGGCGATCGGCGCGCCATCGTGACGATGCCGCGCGAGCGGTTTGCGCGAAAGCCGCGCCACGCGGGCGCGGCCCGGGCTCATTCCGCTGCCGGATGCACGCGGCTGTAGCGGTTCAGGATCGGGATCATCTGCGCGTAGATCTTCGGGTTCGCGGCGACGATCTCGTGGCGATGCAGGAAATCGGCGTCGCCCGTGTAGTTGCCGACGAGGCCGCCGGCCTCGGTGATCAGCAGGCTGCCTGCCGCCATGTCCCACACGTTGATGCCTTGCTCGAAGAACGCGTCGAGGCGGCCGGCCGCGACGTTCGCGAGGTCGAGCGCCGCCGCGCCCGGGCGGCGCAGGCCCGTGCAGGCCTGCGTCATCTCGGTGAAGAGGCGCGCGTAGGCGTCGAGGCCGTCCTTCTCGCGGAACGGGAAGCCCGTGCCGACCAGCGCGTCCGACAGGCGGTCGCGGCGGCCGACGCGGATGCGGCGGTCGTTCAGGTACGCGCCGCGGCCGCGGGTGGCCGTGAACAGGTCGTTCTTGTTCGGATCGTAGACGACGGCCTGCGTGACGACGCCCTTGTGCTCGAGCGCGATCGATACGCAGTAGTACGGGAAGCCGTGGATGAAGTTGGTCGTGCCGTCGAGCGGATCGATGATCCACTTGAATTCGGATTCGTTCTCCGATTCGCCCGATTCCTCCGCGAGGATCGCGTGGTCGGGGTAGGCGGTCTTCAGCGTCTCGATGATCGCGTCTTCGGCGGCCTTGTCCACTTCGGTGACGAAGTCGTTCTGTTGCTTCTTGCGGATCTCGATCAGGTCGAGATCGAGGGACGCGCGATTGATGATCTGTCCGGCGCGGCGCGCAGCCTTGACAGCAATATTGAGCATGGGATGCATGAGCCTGGATCCTGTAGCCGGCGGCACGGGCCGCCACGAAGTGGGACAACCGCCCGGCACGGCGCAAGCGTGCCGGGGCGAGGTGAGACGCGAATTGACAAAGAGCGGGGTACGACCCGCGCTGCGCGCAACGCAACGCGTAAAAGCATGATTTTACCCGATTTTCGGCGCTTTCAGGCGACCGGCATGCGGGGAAACCCCCACTGGCCGTCCGGACGAGTGGGTTTGCGGGAGCGATGGCGATACCATACGGCCATTCTGATGAACCGAGTCGTATCGTAGTGGAAACCTCGCAGAACCCCGCCGCGCCGTCCGAATCGGGCGCGGCCTCGTCCTCGCCGCCGACCGGCGGCTTCACGTCCACCCGTTTCGTGCTCGTCGAGCCGAGCCATCCCGGCAACGTCGGGGCGGCCGCCCGCGCGCTGAAGACGATGGGCTTCTCGCGCCTCGTGCTGGTCGCGCCGCGCGTGCCGCACGTGCAGCGCGACCCCGAGGCGATCGCGATGGCCAGCGGCGCGGACGACGTCCTGGCGTCCGCGCACGTCGTGCCGACGCTCGGTGAAGCGCTGTCCGGCGTTCACTGGTCGATCGCGCTGACTGCGCGCACGCGCGAATACGGACCGCCGCGCCTTGCGCCGCGCGCGGCCGCCGCGCAGGCGAGTGCGCAGGTCGGCGCGGGCGACATCGCGCTCGTGTTCGGCAACGAGCGCACCGGCCTTGCGAACGAGCATGTCGAGCAGTGCAGCGCGCTCGCGCACATTCCGGCCAACCCGGCCTACAGTTCGCTGAATCTCGCGCAGGCCGTGCAGGTGCTCGCGTACGAGTTGCGCGTCGCGTTTCTCGAGCAGGCGAGCGAGCCGTCGGCGCAGCCGCAGGCCGAAGCCGGCACGCTCGCGCAGAGCGACGAAATCGAGCGGATGTACGTGCACCTCGAGAACGCACTGATCGCGCTCGACTTCCTCGATCCGCGCAACCCGAAGAAGCTGATGCCGCGGCTGCGGCGCCTGTTCGCGCGCACGGGCCTCGAGCGCGAGGAGGTCAACATCCTGCGCGGTGTCGCGAAGCACATCCTGCTGAAATCGGGCAAGCCGGGCGGCGACGCGTAAGGGGCCCGCGCTCCGATTGTCAGGCGCGGGGGAGTTCGCCGATGAAGGCGGCGTGTGGCCGGACAGGCCATGCAGCGACCGACCGGCCACGCCGAACCCGCTGTTTCTCCCGATCGACCCTCCGCGGAAACCCCGCCGCAGCACGCGTACCGGCCGAATACCCGTGCCGGCCGCGGGGTGAACGCGCGGCCGCGTGCGGCCCGCCGCGACTGGCCCTACAATCGCCGGACGTCATAAGCAAATGACCCGGCGCGATAACGGCCGGCATTGCCGGCGATGCGCGCCGGCCTTTTCCCTGATCACATCATGTTCACGAGACTGCGCGAAGACATTGCAACGATTCGCGAGCGGGATCCCGCCGCTCGCAGTGCGTGGGAAGTGCTGACCTGTTATCCGGGGCTGCATGCGCTCGTGCTGCACCGTTTCGCGCATGCATGCTGGCGCGCGAAACGCTACTGGCTCGCGCGATTCGCGTCGCAGGCCGGTCGATTCCTGACCGGGATCGAGATCCACCCCGGCGCGACGATCGGCCGGCGCGTGTTCATCGATCACGGCATGGGCGTCGTGATCGGCGAGACGGCGATCGTCGGCGACGACTGCACGATCTATCAGGGCGTGACGCTGGGCGGCACGTCGCTCACGCGCGGCGCGAAACGCCATCCGACGCTCGAGGCCGGCGTGATCGTCGGTGCGGGCGCGAAGGTGCTCGGCGGGTTCACGGTCGGCGCGGGCGCGAAGATCGGCTCGAACGCGGTGGTCGTCAAGCCGGTGCCGGCGGGCGGTACGGCGGTCGGCAATCCGGCGCGCATCGTGATGCCGGCGCAGCCGAAGCCGCAACCCGAACGCGCGGCATTTTGCGCATACGGGATCACGCCGAACGCCGACGATCCGATGTCGCTCGCGATTCACGGGCTGATCGATCACGCGGCGAAGGAAAGCCGCCGCGTCGACGAGATCGTCGCGGCGCTCGAGCGGCTCGGCACGCATCTGGAAACGCTGCAGGGCGCCGACGCGGCGGGCCTCGACCTGCGCAGGCTGTCCGCGGTGCTGGAAGGCAGGACGGTCGAACGCCAGATGTAACGAACGGGAAGGGCGCCGACGGCGGCTGTCGGCGCGGCCGCGGCGGCGTCAGTCGAGCGGCATCGCGTGGATGCCTTCCGCATCGACGCACAGGTAGCCGCCGCGCGGCGTGCCGTGATCGAGATCCCAGTCGGGCAGCACCCAGCGGATTCCGCCCGGTTCCGCGTGGCGCGCGGGGCGGTGCGTGTGGCCGTGAATGATCACGCTCGCGCGGCTTTTCCGGAACAGCGCGGCCACGCCTTCCCGCGTGACGTCGTAGAGGGCCGAAGCAGGGCGCATGCGGCCCGCTTCGCTGGTCGAGCGCATCCGCTGCGCGAGCGCGCGGCGCCAGCGGAACGGCCACGCGAGAAACAGCCATTGCGCGACGCGGTTGCGCGCGAAGCGACGGAACATCTGGTAGCCGCGGTCAGCTGTGCATTGCGCGTCGCCGTGCGCGAGCACGATGCGCTGGCCGAACGCGACGATCAGCGAAGGGTCGGGCAGCAGCATCGCGCCGGCCGCCTTCATGAAGCGCCGGCCGAGCAGGAAATCGCGGTTGCCGTGCATCACGTAGAGCGCGATGCCGCGTTCCGAGAACGTGTGCATCAGCGCGGCCATGCGCGCGGCGAACGGATCGTCGTCGAGGATGTCGTCGCCGATCCAGTATTCGAACAGGTCGCCGAGGATGAACACCGAATCGGCGCTGTCGGCGGTGTATCTCACGAAATGCTCGAACGCGGCGACCGTCTTCGGAATCGCTTCGCTCAAGTGCAGATCGGAGAGAAACAGGAACGGGCGTGCGGCTTGCGCGTATTCGCGCTCGCCCGGCACGCCCGCGGAGACGCTTCGCGGCGGACTCTCCTGCAACATCGAAGTGCCTCCGTAACGACTGCGCGTCAGACCACCACGGCCTTTTCGATCACGACGTCGTCGGTCGGCACGTCCTGATGGAAGCCGGCGTTGCCCGTCTTGACGCCCTTGATCTTGTCGACCACGTCCTGGCCTTCGACGACCTTGCCGAACACAGCGTAGCCCCAGCCCTGCGGCGTCGGCGACGAGTGGTTCAGGAAGTCGTTGTCGTTCACGTTGATGAAGAACTGGGCGGTCGCCGAATGCGGATCGTTCGTGCGCGCCATCGCGATCGTGTAGTTGTCGTTCTTCAGGCCGTTGTTCGCTTCGTTGTCGATCGGCGCGTCGGTCGGCTTCTGCTTCAGGCCCGGCTCGAAGCCGCCGCCCTGGATCATGAAGCCGTTGATCACGCGATGGAACACGGTGCCGTCGTAATGGCCCTTCTTCACGTAGTTCAGGAAGTTCTCGACCGTCTTCGGTGCCTTCGCGGCGTCGAGTTCGAGCTTGATCACGCCGTGGTTCGTATGCAGTTCAACCATGATGAATTCCTTCGGTGAGGCGGTTTAAATGGCACGCGGCCGGTCGTGCGACGCGGCCGCGTGAGGCGCCGGACGTGCCGGCAGGTGCTTACTTCGAGACGATGCTCGCCGATTCGATCACGACCGGCTGGGCCGGCACGTCCTGCATCGGGCCGCGCGAGGTCGTCGCCACGCCTTCGATCTTCTTCACGACGTCGAGACCCGACACGACCTTGCCGAACACCGCATAGCCGTTGCCGTCCGGGTTCGGGTAGTCGAGGCCGCCGTTGTCGACCGTATTGATGAAGAACTGCGCGGTGGCCGAGTTCGGGTCGCTGGTGCGCGCCATCGCGATCGTGCCCGTCAGGTTCTTCAGACCATTGCGGCTCTCCAGCGGGATCGGCGCGCGGGTCGGCTTCTCCTCGAAGTTGGTCTTGTAGCCGCCGCCCTGGATCATGAAGCCCTTGATCACGCGATGGAAGATCGTGCCGTTGTACTGGCCGGACTTCACGTAATCGAGGAAGTTGGCGACGGATTTCGGCGCCTTCTCCGGATAGAGCTCGACGCGGATGTCGCCCTGCGAGGTCTTCAGCTGCACGACGGGGTGCGCGGTGGCCGTTTGCGCGAACGCGGGTGCGGTCGCGAGAAGGGCGGCGCCGCCAAGCGCCAGCAACAGACGTTTCATTGCGATCCTCAGGTTGGGAGGGGAAGGAAGGCCGCGCCGCTTATTTCGACGGCGCGACGTACGGCGCCGCCAGTGCGCCCGACGGACCGCTGAACTGGAACGTCGGCGACATCGGCAGCGTGGTGGTGCTCACGTTCGCGGCGGCGCGATCGGTGTAGTCGCGCGTGGTCGGCGTCGTCGCGCGGGCGTTCGGCGCGGCTTTCGACGGCGACACGATCTTCTGGAGATCGGCGAGGCGTTGCGCGGTCGCGCCGCTCGTGCGGCCGAGCGATTGCGCGCGCTTGTACGATTCGGCCGCGAGCCGCAGGTACAGATCGCCGAGGTTCTCGTACGCGAGCGAGTAGCTCGGGTTCGATTGCGTCGCGGTGACGAGCGCGGTGCGCGCTTCGTCGTAGCGGCCGTGCTTCGCGTAGAGCGCCGCGAGATTGTTGTACGGCTCGGGCAGTTCGGGGTACGCCTGCGTGATCGCGACGAACTGCTGGATCGCGTCGTCGTCGCGGTTCAGGCGGGCCAGCACGGTGCCGCGCTTGAACTGCGCCTGCACGTCGTGCGGGTTCGACGCGATGCGTGCGTCGAGCTGCGCGAGCGCCTGCTTCCACTGCTTGCCGGCGATCGACGCGTCGATTTCGGGGGTGCCGTCGGCGACCGCCGGGGCCTTTTGCGCATGCGCCGCGGGAGCCGCGAAAAGCGTCAGCGCGACGCCCATGACGGTGGTCGCAACGAGGGTCGCAGCGCTCGGCGCGCGGCCGCGATGAGGTTTCATAGGCGTAAATCGGAATGTTATACTCCGAGCCATTCTAACAAAACGTCTGCGCGTTCCGGCGAGCGTCAGACAGTCTTTCTCAGCCTCTCGTGGCCGTCACCGCTGTGCTTGCAGCCTGACCGCCCCATGTGATATCGAGGACGCGCGGCCTGGCGCCGCGGCAGATGGTCCGTCCGTTTCACATGCTGGGCGAGCTTCGCCAGGGCGGTTTCCTTCGGCTCACGGTTCATCTCTATGGAATCACTGCGCATCTACAACACGCTCGCGCGTGACAAGCAAGTTTTCGTGCCGCGCCAGTCCGGCGAAGTGCGGATGTACGTATGCGGGATCACCGTCTACGACTATTGTCACGTGGGCCACGCGCGCATGCTGGTCGTGTTCGACCTCGTCCAGCGCTGGTTGCGTGCGATCGGCTATCGGGTCACGTATGTGCGCAACATCACCGACATCGACGACAAGATCATCCGCCGCGCGGTCGAGAACGGCGAGACGATCAAGTCGCTGACCGACCGCTTCATCGGCGCGATGCACGAGGACGAAGCCGCGCTCGGCATCCAGCGGCCCGACATCGAGCCGCGCGCGACGCAGTTCATCCCGCAGATGCTCGGCATGATCGAGACGCTCGAGACGAACGGCTACGCGTACCAGGCGACCGACGGCGACGTCAATTACTCGGTGCGCAAGTTCACGAACTACGGGAAGCTGTCGGGCAAGTCGCTCGACGATCTGCGCGCGGGCGAGCGCGTCGCCGCGAACGACGCGAAGGAAGATCCGCTCGACTTCGTGCTGTGGAAGCGCGCGAAGCCGGAAGATCCGGAAGGCGCGTCGTGGGCGTCGAAGTACGGGATGGGGCGCCCGGGCTGGCACATCGAGTGCTCGGCGATGGGCTGCACGCTGCTCGGCAATCACTTCGACATCCACGGCGGCGGGCAGGATCTGCAATTCCCGCACCACGAGAACGAGATCGCGCAGAGCGAGGGCGCGACCGGCGAGACGTTCGTCAACTACTGGATGCACAACGGCTTCGTGCAGGTCGACAACGAGAAGATGTCGAAATCGCTCGGCAACTTCTTCACGATCCGCGAAGTGCTCGAGCGTTACGACGCGGAAGTCGTGCGCTTCTTCATCGTGCGTACGCACTACCGTTCGCCGCTCAATTACAGCGACGTGCACCTCGACGATGCGCGCGCGTCGCTCACGCGTCTGTACACCGCGCTGAAGGACGTCGACGCCGATACGCTCGCGCTCGACTGGAACGAGCCGCACGCGCAGCGTTTCGCGGCCGCGATGAACGACGATTTCAACACGCCGGTCGCGGTGGCGACGCTGTTCGAGCTGGCGGGCGAAGTCAACCGCACGCGCGATGCGTCGCTCGCGCGGCAACTGAAACAGCTGGCGGGCCTGCTCGGCCTGCTGGGCCGCGAACCGCGCGCGTTCCTGCAGCAGGCGTCGGGCGCCGCGCAGGCGGGCGGGCTCGCTGCCGACGAGATCGAAGCGAAGATCGCCGCGCGCGTCGCGGCGAAGCAAGCGAAGGACTATGCCGAAGCGGACCGGATCCGGGCGGAATTGCTCGACGCCGGCATCGCACTTGAAGACAAACCGGGCGGATCGACCGAATGGCGTCGCGTATGAGCGCGGTGCGTTCCACTGACCGATCCGTCAGGTAGGAGGCAAGATGGCAACGGCCAGAAAAGCGCCGGTGAGGCGCGCGACCCCGGTCGCCGCGCGTCCGGCAGCCAAGCGCGTACCGGCGACGAAGGCGGACGCGACGCGCGCCGTGCCGAACGGCGCGCTGAACGGTCATGCGCAGCCCGCGGCCGCGCCGCCGGCCGCCGACACGGCCCGCAAGACACGTGTGTCCGAAGCGGACGGCGAGGAGGTCGTCGTGCGTCCTGCCTATTGGGACAAGGCGTGCGCGGACCTCGTCAAGCGCGACCGGATCCTGAAGAAGCTGATTCCGAAGTTCGGCCCCGCGCATCTCGTGAAGCGCGGCGACCCGTTCGTCACGCTCGCGCGCTCGGTCGTCGGCCAGCAGATTTCGGTGCCGTCCGCCCAGTCGCTGTGGGCGCGCATCGAGGACGCCTGTCCGAAACTCGCGCCGCAACCGGTGATCCGGCTCGGCGCAGACAAGCTGATCGCATGCGGGCTGTCGAAGCGCAAGACGGAATACATCCTCGATCTCGCGCAGCATTTCGTGTCGGGGGCGCTGCACGTCGACAAATGGACGTCGATGGACGATGAGGACGTGATCGCGGAACTCACGCAGATCCGCGGCATCAGCCGCTGGACCGCCGAGATGTTCCTGATCTTCAACCTGTCGCGGCCGGACGTGCTGCCGCTCGACGACCCGGGCCTGATCCGTGCGATCAGCGTCAATTACTTCAGCGGGGAACCCGTCACGCGCAGCGAGGCGCGCGAGGTCGCGGCCAACTGGGAACCGTGGCGCACCGTCGCGACCTGGTACATGTGGCGCAGCCTCGATGCGCCCGACGCCGACGCCTGAGCGCCGGCTATCGGGTTTTAAACATCAATAGTTGAGAGCCGGTTTTGAGCGTCGCCCGCGCGGGTAGAATACGCGCTGCCGCAAGACCCAAGGATTCGAACACATGAAGACCACGTTTCTGGATTTCGAACAGCCGATCGCCGAACTCGAGGCCAAGATCGAAGAGCTGCGATTCGTGCAGGACGACTCGGCTGTCGATATTTCGGAAGAAATCGAGCGGCTGTCGAAGAAAAGCCAGCAACTGACGAAAGACCTCTACGCGAACCTGTCGCCGTGGCAGGTTTCGCAGATCGCGCGGCATCCGCAGCGTCCGTACACGCTCGATTACGTCGCGGAGCTGTTTACCGATTTTCACGAGCTGCATGGCGACCGCGCGTTCGCGGACGACCTGTCGATCGTCGGCGGTCTCGCACGCTTCGGCGGTCATCCGTGCATGGTGATCGGTCACCAGAAGGGCCGCGACACGAAGGAGCGCGCCGCGCGCAACTTCGGGATGCCGCGCCCGGAAGGCTATCGCAAGGCCGAACGCCTGATGCGTCTGGCCGAGAAGTTCGGGCTGCCGATCTTCACGTTCGTCGACACGCCGGGCGCGTACCCGGGCATCGGCGCGGAAGAGCGCGGCCAGTCGGAGGCGATCGGCCGCAACTTGTACGTGATGGCCGAGCTGAAGACGCCGATCATCACGACGGTGATCGGCGAGGGCGGCTCGGGCGGCGCGCTCGCGATCGCGGTGGCCGATACCGTGATGATGCTGCAGTTCTCGACCTACTCGGTGATCTCGCCGGAAGGCTGCGCGTCCATCCTGTGGAAGAGCGCCGCGAAGGCGCCGGAAGCGGCGGAAGCGCTGGGCCTGACCGCGCACCGCCTGAAGGCGCTCGGCCTGATCGACAAGATCGTCAACGAGCCGCTCGGCGGCGCGCATCGCGATCCGAAGGGCATGGCCGCGCTGCTGCGCCGTGCGCTGGCCGATTCGCTGCGCCAGTTCCAGGGCATGAGCATCGATGCGCTGCGCGAGCGCCGCTTCGAGCGCCTGATGGCCTACGGCAAGTTCAAGGAAACCACGCCCGGCGCATGACCGGCTGCGTATTCGATTCGCGCGCCGCTGCGCGCGCGTCCCGCTCGTGATCCCGCCCAACGAATTTTCCGCCGACCGTGTCGTATTCGACGCGGTCGGCGTTGCGCTTTCCGGCCTGCCGCCGGATGCGCGCATCGCGATCGCCTACAGCGGCGGCCTGGATTCGACGGTGCTGCTCGATGCGGCCGTGCGCGTCGCGGGCGCATCGCGCTGTGTCGCGCTGCACGTGCATCACGGCCTGAGCGCGAACGCCGATGCATGGGGCGCGCATGCCGAAGCGCAAGCGGCGCAGCTCGGTGTCGCATTCGAATCGATGCGCGTCGACGTGCCGCGCGACAGCGGGCTCGGTCTCGAGGCGACCGCGCGCGAGCGTCGCTACGCGGCGCTCGACGAGATGGGCGAGCGCCACGGCGTGGCGGCGTTGTGGCTCGCGCAACATGCGGACGACCAGGCGGAAACGGTGCTGCTGCAACTGTTGCGCGGGGCGGGAATCGCGGGGCTTGCCGCGATGGCGCCGCGTTATCGCCCCGACGGCACGCGCATCGAGCGTGTGCGTCCATTGCTGCGACTGTTGCGCGCACAACTCGAGCGCTATGCGGAGCAGCACGCGCTCGCGTGGATCGACGACGAATCGAACGGCGATACGCGCTATGCGCGCAATGCGCTGCGCATCGACGTGCTGCCGGCGCTGGCCGTGCATTTCCCGGGCTTTCGCGACGCGCTCGGTCGCGCGGCCCAGCATGCGGCGGCCGCTCAGCGGCTGCTCGACGATCTGGCCGAGCTGGATTTCGCCGTCGCCGCGCGCGACGACGGTCAGGCGCTGTCGCGCGATGCGCTGGTCGCGTTCGACGACACGCGAGGCGCGAACCTGCTGCGCTTCTGGATGCGTCGGCTCGGTTTGCCGGGCGCGTCGGCTGCCCGGCTGGCCAACATGATGCGGCAACTGCGCGCGGCGCGCGACGCGCATGCGCTGCGCGTCGATCATGCGGGGCAGTGCCTGCGGCTCTATCGCGATGTCGTCTACTGGGAAGCGGGCGACAGCAGCGAACCGGCCGACGACGGTACGGGGACGCCGCAACCGGAGGCGGCGCTCGCCTGGGACGGACAGGAAGTGTGGCGCCTGCCGGGATGGCGCGGCACGTTCGTGTTCGCGCCGGCCGACGCGGGCAGCGCGGACGCGGTGCCGGAGGCACTGCTGCGCGGCGCGCGACTGGCGGTGCGCACCCGGGCCGGCGGCGAACGGATGCGTACGTCGCCGGGCGGGCCGGGCCGGACGCTGAAGAATCTGTTCCAGGAGCGTGGCGTGCCGGCGTGGCAGCGCGACGTGCCGCTGCTGTTCGCGGGCGACCGACTGATCTACGTGCCGCGGCTGGGCGTCAATCGCGACATCGACGTGCCCGAGGACGCGGCGCCCGGCGCCCCCGCATGGCGCCGGATCGAATGGCGCCCGGACCTGCTGATCGCTTAGCGGCGGCGGGTTGCCGGCGGCGCGACGGCCGGCCCTTTTTCACCATTCGGTAAACAGCGCCGGAACGGCCGTCGACACGGCGCGCGGCTTGTCAAGCGGGCTTCTATCGGGTACGCTCGGTCGTTTGCTCGGCTCGATTTTTGAGCGTTTTGTGCAGGTTTTCCGCGTGACGTACCCGGTTTGCGCGGCCTGATCGGCCTTCCGGGCAAAATCCGTCACGCTTGCGTGTTGCGTCCCAGCCGTCCCCCTCGTCGTCCGTCCACAGCCACAAGCCGCGTGACCGAACGGCTCCGCGGCCTGCCCAGCGCGCCCGTGCGGTTTCTCCTCCAGTTCAGAACGACAATGGCACTCATCGTACACAAATACGGCGGCACTTCGATGGGCTCGGTCGAGCGCATCAAGAACGTCGCGAAACGCGTCGCAAAATGGCATCAGGCCGGGCACCAGATGGTGGTCGTGCCGTCGGCGATGTCCGGCGAAACCAACCGTCTGCTCGGTCTTGCGAAAGAGATTTCGAGCCAGCCGAGCCCGCGTGAGCTCGACATGATCGCGTCGACCGGCGAGCAGGTCAGCGTCGGCCTGCTGTCGATCGCGCTGCAGGAAATCGGCGTCGAGGCCGTGAGCTATGCCGGCTGGCAAGTGCCGATCAAGACCGACAGCGCATTCACGAAAGCACGCATTCACTCGATCGACGACGAGCGCGTGAAGGACGATCTGAACGCGGGCAAGGTCGTGATCATCACGGGCTTCCAGGGCGTCGACCCGGACGGTCACATCACGACGCTCGGCCGTGGCGGCTCGGACACGTCGGCGGTGGCGGTGGCGGCCGCGCTGGGTGCCGAGGAGTGCCTGATCTATACCGACGTCGACGGCGTCTACACGACCGATCCGCGTGTCGTCGAAGAGGCGCGCCGCCTCGATCGCGTCACGTTCGAGGAGATGCTGGAAATGGCGAGCCTCGGCTCGAAGGTCCTGCAGATCCGCTCGGTCGAATTCGCCGGCAAATACCAGGTGAAGACGCGTGTGCTGTCGAGCCTGACCGATCCGCTGATTGCGCTCGACGAAGAAATGCGCTCGGGCACCCTGATTACTTTTGAAGAAGACGAGACCATGGAAAAGGCAGTCATTTCCGGCATCGCGTTCCAGCGCGACGAAGCACGCATTGCGGTGATGGGCGTGCCCGACAAGCCGGGTATCGCATATCAGATCCTCGGCCCGGTGGCCGATGCGAACGTCGACGTCGACATGATCATTCAGAACCAGAGCGTCGAAGGCAAGACCGACTTCACGTTCACGGTCGGCCGCGGCGACTACCAGAAGGCAATGGACATCCTCACCAACCAGGTGCAGGGCCATGTGAGCGCCGAGCGCGTGCAGGGCGACCCGAAGGTGTCGAAGGTGTCGGTCGTCGGCGTCGGCATGCGTTCGCACGTGGGCGTCGCGAGCAAGATGTTCCGCACGCTGTCGGAAGAGGGCATCAACATCCAGATGATCTCGACGTCCGAAATCAAGATTTCGGTGCTGATCGACGAGAAATACATGGAGCTGGCCGTCCGCGCGCTGCACAAGGTATTCGAACTCGACCAGGCATCGTGAATTTTTCGTGATGCATTGAAGAAAATGCATCACGGAAATTGACGTACGGTTCGAAACCCTTTATTATCTCGTTCTCGTCGCACTGCCTCCCTGGTGCGAGCGAAAGTTTGGGAGACGTGGCCGAGAGGTCGAAGGCACTCCCCTGCTAAGGGAGCATCTGGGCCAAAACCTGGATCGAGGGTTCGAATCCCTCCGTCTCCGCCAAAAGCGGTGACAAAGCCCCGCAAGTTCTCGGACTTGCGGGGCTTTTTCTTTGTGCGCCCAGCATGGGCGCACTCCTGCGAGTGAAAGTCTCGCCATGAGTTGATCACGGCGAATGAAGCGAAGCGCAACTGCGTGAGGGTGACCGAGCGTGGAGAGGAAGCGTGGAGCGT
>NZ_LOYN01000061.1:0-2911 GCF_001526325.1 Burkholderia sp. MSMB1826
CAGACTTGTTATAGGATCAAGCCTTACGGGCAATTAGTATCGGTTAGCTGAACGCATTACTGCGCTTACACACCCGACCTATCAACGTCCTGGTCTCGAACGACCCTTCAAGGGGATCTAGTCCCCAGGGATATCTCATCTTAAGGCGAGTTTCCCGCTTAGATGCTTTCAGCGGTTATCTCTTCCGAACATAGCTACCCGGCGATGCCACTGGCGTGACAACCGGTACACCAGAGGTTCGTCCACTCCGGTCCTCTCGTACTAGGAGCAGCCCCCTTCAAATATCCAACGCCCACGGCAGATAGGGACCAAACTGTCTCACGACGTTTTAAACCCAGCTCACGTACCTCTTTAAATGGCGAACAGCCATACCCTTGGGACCGGCTACAGCCCCAGGATGAGATGAGCCGACATCGAGGTGCCAAACACCGCCGTCGATATGAACTCTTGGGCGGTATCAGCCTGTTATCCCCAGAGTACCTTTTATCCGTTGAGCGATGGCCCTTCCATACAGAACCACCGGATCACTATGACCTGCTTTCGCACCTGCTCGACTTGTCGGTCTCGCAGTTAAGCACGCTTATGCCATTGCACTATCAGCACGATTTCCGACCGTACCTAGCGTACCTTCGTACTCCTCCGTTACGCTTTGGGAGGAGACCGCCCCAGTCAAACTGCCTACCATGCACTGTCCCCGACCCGGATCACGGGCCAAGGTTAGAACCTCAAACAAACCAGGGTGGTATTTCAAGGACGGCTCCACCGAAACTAGCGTTCCGGTTTCATAGCCTCCCACCTATCCTACACAGATCGGTTCAAAGTCCAATGCAAAGCTACAGTAAAGGTTCATGGGGTCTTTCCGTCTAGCCGCGGGTAGATTGCATCATCACAAACACTTCAACTTCGCTGAGTCTCGGGAGGAGACAGTGTGGCCATCGTTACGCCATTCGTGCAGGTCGGAACTTACCCGACAAGGAATTTCGCTACCTTAGGACCGTTATAGTTACGGCCGCCGTTTACCGGGACTTCAATCAAGAGCTTGCACCCCATCATTTAATCTTCCGGCACCGGGCAGGCGTCACACCCTATACGTCCACTTTCGTGTTTGCAGAGTGCTGTGTTTTTATTAAACAGTCGCAGCCACCAGTTTATTGCAACCCCTTCACCCTCCTGGCGCAGGCCAGTCAAGCTACAAGGGCGTACCTTATCCCGAAGTTACGGTACCAATTTGCCGAGTTCCTTCTCCCGAGTTCTCTCAAGCGCCTTAGAATACTCATCTCGCCCACCTGTGTCGGTTTGCGGTACGGTCATCGTTAGACTGAAGCTTAGAGGCTTTTCTTGGAACCACTTCCAATTGCTTCGCTCCCTAAGGAGCTCGCGCCACACCCTTGAATTACGCGCCCGGATTTGCCTAAGCGCCTTCTCCAATGCAGCGACCGGGACTTCCAACACCCGGACAACCTTCCGCGATCCGTCCCCCCATCGCATCTAACGACGGTGCAGGAATATTGACCTGCTTCCCATCAGCTACGCATTTCTGCCTCGCCTTAGGGGCCGACTCACCCTACGCCGATGAACGTTGCGTAGGAAACCTTGGGCTTACGGCGAGGGGGCCTTTCACCCCCTTTATCGCTACTCATGTCAGCATTCGCACTTCCGATACCTCCAGCACGCTTTTCAACGCACCTTCGCAGGCTTACGGAACGCTCTCCTACCATGCGTGCAAGCACGCATCCGCAGCTTCGGTATATAGCTTAGCCCCGTTACATCTTCCGCGCAGGACGACTCGATCAGTGAGCTATTACGCTTTCTTTAAAGGGTGGCTGCTTCTAAGCCAACCTCCTGACTGTTTTAGCCTTCCCACTTCGTTTCCCACTTAGCTATATTTGGGGACCTTAGCTGGCGGTCTGGGTTGTTTCCCTCTTGACACCGGACGTTAGCACCCGATGTCTGTCTCCCGTGATTGCACTCTTCGGTATTCGGAGTTTGCTATGGCGGGGTAATCTGCAATAGACCCCCCAACCATGACAGTGCTCTACCCCCGAAGGTGAGACACGAGGCACTACCTAAATAGTTTTCGGAGAGAACCAGCTATTTCCAGGTTTGTTTAGCCTTTCACCCCTATCCACAGCTCATCCCCTAACTTTTCAACGTTAGTGGGTTCGGACCTCCAGTACGTGTTACCGCACCTTCATCCTGGCCATGGATAGATCACCTGGTTTCGGGTCTACGCCCAGCAACTGAACGCCCTATTCGGACTCGCTTTCGCTACGCCTGCCCTATACGGTTAAGCTTGCTACTGAACGTAAGTCGCTGACCCATTATACAAAAGGTACGCCGTCACCCCTTGCGAGGCTCCGACTGTTTGTATGCATGCGGTTTCAGGATCTATTTCACTCCCCTCCCGGGGTTCTTTTCGCCTTTCCCTCACGGTACTGGTTCACTATCGGTCGATCACGAGTATTTAGCCTTGGAGGATGGTCCCCCCATCTTCAGACAGGATTTCACGTGTCCCGCCCTACTTGTCGCACACCTAGTTCTTTCATACTGTTTTCGCCTACAGGGCTATCACCTGCTATGGCCGCACTTTCCAGAGCGTTCGGCTAACAATACAAATAAAGAGTGCAAGGCTCATCCCATTTCGCTCGCCACTACTTTGGGAATCTCGGTTGATTTCTTTTCCTGCGGTTACTTAGATGTTTCAGTTCACCGCGTTCGCTTCGCATGGCCTATGTATTCAGCCATGGATACTCCATACGGAGTGGGTTTCCCCATTCGGACATCTACGGATCAAAGCTTGTTTGCCAGCTCCCCGTAGCTTTTCGCAGGCTACCGCGTCCTTCATCGCCTGTGATCGCCAAGGCATCCACCACATGCACTTGTTCGCTTGACCCTATAACGAGTCTGTCTC
>NZ_LOYN01000062.1:0-1859 GCF_001526325.1 Burkholderia sp. MSMB1826
AATCGGCATAGGGGACGGCCATGAGGCCGTACCCCTGCCACACCACCCGGCATGCGGGTCCGCACCGGGCGGTTCGGGAAGTT
Organism: Burkholderia sp. MSMB1826; assembly: GCF_001526325.1. Lineage (NCBI taxonomy): Bacteria > Pseudomonadati > Pseudomonadota > Betaproteobacteria > Burkholderiales > Burkholderiaceae > Burkholderia > Burkholderia sp. MSMB1826. The sequence continues at coordinate 84 of NZ_LOYN01000062.1, forward strand.
GAGGTTATGAGAGTCGGGGCACACCCAGCCGATCGAAGTACGCGAGGGTCAATACGCTATTCAGGAGCTTGCCGCTGTTACGCCACCAGCGACAGCTGTTCGCCGCCACCTGTTGCGCCACAGCGGACGGTGCGCCCAACGCACGCAGTTCCCGGTAGATGGTCGGACCGCGGCGCCAGTGTTTGAGCTGGATGACACGCAGCCGGTGACGCATCCACTTGTCCAGATCCAGCCAGACTCGTGGCGTCTGCGCCATCCGGAAGTACTCCTTCCAACCCAATACATAGGGCCGTAACCGTTCCACCACGTCCTTCATGCTGCGCCCGCCGCTACGGCCGGTCAGTTCGCGAATGCGGCGTTTGAACGCCAGCAGCGGTCTGGCCGCCACCTTGCGCTTGATGACACCGCCGGACGCTACCCATAGGCTGTAGCCCAGAAACTTGCGACCGAACACACTGGCGACTGCGCTTTTGGTCTCGTTGACCTTCAACCGCAGTTGCCCATACAGACGACGCAGCAGCGCCATCACCCGCTCGCCAGCACGGCGGCTACGAACATAGACATTCGCATCGTCGGCATAGCGCGCGAAGCAGTGGCCTCGCCGCTCCAGTTCCTTGTCCACCTCATCGAGCAGCACGTTGCCCAGCAACGGCGATAGCGGCCCGCCCTGTGGCGTGCCCTGTTCGCGCTGCTGAACCACGCCGCCATCCATGATGCCGCTGTTCAGATACGCCCGGATCAGCCGGATCACGCTGGCGTCCCCAATACGTTTCTGCAGTCGGTCGATCAGGATGTCGTGGTTGACCCGGTCGAAGAACTTCTCCAGATCAACATCCACCACGATTCGCCGACCCGACTGCACGTACGACTGCGCGGCAAGCACCGCATCGTGCGCACGCCGTCCGGGCCGGAAGCCGTAGCTGTTCTCGCTGAAGCCAGGGTCCAGAACCGGTTGCAGCACCTGCAGCAGCGCCTGCTGGATCAGCCGGTCCGTCACCGTCGGGATGCCAAGCTCGCGCTCGCCTCCGTCCGGTTTCGGGATCGTCACCCGCCGTACCGGACTGGGCCGGTACGTCCCCTTGAGCAACTGTTCACGGATCGCGGGCCACGCCGTCACCAGATGGCGCGACGTCTGGTCCATATCCAGACCGTCCACGCCAGCGGCTCCCTTGTTGGCCCGTACCCGTTTGAACGCCTGCTTCAGGTTCTCCCTCGTCAGCGCCGCCATCAGCAGCGACGACCCTGTGTCCCCGGATTCATGGCGCGGGCAACAGCCTTCGTCGCTCACGGGCATAGACGCAGCTTCACCGCGTATGCTTCCCGCTCGCCCCGCTCGCACGGGCATCTGACGCATTGCCTGTCGCATCGACATGACGCTGGACACTCCTTCCCGTTCGGCCCTTCGTCACCAGCTTCAGCCTCATCGACCTGTCCTGTGACTACTACGACCTCTGCTGACTTCTCGCTCCGGCTCGACGCCGTCGCCCTTTCAGGCATAAGGCGAGATCTCCCCAGGTAAGAGCGCACTCCTTCATCGCACAACCGCCGCATTTACGCTGCTTCGCCTTGGTCACGAGAGCTTCGCGGTGCGTTGCCCGCTCGCCCTGCACGGCAGCGCCTTCTATGCAGTTCTTGTCCATCGGCTCACGATTTACGCTCCACGCTTCCTCTCCACATTCGGTCGCCCTCATGCAGTTGCGCTTCACTTCATTCGCTGTGACCAGCTTATGGCGGGACTTGCACCCGCAGGAGTGCGCCCATGCTGGGCGCACAACG